>JBFHMM010000058.1:0-18180 GCA_041594355.1 Paracoccaceae bacterium | reverse complement strand
GTCCTGGGTGATCACCCCGCGTTCGACCAGACAGCGGCCAAGCGGTTGCCGCGGGCCGCCGTCAACGGGCGCCAGTCGCGGGGCGGTCAGCCTGACTAATGGATCGCTCATCCCGTGGCTCCGGCGCAGGTGCAGCCTTCAGCCTTTCGGAACGAGGTTAACGCCCGGTTAACAACCTGTTAACAGGTTGAAATTTTGACCTCAGACCAGCGCTTTGCGTTGCTCCATCGCCTCGGCGAACCGTTCGAACAGATAAAAACTGTCCTGCGGGCCGGGGCTGGCCTCGGGGTGGTGCTGCACCGACCAGACAGGGCGCTCGGTCATGCGGATGCCACAATTCGACCCGTCGAACAGCGACTGATGGGTTTCGATCACACCCTCGGGCAGGGTCTGGGCATCGACCGCGAACCCGTGGTTCATCGAGGTGATCTCGACCTTGCCGGTGTCCAGCTCCTTGACCGGGTGGTTGGCACCATGGTGGCCGTGGTTCATTTTGACCGTCTTCGCCCCCAACGCCAGCGCCAGCATCTGATGGCCCAGGCAGATCCCGAAAATCGGCAGGTCGGTCTTTTCCAGAATCTCGCGGATCATCGGCACCGCATATGCGCCGGTCGCCGCCGGGTCGCCGGGACCGTTCGACAGGAAAACCCCGTCGGGATCATGCGCCAGCACCTCCTCGGCGGTGGCCGAGGCCGGCAGGACGGTCACGTCGCAGCCGGCGCTGGCGAGACAGCGCAGGATGTTGCGCTTGGCGCCATAGTCCACCGCAACCACCTTGTGGCGCGGCGTTTCCTGTCGGGTATAGCCCTCGGGCCAGGCCCAGCGCATCTCGTCCCAGCGGTAGGATTGCGCACAGGTGACGTCCTTGGCCAGGTCCATGCCCTCCAGCCCGGCAAACCCGCGCGCGGCGGCCACCAGGGCGGCGATGTCGAAATTGCCGTCGGGGTCGTGGGCCAGCGCCACATGCGGCGCGCCCTGCTGGCGGATCGCGCGGGTTAGCCGCCGGGTGTCGACGCCGCCGATGGCGATGCGGCCGCGCCGTTCCAGCCAGGTCTTCAACTCTTCGGTCGCGCGCCAGTTGCTGGCCAGCGTCGGATCCCATTTCACCACCATGCCGTCGGCGACCGGATCGCCGGTCTCGTCATCGTCGGGGTTCACGCCGACGTTGCCGATGTGCGGAAAGGTAAAGGTCACGATCTGCCCTGCATAGGAGGGGTCCGTCATGATCTCCTGATAACCGGTCATCGCGGTGTTGAAACACAGCTCGGCCACCGTCTGCCCGGTGGTGCCGAAGCCCATGCCATAGAAGATGGTGCCATCGGCAAGCGCGAGGCAGGCGGTGGGCTTGGGCTGGGCTGTCTGGGCCATGACACGACTCTCTTCTTGCGACAAATTCAAGGATACCTAAGGGGCGCGGCGGGCTGGGTCAAGTCTGCACAAATTTTCGGACTTTGTTGTTTTTCAGTGGCTTATGTGGGTTTGGGGGTGGTTGCCTGAAATAGGTGTTTTAGATATGGTCCAAAACTCAACGCTCCATGGGGATGGGCCAAAACAGATGGACATGCGCGATAGGGTCAATGTGGCCCTTAAACAGGCGATGAAGGAAAAGGCGGCCGCCAGGCTGTCGACCCTGCGGCTGATAAATGCGGCGATCAAGGACAAGGATATCGCGGCCCGCAGCGAGGGAAACGATTCAGGGGTCGGTGACGCCGAAGTCCTCGCGATCCTTGGAAAAATGACCAAGCAGCGGCAGGAAAGCGCGCGCACCTACGAGGAGGGCGGACGGCTCGACCTGGCTGAACGCGAACGCGAAGAGATCGAGGTGATCGCCGAATTCCTGCCCCGCCAGCTGGACCAGGACCAGGTGGTGGTTGCGATCTCGAAAGCGGTGGAAAACACCGGCGCCGAATCGATTCGCGACATGGGAAAGGTGATGGCCGAGCTCAAGACGCGCTATACCGGCCAGATGGATTTCGGCAAGGTCGGCCCGCTGGTCAAGACCGAACTCTGCGCCCGCTCCGCCGGCTGACCCCGCTCCAACCGCCTTACTGTGCTGTCTGCATCGGGGCGTGCACGCGCGCGCGGCCCAGCTTGATCCGGCAGGCCCGGATCGCGATGCCGGTACCCGATCCGCTGCCTATGGTGGTGCCGACAAAATCGCAGTGGCTGTCGCGATAGGCCGTCCAGGCGACTTGCCCCTCGGCCAGCGCCTTGGCGCTGACGGCGCGGCCTGTCACCTCGTCCGGCGACTTGGCCGCGTCCATGGCAAAGCTCGGTGCCAGTTCGACGGCGCCATCGACCCGCGCCTCGGTCTCTGCAATGCAGTCGCCGGTTTTCACCTGGATCGACTTGGTCTGGCCGCATTCCAGCGTCGGATCCGCCAGCGCAAGCGTCGGCGCGGCCAGCACAGCCTGCGGCACCAGGCCGTTATCATCCTTGGGTCTCCTCCCTATGATCGCAACACGCGGATCAGATCGTCATAGAGTGCCTTGCGCTCTTCCTCCGACAGGAACGCCCCGATCTCGACCTCGCGGCCGCAGCCCTTGAGCGTGACGTAATTGGGCACCGGCCCGTCATCGGCATGCAGTGCGGGCCGGGTCCAGTAGCGGTTGCAATCCCATTCCTGCAGGCCGCCGTCGGGGTTGTGGCGCACAAGCCGGGCGTTCTGCTCGGTCAGCGTCAGCACCTCGATGATCCGCCGGTCGCGCTGGTTGCGCGACAGCGCAAACCACGTGCCCAGCACCGCCAGCAACATGAACGGCAGCACCCCCCACAGCAGGACCGACCCCAGCATGGTAAAAAGCGGGATCAGCGCCAGCGTGAAGATGCCCAGCACCACCGCCGCCAGACCACGGGGCGGCAGGGACTGGTGCGGCCACAGATGCAGCTCGCCACTGGCGCTTCCGGGCGCGGTAGGGGTCCAGTCATAAGGCATGTCGCCTGCAAATCTAGCACGCCGACTCCGCCTGTCGAGAGCCGCCCGCGGTCGGCCACGAAGCGGCCTCCGCCCGCCGGCGGCTCCATGATCATCTCATGCCGGCTGACCCCGCCGTGATCGGATGCCGACCGTCTGGTGTCGCGATAGCCAAAATTTTCGTACAGCGCCACGTGGTGCCGCTTGCACATCAGATGGATGTTGTCCTTGCCCGCCCGCGTCATGCGCCCGACCAATTCGGACATCGGCGCGGTGGACAGGCCGCGCCTGATGCGCCGGATCGACGACCGACGACAGGATCACCACGTTCGGGGCCTCCGCGTCGTGCCCGATCAGTTCCTTGAACGCCTCGTCGGCCCTTTCGACCTCACCGGCGCAGCCGCTGTTAATGAAACCGGCGATCTCGCCGTCGATCTCCAAAACCAGAAATTCCTGCGGATACTCGGCAATTCGTGTGACGATCTTGTCCAGCGTCGCGGCGTCGTCCCCGTCATAGGCCGAGCTCTCATTCTCAAAGAAGCGGGCAGCATCCACCGGGGTGGCATTTCGAAACGTCCTGTGTGTCATCCTCCTTTCCGATCCCGGCTACCTGGGCGGCAAGGCCAAGCCGTCCCCGGCGCAGCGCCAGATCCGAAGGGGTCAGGCCCGGTGGCCATCGTGGTGATCCCCGCGATGCTCATGCGCGTGCTCATGCCTGTGCTCATGTCCGTGCTCGTGTCCGTGGCGCGCATGCAAAAAGGCGCGCAGGTCGACCACCTCCTTGGTCTCCAGCGAGACATAGACAAACCCCAGATTGGTCCGCTCCGTCACCATCTCGCCCGGATAGGGCAGGTAGCTCAACTCGCGCGAACCAAAGGAGGGCGAGGCCGTGCCGACCTGCCATTCGGTGGTCAGCTGCACATCCACCAGCTTGGTCGCCGCCGCGCCGCCCGGCTGCGGACGTTCCAGCGGCACGCCCGCCAGCCGCAGGTAGGCCATCTTGTCCTTGGCCGCGACAAAACCGTCGATGAACTGCGCCGCCAAAACCTGCAGCTCCGCTGCCTCGTCCTCAGGCGGCAGGTGGCTGTGCAGGTGATCGTGGTCATGGTTGTGGCCGATATGGCCGTTGACGATATCATGTGGCATTGGACCACCTCCGGCCTTCGAACTCGCCATGCGGAATGCTCACCGGCTTGTCGATATGGGCCTTGTGCTTGCCCATGTTGCCCGAGGCCACCAACGACCCCAGCACGTCCACGATCACCCGTGTACCCATCAGCGCGGTGATGTCGGACGTGTCATAGGGCGGCGACACCTCGACCAGTTCCATGCCGCAGATGCCCTCGGCGGCGACTTTCGACGCCAGCGCCAGCGCCTCGCGCGGCAGGAAGCCACCCGGTTCCGGCCAGCCGGTGCCGGGAACAAAGCCGCAATCAATCGAGTCGATATCAAAGGACATATAGACCATGTCGACCCCGTCCCAGGCCATTTCCAGCGCCATCTCGGCGGTCTTGTCGATGCCCATCTTCTCCATGTCGCCCATGGTGATGATGTTGGTCTCACGCTCGCGCGCGACCTTGACCGCTTCGCGCGGCACCTGCCAGCCGCCGATCCCCACCTGCACGAGGTTTTTCGCCGGCACGTTAGGCAGGTTGGTCGAATGGAACCACGGCGTGGTGTGCATCCGTTCGTCCAGGTCTTTTTCCTGAATGTCGGCGTGACGGTCGAAATGCACGATGCCGATTTTCTTCGACGTGCATTCGGCGATGCCGCGCACACACGGGAAGCCGATGGAATGGTCTCCACCGATCATGATCGGCAGCGACCCGGACGAGAACACGTGAGACACCGCGCGGCTGATCTGGTCAAAGCTCTTTTCCAGATTGGCCGGGATGGTGAATACGTCGCCGGCGTCGCACAGCGTCATCTGCTCGCGCAGATCGACGCCCAGCTCGTAGTTATAGGGCGTATACAGCGCCGAGATTTTGCGCAGCCCCTGCGGCCCGAACCGGGTGCCGGGACGATAGGTGGTGCCGCCGTCGAACGGGATGCCCAGAACCGTGGCGTCGTAATCCGTTACCTCGGTCACATCCTCGGCATAGGGCGCCTTGAGGAACGTGTTGATGCCCGCGTAATGAGGCAGCTCGCCGCGCGCAAAGGTGGGGATCGACTTGTCCTCGATGCTGTCGGCGCCGGTCAGCCCCATCCGCAGCGCCCAGCGGCGCTCCTCGTCCCAGCGGCCCTCGGGCAGGTCCGCCTCGGCCTGCATCGCCTTCCAGCCCCGCAGCTTGGTCAGATCGGGGTGGTGGTGGCGCCGGTCCGGGGCCGCCGCTTCGTGCGGATGGTGCGACCGAGAGCGGTCAGTTGGGCCGAAAAACATGAGTGTCCTCCTTGATCGTCTGAAAGGGGATGCCGCCGTCGCGGGCATCGAAATCGTATGTGATCGTCGCGCCGATGATGTCGGGGTCGGTCAGATCCCAGCGCGGCTTGTCAAAGACCAGAACCCGGTCGCCCAGCTTGAATCCCTCTTCGAGGTCATGGGTGACCATGAACACCGTCATCCCGGTCTCGGCCCGCAGATCCATCAGGAAATCATGCATTTGCAGCCGCGTGCCCGGATCCAGCGCGCCAAAGGGTTCGTCCAGCAGCAGGATGCGCGGCTTGGCCGCCAGCGCCTGACCGATGGCCAGCCGCTGCTGCATCCCCCCTGACAGTGCGGCGGGATAGGCCGCCGCCATATGGTCCAGCCCGCAACGCGCCAGAACCCGCATCGCCCGGTCCCGCGCGGCGCGTTTCTCAGCGCCGATGAACCGGCCCCAGGGGCGGCGAAAGCTTTCACCGGCAATGACGTTCTCCAGCACGCTGAGGTGGGGAAACACCGAATACCGCTGGAACACCACGCCCCTGTCCAGCCCCGGTTCGCGGGCCGGCTCGGCGCCATCGATACGGATTTCGCCCCGCGTCGGCGTTTCCTGCGCCAAAAGCAGGCGCAGAAAGGTGGATTTGCCACAGCCCGAAGCACCGACGATCGACACGAACTCGCCTTCCTCGACGCTCAAGTTCACCCGCTCCAGGATCGGGCGGCGGCCATAGGATTGAAAGATATTGGCGGCGGTCACGAAACTCACAGGCTTGCCTCCGTCCAGGGAAAGAACCGGCGTGAGATACCGCGCAGGATCACGTCCATGACAAAGGCCAGCAGCGTGATCCAGATGACGTAGGTCAGGATCACGTCCATCGCCAGGAACCGGCGCACCAGAAAGATGCGATAGCCCAGCCCCTGTTCCGAGGCGATCGCCTCGGCCGCGATCAGGAACAGCCAAGCCGGCCCCAGCGACAGGCGCACTGCCTGTATCAGGCGCGGCATCAGCTGCGGTAGCGCCACCCGCAGGGCGATCACCCAGCTCGACGCGCCCAGGGTTTCCGCCTTGACGATCATCTCGCGCGGGATCTCCAGCACGCGGCCAGACAGGTCACGGATCAGAAAGGGCAGGATGCCCACGATGATCAGCACCACCTTTGACAGCTCGCCCAGTCCGAACACGATGAACAGGATCGGCAGCACCGCCAGCGGCGGGATCATCGACACCACCGCCACGAACCCCGCCAGCGTCGCCCGGACATAGGGCAGCAACCCGATCAGCAGCCCGAGGATGACCGCCAGCACCGCCGAGATGCCGACCCCCAGCGTCAACCGCACGAGACTGGCCCAGGTGTCGTACCAGAACAGAATCTTTTCCGACCGCCGGTCCGGTTCGGTCAGCAGCCGCACGGCGGTCTCGGCGATCTTGGAGGGCGCCGGCATCAGCTTGTCCGACGGGTTCACCGCCAGCCGCGCCTGCGACCCCAGCGCATAGGCGATGAACAGAAGGACAAAGGGCAGGGCGACCAGCGCCGCACGCAGCACGATACCCGGATGCCGGTTGATCAGACGCATGGCTCTGCCCCTTGAGTCGTGCTGTTACAGGGACCCGTCCGCGGCCATCTGCATATAGGTGGTATCGAACCGGAACTGGACATTGCCCGCGTCCCCGGTCACCGATCCGTCTGGATACTGCACCCCCACGAAATCGGCCGACGGCGCGCCTTCGCCCAGGATGCCCTTGTCGAACAGGAACTCGGCCACCTTGACCATCGTGTCGGGCAGGGCGGGACCGGCGGTGAAACTCACCGCCTCGGCCGGGTCGTAGAACATCTCGGTCGAAGCCAGCTGCGCCTTGTAACCCGCCAGGTCGGTGCCCGAGGCTTCGGCCATCGCGGTCAGAACCGCCTCGTCGCCCGCCGCCATCAGCTCCATGACCTCGTACCAGGCCCCGGCCATCGCCTTGCCAAAGGCCGGGTTGGCCTGCAGCGTCTCGGTGTTCACCACCATCAGGTCGATGATCTCGCCGGGGATGTCGGCACTGTCGAAAATCTTGCTTGCGCCGGGATCTTCCAGAATTGTCGACACCAGCGGGTTCCATGTCACCACCGCCTCGACATCCGGCGTCGCGAAGGCGGCGATCATGTCGGCGTCCGAGGTGTTGATCACGCTGGCCAGATCCGATTCCTTCAGCCCGACGCTGTCCAGCGCGCGCGCCAGCAGGTAGTGCGACACCGACAGCTCGACCAGGTTGACGGGCTTGCCCTTCAAAGCCGTCAGGTCGCCGTCGCCCTTCACGATCACCGCGTCATTGCCGTTCGAGAAATCTCCGACGATCAGCGCCGTGGTATCGACCCCGCCGCCCGACGGAATCGACAGCGTGTCCATGTTGGTGGCCGACACGCCGTCAAAGGCCCCGGCGGTGTACTGGTTGATCGACTCGACATAGTCGTTGATCTGCACGATCTCGACGTCGATGCCGTATTTGTCGGCCCATTTGTCCATGATGCCGCTGTCTTCCAGGTAGCCCCAGGGCATCCAGCCGACATAGATCGACCATGCCACGCGGAACTCGGTCTTTTCCTGGGCGATTGCGGTGCTGGCGGTGCTGATCAAAAGCGCGGCGGCAGCAGTCTTGAGATGGCGAAGAACTTGCACGAGGTGACCCCTTTGCGACGTTCCGCCAGGATTTGGTGTGCAAAAGGCGCCGTGGCGGAACAGGAGATAACGGCCAAACCTCAGGTGCAGTGCTCTCCCGGGATTTTGTCCCGCCGTGTACCGGATGGAATTTGCCAATCCGGCGACACCTCTCGGACCTGCCCCCCGGCCAGTTCGGCCCGGGCGGAACCCTAGGTGTCCTGCCCCTTTACGCTGGCTCGGCGGCGGCACGCAGGGCAAGAAAACGGGCAGCCCACCAGTCAAATGCCCGGACATTGCCGGGGAAATGGACAAAAATTGTGCTCCAAGCCCGGTTTTTCCGCGCCAATGCGCCCGATCGCCCGGCCGACCTGTCGTCAGCCTCTCCCCCGGCGTACCTCCGTGCCGCACCCCGAATCGGCCTCTTGCGGCAATGAAAAAGCCCCGGCAGAACTTGCCGGGGCTTCCTGATCTTGATGGTGGGCGACCCGCCTCAGTGCGCGTGGCCCTTGTCCCAGTCCTCGCGCTTCGGCAGCTGCTCGAAGGTATGCTCCGGCGGCGGCGACGGCAGGGTCCATTCCAGCGTATCCGCGTATTCGTTCCAGTAGTTGTTCTGGGTCACTTTCGCACCGCGCGTCAGCGCGTAGATCATGATGCCAAAGAACAGGATGAACGAGGCAAAGGAGATCAGCGCGCCATAGGACGAAATCTTGTTCCAGTACGCAAACGCCTCCGGGTAGTCGATGTAGCGGCGCGGCATGCCCTGACGGCCCAGGAAGTGCTGCGGGAAGAACGTCAGGTTGGCACCCAAGAAGAAGGCCCAGAAATGCACGTTCGCCCAGAACTCCGAATACTGCCGCCCGGTCATCTTGCCAAAGTAGAAGTAGATACCGGCAAAGATCGCAAAGACCGCACCCAGGCTCATCACGTAGTGGAAGTGCGCCACGACGTAATAGGTGTCGTGATAGGCCCGGTCGACCGCCGTCTGCGACAGCACGATGCCGGTCACGCCGCCCATGGTGAACAGCACCAGAAAGCCCAGCGCGAACATCATCGGCGCCTTGAACTCAAGCGAGCCGCTCCACATGGTGGCGATCCAGCTGAAGATCTTGACGCCCGTGGGCACCGCGATGACCATCGTTGCCAGCATGAAATAGGCCTGCTGGTTCAGGCTCATGCCCGCCGTGTACATGTGGTGCGCCCAGACGACAAAGCCCAGAACACCAATTGCGATCAGCGCCCAGACCATCGGCAGGTAGCCAAAGATCGGCTTGCGCGAGAAGGTCGCGATGACATGGCTGATGATGCCAAACCCGGGCAGGATCACGATGTACACTTCCGGGTGGCCAAAGAACCACAGGATGTGCTGGTAAAGCACCGGATCGCCGCCGCCAGCCGGGTCAAAGAAGGTAAAGCCAAAGTTACGGTCCATCAGCAGCATGGTGATCGCGCCCGCCAGAACCGGCAGCGACAGCAGAATCAGCCACGCGGTGACAAAGATCGACCACGAGAACAGCGGCACCTTGAAGAGCGTCATGCCCGGCGCGCGCATGTTCAGGAAGGTGGTAATCATGTTGATCGCGCCCAGGATCGAGCTGGCACCCGAGACGTGAACCGCAAAGATCGCCAGATCCATCGACATGCCACCCTCTGTGGTCGACAGCGGCGGATACAAAACCCAGCCCACACCCGAGCCGAGCTGGTCATTGCCGCCCGGGCTCAGCATCGAGGCCACACCCAGCGAGGTGCCCGCAACATACAGCCAGAACGACAGGTTGTTCAGACGCGGGAACGCCATGTCCGGCGCGCCGATCTGCAACGGCATGAAATAGTTGCCAAATCCGCCGAACAGCGCCGGGATCACCACAAAGAACATCATCAGAACACCGTGGTAGGTGATCAGCACGTTCCACAGGTGGCCGTTGGGCGTACATTCGCCCGATGTGCCGAACAGCCTGAACCCTTCGAGGCACATGTACTGCACGCCGGGATCCATCAGTTCCAGGCGCATGAAAACCGTAAAAACGACGGAAATCAGGCCGACGATCGCCGAAACGACCAGATACAGAATCCCGATATCCTTGTGGTTGGTGGACATGAACCAGCGGGTGAAAAAGCCGCGCTCGTCTTCATGTTCGTGGCCATGAATGGCTGCGTCTGCCATTAGGTGCCTCCTGTTGGGTGTGAACGCACGCCGGTTGACCCGGAGCACACGAATTCATGCAGGTTTTAGAATGGCTCGCAGGCCGCTTCAATGGCGGAGTTTGATCTGGATCAAGATAAATGGCCGCACCCGGTTGAATCCGGGCGGCAAGACCGGGGCAGACAAACAGGCTCAGCACCGCCAGAACGTGTCCAGCACGATCATTCCCAGGATTGCCCGCCAGAGGCTGTGCAGCGGATGTTCCGTGAACCCCCTTGGCGCGGACAGCCTCGGCGCGACGGCACCTGGCAGGTTGCCGATCCCGATGGTCAACAGGGTGACGATCATCAGCGTCACCATTGGCCCGGTTATGTTGCCCATGCCTGCCGCTCTCTTGCAGTGAGCCATTCGCCACTCAACCGCGCCGGTCGGGTGATACCTTGCGGTCGGGATGCAGAGGGTCCGGCAGGTGCTGCGCCGGGCCGTCGCGGGGGGGGCGCCCGCCCGGCCGTCCACCCGAAAATTTTTGTACAAAACGGGAAATCCGCTGCTGCTTCGAAGTATAAAACAGCCGAAATTCCGGTTTCTGCGTAGCTTGACCCGCCGGGACGGGTGGCGCACAAATCGCGGGACAGTGACAAAACGGATGCCCCCATGGACTATGATCCCGACAACATCTTTGCCAAGATCCTGCGCGGCGAGATTCCGTCAGCCAAGCTCTACGAAGACGAAGAAACCTTTGTTTTCATGGACATAATGCCCCGTGCCGATGGCCATTGCCTGGTCATTCCCAAAACGCCCTGCCGTAATCTGCTCGATGCTTCGGCGGACCAGATGACGGCGGTGATGAAGACCACCCAGAAAATGTCCCGCGCAGTGATGAAAGCCTTTGACGCAGAGGGAGTGACCATCCAGCAATTCAATGAAGCGGTCGGCGGGCAAGAGGTTTTTCACTTACATTTCCATGTGTTACCGCGTCACGACGGGGTCAAGCTGCGCCCGCCCGGCAAGATGGAAGAGGCCGAGGTGATCGCCGCCAACGCCGAGAAAATCCGCGCCGCTCTGGCCTGAAACACGCGGTGGCGGGGCTCAATGATCCCCGTCACACCCCCCATGATCCCCAAAGGCCCGAAGCACCGCGCAGACATGATCGTGATCTCCGTCGCAGGCGGTTGAGATTCGGGTCAACTCGCGCTCCAGCTTTTTCAGTTTCGCAATCCGCTCGCGAATTCTGTTCCGTTGGTTTTGCGCAATTGAATGAGCGCGATTCAGCTCTCCACCGTCCGCCCCCTCCAGCGAGATCAGCTCCGATATGTCGCCCAATGGTAGGCCGAGCTCTCGGGCGTGACGGATAAAGTTTAGTCGTTTCAATGCTGTATTGTCATATCGGCGTTGGTTCCCTGCCGTCCTTCCGGGCTGCGGCAACAGGCCTTTTTCCTCGTAGAACCGGATCGTCGGAACCTTGACCCCAGTGCGCCGCGACATTTCGCCGATGGAAAACACGATTGCCCCCTTGAACCTCTAGCGACTAGAGAGATTAGATTGCCAGTCGCAACTCTTCAAGGAGGCGACCGCCATGGCCCACGACCACCGGCACCATCATCATATCGACCCGGATGCCGGCGACACCCGCGTTGCCTGGGCCGTGGCCGTCAACATCGGTCTGACGCTGGCGCAGGTCATTGGCGGAGTGCTGTCGGGCTCGCTGGCGCTGATCGCCGACGCGCTGCACAACTTCTCGGACGCGGTCGCCCTGATCATCGCCTTCCTGGCCCGAAGGATTGCCCGCAGACCGGCCACCGCGCAGATGAGTTTCGGCTATGGCCGGGCTGAGGTGGTGGCCGCGCTGGTGAACTATACCACGCTGATTCTGATTGCGATTTTCCTGATCTACGAAGGCGTTACGCGGTTTTTCGAGCCGCAGCCGGTCGACGGGTGGGTGGTGGTCTGGATCGCGATGATCGCCCTGGTGGTGGACCTGATCACGGCAGCGTTGACCTATAGGATGTCCAAGGACAGCATGAACATTCGCGCGGCGTTCCTGCACAATCTGGCCGACGCGCTGGGGTCGGTGGCGGTGATCGTCGCGGGCACGCTGGTGATCGTCAAGGGCTGGAGCTGGGTCGATCCGCTGGTGACTCTGATGATCGCCGGTTACATCCTGTGGCACGTGCAGGCAGAGATCGGTGGTGTCATCCGGGTGCTGATGCTGGGCAGCCCGCCCGGCCTTGACCCTTGCGACCTGGCGCAGGCGATGGGCGCGGTGGACGGCGTCGGCGGGGTGCACCGGCTCCATGTCTGGCAGATGCAGGAGCACCAGGCGGCCGTGCAAGCGCACCTCGTGATCGCCGAGGACGCATGGCACCGGGCCGATGACATTAAGCTGGCCGTCAAGACCGAACTGCACGATCGTTTTGCGATCTGCCACAGCACGCTTGAGATCGAAAACGCCCGCAATATCTGTCAGGATACCCGTTTGATTACAGGGTCTTAGTGGATTTCTAGTTTCTGCGCATCGGACTGCGGGGCAGGGCGCCGGCGATATAGGCACCGACGGTTTCGCGCTGCTGCGGGGTCAGTTGCAGACCCAGACGGGTGCGCCGCCATAGGAAATCGTCGCCGCAAATCACCCATTCGCGGTGCATGGCCCAGTCCAGTTCGCGGGTGGTGATGCCGGCGCCGAAATCCTCGCCCAGATCGGCAGGCGTCGCTGCCCCCTGCAGGACCTGCGCGGCCTCGGTACCGTAGCAGCGCACCAGCCGCCCGGCCCAGCGATCGTCGAGAAAAGGATATTCCGCCCGAAGCCCGGCAATCAGCTCGGCCTGGCCGTCGACGGGGAAATCGCCGCCGGGCAGGGCGACGCCAGCGGTCCAGGGGCCTGACGTGCCCGGAAAGTACTTGACGATAAGCTTCAGCGCCGCCTCGGCCAGCTTTCGATAGGTGGTGATCTTGCCGCCAAAGACGTTCAGCAGCGGCGCGCCGCCGTCGTCATCCATTTTCAGCACGTAATCGCGGGTGGCGGCGGTGGCCGAGGTGGCTCCATCGTCATAGAGCGGCCGCACCCCGGAATAGGTCCAGACCACATCCGCATCCGTCACCGGCTGTTTGAAATAGGCCGACGCGAAGTCCAGAAGATACTGTTTCTCTTCGGGCGTGCATTCCGGGCTGCGGCCAGGGTCGTCGTGTTCGGCGTCGGTGGTGCCGATCAGGGTAAAGTCGGTCTCGTAGGGGATGGCAAAGATGATGCGCCCGTCGGTGCCCTGAAAGAAATAGCATTTGTCATGATCAAAGAGGCGGCGGGTCACGATGTGGCTGCCACGAACCAGCCGCACACCTTCGCGGTTGTTGGAGCGCACGGTCTGGCGGATTATGTCGCCGACCCACGGGCCGCCGGCGTTGATCAGCATCCGTGACTGCACGGTATAGGTTTCGCCGGTCAGTTTGTCGTGCAAGGTGATGGTCCACAGACCGTCCTGGCGGTCCGCCGACATCACCTGCGTGCGGGTCATGATTCGTGTGCCGCGCCGTGCCGCGTCGCGGGCGTTCAGCACCACCAGCCGCGAATCTTCGACCCAGCAGTCAGAGTATTCATAGGCTTTGACAAACCGGTCTTGCAGCGGTGCGCCCGCCGGGTCGCCGCTTAGGTCCAGCGTGGCAGTAGGGGGCAGGACCTTGCGCCCGCCGAGGTGATCGTAAAGGAACAAGCCCAGCCGGATCAGCCAGGCCGGGCGGCGGCCCTTCATCCACGGCATGAAGATGGTCAGCAGCCGCGAGGTCGGCGTGTCGGATTCAAAGCGCATGTCCTTGTGGTATGGCAGCACGAAGCGCATCGGCCAGCTGATGTGTGGCATGGCCTGCAGCAGGACCTCGCGTTCGATCAGCGCCTCGCGGACCAGCCGGAATTCGAAATATTCAAGGTAGCGCAACCCGCCGTGGAACAGCTTGGTCGAGGCCGAGGAGGTCGCAGAGGCGAGATCGTTCATTTCGGCCAGCGCCACCGACAAGCCCCGGCCTGCCGCGTCTCGGGCAATGCCGCAGCCGTTGATGCCGCCACCGATGATGAACAGGTCATAGGGGGCGGGGTCAGATGTCTTTTGTGTCACGCGTTTCCCACCTGTCGAGCGTCAGCACCTCGGTTTCCCGCTTGCGGGCGACATCGTAGAACGCCGGCGGCGGGGGCGTGTCGGTCACCACGTAGTCCAGATCGCCGATGTCGCAGATGCGCACCGGTGCGGTTCGGTCGAACTTGGAGGAATCGCAGACCAGAATCCGGGTGCGAGAATTCTTGAGAATGGCGCGCGCGACGGAGACTTCGCGGGCGTCGAAGTCGAGCACCGCGCCGTCGGGGTCCAGCGCCGAGGCGCCGATCACCGCAAAATCGACCTTGTAGCGGGAGATGAATTCCACCGCGTCCTCGCCGACGATCGCGCCGTCCTCCTGCCGGACCGAGCCGCCGGCGAGAATCAGTTCTCGGCATTTGGCGCCGATCAGGAGGTTGATGATGTTGATGTTGTTGGACAGCACCACCAGCCCGCTGTGATCGACCAACGCGCGCGCGACCTGTTCGGTCGAGGTGCCGATGTTCAGCGCGACCGAGCAGTTGTCGGGAATCAAGGTCGCGGCCAGCGTGCCCATCTGTTCCTTTTCCCGGCCGCGATGTTTGCGGCGGTCGGCGTATTCGCGGTTGGTCACCGATTCGACGCGGCGCGCGCCACCATGGGTCCGGCGCAGCAGACCTCGGTCGCTGAGGTCGCGCAGATCGTTGCGGATGGTCTGTGCGGTCAGGCCGAATTGCTGTGCCAGTTCGTCTACGCCCACCGCGCCTTGCGCGCGCAACAGGTCCAGAATCGCGTCCTGACGGGTGCCGATGTCCACGGGTCTCTCCGATAATTTGGTTCGCCGAACGTAGAGGTATACCGAACGCAAATCAAACAAAAGCTTTTCGTTTGACTTTCGTTTGCTTTTCGATAATGAAAGTTACGCGTGGAAAAAACACGCAAATGAAAAAAGGGAGGTGAAAGATGCGAAGGTTTCTTTTCTCCGCTGTTGCGGCTGCCGCCGTGATCGCGGGAACAAACGCTGTGTATGCGGATGCCGCTGCGGCGAAGAAATGGATCGATGAGGAATTTCAGCCGTCGGCCCTGAGCAAAGACGAACAAATGGCCGAGATGCAGTGGTTTATCGACGCCGCGGCACCGTTCTCGGGCATGGAGATCAACGTGCTGTCCGAGGGCATTCCGACCCACGGCTACGAATCCGAAGTGCTGACAAAAGCCTTCGAAGAGATCACCGGCATCAAGGTGAACCACCAGATCCTGGGCGAGGGCGAGGTCGTTCAGGCGGTACAGACCCAGAGGCAGACCAAGCGCAACCTGTATGACGCATATGTCAACGACTCCGACCTGATCGGCACGCATTCGCGGCTGCAGCTGGCCTATAACCTGACCGAAATGATGGGCGGCGAATTCGCCGGTGTCACCAACCCCGGTCTGGATCTGAACGATTTCATGGGCCTGCAGTTCACCACCGGCCCGGACGGCAACCTGTATCAGCTGCCCGACCAGCAGTTCGCCAACCTCTACTGGTTTCGCAAGGACTGGTTCGACCGCGAAGATCTGAAGGCGGCGTTTCAGGAAAAATACGGCTATGATCTGGGGGTTCCGGTCAACTGGTCGGCCTACGAGGATATCGCCGAGTTCTTTAGCGAGGACGTGAAGGAAATCGACGGGACCGCAATCTATGGCCACATGGATTACGGCAAGCGCGCGCCCGACCTGGGTTGGCGGATGACCGATGCATGGCTGTCTATGGCCGGTGCTGGCGACAAGGGTGAGCCGAACGGCGTGCCGGTCGACGAATGGGGCATCCGCATGGAAGCGGGCACCTGTAACCCGGTGGGCGCGAGCACATCGCGCGGTGGGGCGGCCAATGGTCCGGCGGCGGTCTATGCAATCCGCAAGTGGGACGAATGGCTGCGCAAATACGCGCCTCCGGGTGCAGCCAGCTATGACTTCTACCAATCGCTGCCGGCGCTCAGTCAGGGCAACGTGGCGCAGCAGATCTTCTGGTACACAGCCTTCACTGCCGACATGGTGAAGAGCCAGGCCGACGGTAATAATACCGTCGACGCGGACGGCAACCCGCTGTGGCGGATGGCGCCCAGCCCGCACGGCCCCTACTGGGGAGAAGGCCAGAAGGTCGGCTATCAGGACGTGGGATCGTGGACGATCCTGAAGTCCACCCCGGTCGATCGCGCCAAGGCAGCGTGGCTTTATGCCCAGTTCGTGGTTTCCAAGACGGTAGATGTGCGCAAGTCGCACGTTGGCCTGACCTTTATCCGAGACAGTTCGGTCCGGCATGAGAGCTTTACCGAGCGCGCGCCGAAGCTGGGTGGCCTGGTGGAGTTCTACCGTTCGCCCGACCGTGTGGCATGGTCCCCGACCGGCATCAACGTGCCGGATTATCCCAAGCTGGCGCAGATCTGGTGGCAGCAAATCGGCGACGTAAACTCCGGTGCCTTTACCCCGCAAGAGGCGATGGACCGCCTGGCGCAGGAAATGGACACCGTCATGGGCCGGATGCAGGCCGCCGACGAGGCCGCCAATGTCTACGGTGGCTGCGGGCCGCGCCTGAACCCGGAAAGTGATCCGGCGGAATGGCTGGCCAAGCCGGGTGCGCCCAAGGCCAAGCTGGACAACGAAAAGCCGCAGGGCCAGACCGTCAACTATGACGAGCTGGTTGCCCGTTGGGCTGCCAACTAAGACCTCAGGTCTTTGACAAGGACCGGGGCCGGGCTTGGCCCCGGTCCCAGCATCTGCCCGAAATCTGCTATTATCTGCCCGGGCGCGGGGTTTCCTGCCATCGGGCGAGGTCCATCCATGACAATCGTACTGAACAATGTGACCAAGCGTGTCGGCGCTTTTACGCATATAAAACCCACAACGCTGACTTTGCGCCCCGGTCATTTCAATGTGCTGCTGGGCGAAACCGGGGCGGGCAAGACATCGCTGATCAAAATGATGGCGGGGCTGGACCCGGTGGCCGAGGGCAGCGTGACCATCGACGGGCAGGACGTGACCCACGTCAGCCCGCAGAAACGCAATATCTCGCTGGTGCACCAGTTTTTCGTGAACTATCCGCATATGTCGGTGTTCGACAACATTGCCTCCCCCCTGCGGGTAGCAGGCATGGCGAAATCCGAAATTGCGGACAGGGTGGCGGATGCGGCGCGCATCCTGCAACTGACCCCGATGCTGAGCCGCCGGCCGCAGGAGTTGTCGGGCGGCCAGCAGCAGCGCACCGCGCTGGCGCGCGCGATCGCCAAGGAAAGTCGTGCGGTCTTTCTGGACGAACCGCTGGCCAATCTGGACTACAAGCTGCGCGAAGAGCTGCGCGACCAGCTGCCTGAACTGTTCGCGGGCCGGGGCGCGGTGGTGGTCTATGCCACTTCGGAACCCGAAGAGGCGCTGTTGCTGGGTGGTCAGACCGCGCTGATGCAGGACGGGCAGGTGGCGCAATTCGGCCCCACCGCCGAGATCTACCGCAATCCCGCCAGCCTGACGGCGGCCGAGGTATTCTCGGACCCGCCGATCAACAGCGCGCGGGTGACCAAGCAAGGCACTGTGGTGCGGCTGGATACCGGTGTCAGCTGGGGCGTCAGCGGAGTGGCTGCCGGGCTGGCCGATGGCGAATACACGGTGGCGGTGCGGCCCAACTATGTGCTGCCGGTGCGCAGCGAACGGGCGACGGTTCCCTTGCGGGGCCGGGTCGCGGTCACCGAACTCAGCGGGTCGGAATCCAGCGCGCACTTCACCATGGGCGATATCAACTGGGTCTCGCTCAGCCATGGCACCCATCCCTATGAAGTTGGTGATGAGCATGACTTTTACCTCGATCCGTCGCACTGCTTCTACTTTGGGGCAGACGGTAAGCTGGCGGTCTGAGGAGGACACAACATGGCGAAAATCACACTTTCGAAGCTGCGCCACAGCTATTTGCCGAACCCCAGCGGGCCGGATGACTATGCGCTCAAGGAGATCGACCTGGATTGGGATGACGGCGGCGCCTATGCGCTGCTGGGCCCGTCGGGTTGCGGCAAGTCCACGCTTTTGAACATCATCTCGG
>JBFHMM010000057.1:0-18218 GCA_041594355.1 Paracoccaceae bacterium | reverse complement strand
GTGCCCGCCTCGCCCGCGCCGGTGCCCGCGTCATCGGCCAGCCAGGCGCGCGCGCGTCACTACCAGAAGGTGCAGGACGGCCTGTTGACGCGCGGGTTGCTGCGCACCGACGGCGGCGGCCCGGACACGCCGTTTTCACCCGACGACCTGGTGCGCGCCTTTGAGACCATCGCCTTTTTCGGCGAATACTCGGGCACAACGTTCGGCGGTGCGCGCGCGCTGGACAGCGGCACGCTGAGCCGCTGGAGCGCGCCGGTGCGGATCGCGGTGGAATTCGGCGCCAGCGTGCCCGCCGAGCAGCGCAGCCGCGACAGCGCCAGCATCTCGGCCTATGCCAGTCGGCTGGCGCGGCTGACCGGGCATTCCATCGCCACCACCCGCACCGCCCCCAACTTTACCGTCTTTGTCGCCGGGGTCGACGATGGCGACTATGTCGCCGCCCGCGTGCAACAGCTGATCCCCAGCATCGGCGCGCAGGAACTGGCCCTGTTCCGCGACATCCCCAGCGCGTTCTACTGCCTTCTGGTGGCGGCGCCCAGCGCCCGCGACCCCAACACCTATGCCCGCGCGGTGGCGCTGATCCCGGCCGAACACCCTGACCTGATGCGGCAGTCCTGCTTTCACGAGGAAATCGCCCAGGGGCTGGGCCTGCCCAATGACAGTCCCGCCGCGCGGCCTTCGATCTTCAACGACGACGACGAATTCGCGCTGCTGACCAATCACGACGAACTGCTCTTGCGGATGCTTTACGATCCGCGCCTGAAACCCGGCATGACCGCGCCCGAGGCCCTGCCCGCCGCGCGGATCATCGCCCGCGAACTGATGGGACAGGTGCTGTGACGCCGGCTTCCCGAACCCCCTGAACGAAAGGACCGCCATCATGGGTATCTTCGATTTTCTCACCGGCGAATTCATCGACGTCATCCACTGGGTGGACGACACCCGCGACACGATGGTCTGGCGGTTCGAGCGCGAGGGCCACGAGATCAAATACGGCGCCAAGCTGACGGTGCGCGAGGGCCAGGCGGCGGTGTTCGTGCATGAGGGGCAGCTGGCGGATGTGTTTACCCCCGGTCTCTACATGCTCGAGACCAACAACATGCCGATCATGACGACGCTGCAGCATTGGGACCACGGGTTCCAGAGCCCGTTCAAGTCGGAGATCTACTTCGTCAACACCACGCGGTTCACCGACCTCAAGTGGGGCACCAAGAACCCGATCATGCTGCGTGATCCGGAGTTCGGGCCGACCCGCATCCGCGCCTTTGGCAGCTATACGATCCGGGTCAAGGACCCGGCCCGCTTTCTCGTCGAGATCGTCGGCACCGACGGTGAATTCACCATGGACGAGATCAGCTACCAGATCCGCAACATCATCGTGCAGCAGTTCTCGCGCGGGATCGCCGGTTCCGGCATTCCAGTGCTGGACATGGCCGCGAATACGTCCGACCTGGGCAAGCTGGTGGTGGCGGAGATGGCCCCGGTGATCGCCGAATACGGGCTGGAGATGCCGGAGTTCTACATCGAGAACATCTCGCTGCCCCCTGCGGTCGAGGCGGCGCTGGACAAGCGGACCTCGATGGGGCTGGCGGGCGATCTGGGCAAGTTCACCCAGTATTCGGCGGCCGAGGCGATGACGGCGGCGGCCCAGAACCCCGCCGGCGGCGGCATGGCCGCCGGTCTGGGCGCGGGCATGGGCATGGCGATGGCCAGCCAGATGTCCCCCATGGCAGCGGGTCAGGTGCAGGGCCCGTGGGGCCGTCCCGCCCCCGCTGCGGCGTCGGCCCCTGCGCCCGTGGCACCGCCCCCTCCGCCGGTGGAAAAGGTCTGGCACCTCGCCGTGAACGGCGAGACCCGCGGCCCCTTCTCAAAGGCCGCCCTCGGCCGCATGGCCACCTCGGGAGAGCTGACCCGCGACACCCATGTCTGGACCGCCGGACAGGACGGCTGGCTGAAGGCCGGCGACCTACAGGAACTGGCGCAGCTCTTTACCGTGCTGCCGCCGCCCCCGCCGCCCGCGGCCTGACCGCCGCCTTCCGCCGCCCCGTCCCTTTCGTCTCTTTGTCAAATTCTCCCGCCGGAGGCATCCGATGAGCGATACAAGTGTCCCTGTCCCGATGGAAGAGCACCGATTCCCCTGCGACCAGTGCGGCGCCGACTACCGGTTCAACCCCGCCGACGGCACGCTGACCTGCGACCATTGCGGGCATCGCGAAACGGTCGATGCGGGGCCCTGGAGCGGGACAACACTGCGCGAGCTCGATTTCGACGCCGCCATCGCCCAGAAACTGCCGGACACGGAGATCGAGGCAACCCGCGTCCTGTCCTGCCCCAATTGCGGCGCCCAAGTGGAATTCGACCCCGACACCCACGCCGCCGAATGCCCGTTCTGCGCCACGCCGGTGGTCACCGGAACCGGCGTCAGCCGCCACATCAAGCCGCGCGGCGTGCTGCCCTTTGCGCTGGACGAAAGCACGGCGCACAAGGCGATGAGCGACTGGCTGGGTCGGCTCTGGTTCGCCCCCAGCGGGCTGCAGCAATACGCCCGCAAGGGGCGCAAGATGCAAGGCATCTATGTGCCCTACTGGACCTTCGACGCCGATACCAAGTCGCGTTACAAGGGCGAGCGCGGCACTATCTACTATGTGACCCGGACGGTCACCCGCAACGGCAAGCAGGTGCAGGAACGGGTGCCCAAGATCCGCTGGACTCCGACCGCCGGCCGGGTGGCGCGGTTCTTTGACGACGTGCTGGTTCTGGCCGCGCGCAGCCTGCCGAAACAGTATACCGACGCGCTGGAACCCTGGGACCTGCCGGCGCTGCAGCCCTATCAGCCGCAGTATCTCGCGGGGTTCCGGGCCGAAGCCTATACCGTGGAATTGTCAGAGGGGTACACGGAGGCGCGCGCGCATATGGCGCGGGTGATCGAGCGCGATGTGCGCTTTGACATCGGCGGCGATCAGCAGCGCATCCACGCGCTCGACACTGACATCGCGGCGGTGAGGTTCAAACATATCCTGCTGCCGGTCTGGCTGGCCGCATACAAATATCGCGGCCAGACCTACCGCTTTGTCATCAATGGCAGGACGGGCCGGGTGCAGGGAGAACGCCCGTGGTCGGCGATCAAGATCGCCATGGCGGTCACCCTGGGCCTGCTGGTCGCGGCCGGGCTCGGCTATCTGGTTGCAACCAACCAGTGATCCGGCCGCCCCCTCCAGCCCGTCAGGTGCGGGAAATCATGATCCGCGTGGCGGCCTGCGCCTCTTCGGGGGTTTTTTTCGGCACCGTCACGTGCAGGACGCCATCTTTCATGCTGGCGCTCGCCTGCGCCCCGTCGGCGTCCTCGGGCAAGCGGAACGACCGGCGGAAGGCGCCGTATTGCCGCTCGCTGAAGAACCAGGTGTCGCCCTGTTTTTCGACCTGCGTCTTCTTTTCGCCGCAGATGGTGACCGCGCCATTATCGACCGTCAACTCGATGTCTTTCTCGGACACGCCTGGCAGTTCCACGCTGATGTCATAGGCTTCCTTGCTGCCCGATGCCTCGGCCGCGGGGCTAAGCCAATCCGCCACGCGCGCGCCGAAGGCGCGAAGCGGGTCGTAGAGCGAAGGCCAAAGGCCGGTATGTTCCGTCTTTTCAACCATGATCAATTCTCCTTTCATGACCTTGCTATTGTCGCGCATTTCGCGGTTCCTCGCTTTGATCCGGCTCAATTCCGGCACCGCCCCGCTCGGCTCTTGCGGTTCCGGGGCGTGGAGGCCATCCTGCCGGAAACGCAACTGCCGGAGCCACCCGCCTGATGACCCTTGCCGATCTGGACGCCTTGTTTGCCCGCCGTTATTCCTGCCGGGGTTTTCGCCCCGATCCCGTCCCGCGCGAGATCATCGAATCCATCGTGAACGCGGCCCGCAAAATGCCGTCGTGGTGCAATGCGCAGCCCTGGCAGCTGACCATCACCAGCGGCGCGGAAACAGAGGCCCTGCGCGCGGCGCTGTGGGATCAGGCAATGGCCGGGGGGCATGACCCGGATCTGCCGTTTCCCTCGGGGTATTCCGGGGTGTACCAGGACCGACGCCGGACCTGCGGCTGGCAGCTCTACGAGGCAGTTGGCGTCGAGAAGGGCGACCGCGCTGGGTCGGCCAGGCAGATGATGGAGAATTTCCGTCTGTTCGGCGCGCCCCATTGCGCGATCCTGTCGAGCCCGGCAGAACTGGGTCCCTATGGCGCGATGGACAGCGGCGGTTTCGTGGCGGCCTTTGCGCTGGCCGCGCAAGCCGCCGGGGTGGCCAGTATCCCGCAGGCGGCGGTGGCCGCGCACGCGGCGTTCCTGCACGAGCGATTCGACATACCCGACGACAGGCTGATCCTCTGCGCGATCTCTTTCGGCTATGCCGACCCCGACCACCCGGCGAATGGCTTTCGCACCGAACGGGCCGGGATCGACGATATCGTCGACTGGCGCGGGTGAGCACAGATGCGGGCTTTGATCCAGCGCGTCTCGCAGGCCAGCGTCACCGTCGAGGGCGAGGTCATCGGGCAGACCGGTCCGGGGCTTTTGATCCTGATCTGTGCGATGCAGGGCGATACCGAGGCGCAGGCCGACCATCTGGCCGCCAGGATCGCCAAGCTGCGGATTTTCCGCGACGAGGCGGGCAAGATGAACCGCTCGCTGAAGGACAGCGGCGGCGGCGCGCTGGTGGTCAGCCAGTTCACGCTGGCCGCCGATACCGCACGCGGGAACCGGCCGGGGTTTTCCTCCGCCGCGCCGCCCGCAGAGGGCGAACGGCTGTATGAGTATTTCGCGGCGCAGTTGGCCGCGCAGGGGATCGCGGTGGAGACCGGACGTTTTGGCGCCGACATGGCGGTAGCGCTGGTCAATGACGGGCCGGTCACGATCTGGATGGAGGCGTGAGCGCCCCGCGGCAGATGGCCTGTGCGATCTGGCAGGCAGGGGTCGATGCCGTAGGCGGCTATGCCGCGACCCGACAGGCCCTGTCGGACGACAGTGACCGTCCCGATCGCATCCTTGCCGTGGGCAAGGCCGCCGGGACGATGACGCGGGCGGCGCTGGATCACTTTGGCGCGGTGCCCGCCCTGGTGGTGACAAAGGACGGCCATGGCGAGGGGGTGCCCGCGACGGTCGAGGTGATCGAGGCGGCGCATCCGGTGCCCGATGCCCGCAGTCTGGCGGGCGGCGCGGCGCTGCGCGCGGCGGTGGCGGCAATGCCCGCCGGCTCGGAGCTGTTGCTGCTGGTGTCGGGCGGCGCCTCGGCGCTGGCCGAGGATCTGGTGGCAGGGCAGACACTGGACGATCTGGCCCGGCTGAACGCCCGGCTGCTGGCCGCCGGGCTGGACATCGGGGCCATGAACACGGAGCGGCGCAGGCTGTCGCGGATCAAGGGCGGCGGTCTGCTGCGGGGCTTTGCCGGCGCGCGGGTGCGGGTGCTGGCGATCTCGGACGTACCAGGCGATGACCTGGCGGTGATCGGGTCGGGCATCGGCGCGGCCCCGGCGGCGCATGGGTTCGGTTTTGCCGCCGAGATCGTGGCCAGCAACGCACATGCCCGCACCGCTGCCGCGCAGGCCGCGCGGGACGAGGGGCTGGCGGTATATTGCAACGAAGAAGCGCTGTATGACGACCTCAAGGCCCTGGCCGCCATCTGGGGGCCGCGCCTGCGCGCGATGGCGCCGGGCGCGATCATCCTGGGCGGGGAGCCGACGGTGCGCCTGCCGCCGGAGCCCGGTCGCGGCGGACGCAATCAGGCGCTGGCGCTGGCGCTGGCCGAACATATCGCAGGTGTCGAGGGGCTGGCGCTGGTCGTGGGCGGCACCGATGGCAGCGACGGCCCGACCGGGGCGGCCGGTGGCATCGTCGACGGGACCACCTGGGGCGCGGGCGCGGCGGCGGCGCTGGCGGCGGCGGACAGCGGCAGTTACCTGGAGCGGCGCGGCGCGCTGTTGGTGACCGGGCCCACCGGGACCAATGTGATGGACCTGCTGGTGGCGGTGCGGATGTGACCAGTGGCGGCGGCGGAGGGGGCGCTGCCCCCGGCGCGGCGGGCCGCGCCTCCCCCGGGATATTTTTGAACAGAAGAAGCGGGGCGCCGCGATGAGCGGCAACAGCAATTTGCGCAAGATAGAGGACATCGCGGATCTGGGCATCGTGTTGTCTGACGGGTGCCGATTGTCGGCGCGGGTCTGGCGGCCGGTGGATGCGGCGGCGGACCCGGTGCCAGTGATCCTGGAGTATCTGCCCTATCGCAAGCGCGACGGCACCAGTGCGCGCGATGCCCTGACCCACCCGTGGTTTGCCAAGCGCGGCTATGCCTGCGTGCGGGTCGACATACGCGGAAACGGCGACAGCGACGGGCTGATGGCGGATGAATACACGCCGCAGGAACTGGCGGATACGGTCGAGGTGATCACCTGGCTGGCGGCGCGGGACTGGTGCAGCGGCACGGTGGGGATGATGGGCATCAGCTGGGGCGGGTTCAACGCGCTGCAGGTGGCGGCATTGCAGCCCGAGCCGCTGAAGGCGATCATCACGCTGTGTTCCACCGTCGACCGCTATGCCGACGACATCCATTACAAGGGCGGTTGCCTGCTGACCGAAAACCTCGGCTGGGGCGCGACGATGTGGAGCTATTCCAGCCGCGCGCCGGACCCGGCGTTGCGCGATGACTGGCGCGCGGTCTGGCTGGATAGGCTGGAGAACGAGCCGTTCCTGCCGGGGCTGTGGCTGCGCCACCAAAGCCGCGATGCCTATTGGCGGCATGGCTCGGTTTGCGAGGACTACGGCGCGTTGCGGGCCAAGGTACTGGCGGTGGGCGGCTGGGGCGATGGCTATAAGAACGCGGTGCCACAGCTGGTCGAGAATGTGCCGGGTACCAAGGGGATCGTTGGACCTTGGGTCCACAAGTACCCGCATTTCGCGGTGCCCGAGCCGCGCATCGGGTTCCTGCAGGAAGCGCTGCGGTGGTGGGATCGCTGGCTGAAGGGGATTGGCACCGGGGTGGAGGACGACCCCGATTACCGCGCCTACCTTATGGACGGGGCGCGCCCGCAGAGCTGGTACACGGAGCGTCCGGGGCGCTGGATCGCCGAGCGCGGCCATGCGACGGCGCGGATCCCGACCGAGGTGTATCACCTTACCGAGGCGGGGCTTTCGCCGGTGCCCGGGCCGCTGGAGCGCCAGGTCCGGTCGCCGCAGGATTGCGGCATGGCGGCGGGGGAGTACTGCGCGATCTGGCTGGGCCCGGAGATGCCGGGCGAGCAGCGCCCCGACGATGCACTGTCGGCCTGTTTCGACAGCGCGCCGCTGGCGGCGGACACCGACATCGTCGGCGCGCCGGTGCTGCGGTTGCGGCTGAGCGCGGACCGGGCGCAGGCGCAGGTCGCGGTGCGGCTGTGCCACGTGCACCCCGATGGCGCCTCGACCCGGATCTCCTATGGTGTGCTGAACCTGAGCCATCGGGCCGGGCACGGCGCGCCCGAGCCGCTGGAGCCGGGGCGGGATTATGACGTCTCGGTGCCGCTGGATCACATCGCCTATCGGGTGCCGCGCGGGCATCGGTTGCGGCTGGCGGTGTCGTCGGCCTATTGGCCGCTGGTCTGGCCGAGCCCGGAGACCGCCGCGCTGAGCCTGAGTGGCGGGGAGCTGATGCTGCCGGTTCGCGAGACCGCCGGCGCGGCCGAGTGGGCGTTTCCGCCGCCCGAGGCCGAGGCCCCCTGGCAGACGGAGGAGATCCGGGCCGCCAGCAACAGCCGGACCGTGGAGCGGGACCTGGGCAGTGGCATGGTGCATCTGAGGATCACCGACGATTTCGGCAAGCGCCGGGACAGCGATCACGGGCTGGTGCACGGGTCGGTCGCGCGCGAGGTCTGGAGCATTCATCCCGACGATCCGCTGTCGGCGCGGGGGCAGTGTCACTGGACGGATGAGCTGGACCGGGGCGATATCCGGCTGCGCACCGAGGCGCGCTGTGAAATGTGGTCGGATCGCACGCATTTTCATCTGCGCGCCACACTGCGGGCCTACGACAATGACGCCGAGATCTTTTGCCGAGAGGTCGAGGACCGAATTGCGCGGGACCAGATGTAGCACAGGCACGGCGGGGTCGGGCCATTAGTACTTGCGACGAATGGCGAATCGCGCCTAACTTGACTCGCCAATCAATAAAACTGCGCCACAGACGCAGGCACCAACCGGGAGACTTTCATGAACGAACAACTGGACTATATGACGGGCCGGGTCACCGCCGGGAAAATGACCCGCCGTGAATTCATGGGCAAGGCCGCCGCGCTGGGCGTCAGCGCCGCGATGGCCGGCACGCTGTTTGCCGACGCCGCGCGTGCCGCCGGACCGGCAAAGGGCGGCCACCTGAAGATGGGCAGCGTCGGCGGCGAAAGCACCAATTCGCTGGATCCGGCGCTGGCCGCCAGCCAGGTGCCCTATCACGTGCTGTACAATTTCGGCGAGAACCTCGTGCAGATCAACGCCGACGGGTCGCTGAACATGCGCGTCGCCGAAAGCATCGAAAGCTCGGCCGATGCCAAGACCTGGATGTTCAAGATCCGGGGCGGGGTGGAGTTCCACAACGGCAAGACCCTCACCGCAGAAGATGTTCTGAAGACCATGGAGCGCCATTCGAACGAAGAATCGAAGTCGGGCGCGCTGGGGATCATGCGCGGCATCGAGAGCATGAAGGCGGAGGGCGATGTGTTTAGCGTGACGCTGAGCGCGCCGAATGCCGACCTGCCCTATCTGATGGCGGACTATCACCTGATGATCCAGCCGGGCGGCGGCATGGACGATCCGGCGACCAAGGTGGGCTGCGGCCCCTATATGGTCGAAGTCGACGAGCCGGGCGTGCGCCACGGGTTCAAGAAATTCGCCAACTACTGGGACGACAGCCGCGGTCATGTCGACAGCACCGAGATCCTGGTGCTGAACGACGCCACCGCGCGGATGGCAGCGTTGCAGTCAGGCCAGGTTCATGTCGTCAACCGGGTGGAACCGAAGGTCGCCGCCCTGCTGGACCGGGCGCCCAACGTAACGGTGCACAATGTCGGCGGACCGGGGCATTACGTGTTCATCATGCATGTGGACACCGCGCCCTTTGACAACAACGAGCTGCGGCTGGCGCTGAAATACGCCATTGACCGCGAGGAGATGGTGGAGAAGGTTCTGCGCGGCTATGGCTCGGTCGGCAACGACATGCCGATCAACGGGTCCTACCCGCTGTTTGACGATACGATCCCGCAGCGGACGTTCGATGTGGACAAGGCGGCCGAGCATTACAAGAACTCGGGCCACGACGGGTCGCCCATTGTGTTGCGGGTGGCCGATGGCGCCTTTCCCGGCGCGGTGGATGCCGCCGCGCTGTTCCAGCAATCGGCCAAGAAGGCCGGTATCCCGCTGGAGATCAAGCGCGAGCCGAACGACGGTTACTGGTCCGAAGTCTGGAACAAGCAGCCGTTCTGTGCCTCCTACTGGGGCGGGCGCCCGGTGCAGGACCAGATGTATTCGACCGCCTATCTGTCGACCGCCGACTGGAACGACACCCGCTTCAAGCGCGAGGATTTCGACAAGCTGCTGCTTGAGGCGCGGGCCGAGCTGGATACCGACAAGCGCAAGGCGCTGTATTCCAAGATGGGCGTGATGATCCGCGATGAAGGCGGTCTGATTTGCCCGATGTTCAACGACTGGGTCGAAGCCACCAGCACCGATGTGATGGGCTGGGAGCCAACGCCGTCGGGTGACACGATGGCGGGCCGCTGGTCTTCCGCACTCTGGTTCGGATGATCGGGGCGCAGGTATGCACCCAATATTGAAACTGGTTGCTCAGCGCCTTGTGCTGAGCTTCCTTCTGCTTCTTGCCGCGTCGGCGCTGATTTTTGCCGGCACCATCATTCTGCCGGGCGATGTGGCGCAATCCATTCTTGGCCAATCAGCGACCCCCGAGGCGCTGGCCAATCTGCGCAAAGAGCTGGGTCTGAACGAACCCGCTCTGAGCCGATATTTCAGTTGGCTGGGCAATGCCCTGCAAGGCAACCTTGGCACCGCGCTGACCAATGGGCGCGACATCGCCGAAAGCGTCGGCTACCGGCTGAAAAACACGCTTTTCCTGGCCTTCTGGGCGGCCGTCGTCTCGGTCCCGCTGGCTATCGGTCTGGGCCTGCTGGCGGTGCGCTACCGCAACCGCTGGCCCGACAAGCTGATCTCGGGGGTGACGCTGGCGTCGATCTCGATCCCGGAATTCCTGATCGGCTATCTGCTGATGTATTTCGTCTCGGTCAAGCTGGGCTGGTTCCCCTCGGTCGCGATGATCAACGACACCATGACACTGGGCCAGAAACTGCAGGCGATCGCCCTGCCCGTTACCGTTCTGACGCTGGTGGTTCTGGCGCATATGATGCGGATGACGCGCGCCGCGATCCTGAATGTGATGCAGTCGGCCTATATCGAGACCGCCGAGCTGAAGGGGCTTAGCGGGCTGCAGGTGATCTATCGCCATGCCTTACCCAACGCCATTGCCCCCATCGTCAACGTGGTGATGCTGAACCTGGCCTATCTGGTGGTCGGCGTCGTGGTGATCGAAGTGGTGTTTGTCTATCCCGGCATGGGCCAGTACCTGGTTGATCACGTGTCGAAGCGGGATGTGCCGGTGGTGCAGGCCTGCGGGCTGATCTTTGCCGCTGTCTATATCGGGCTGAACATGGTGGCCGACATCGTGTCGATCCTGGCCAACCCGAGGCTGAGGCATCCGAAATGAAGAACATCCCAATCTCTGCCATGATCGGCCTGTTCTTTACCGGTCTCTACTTCGCCGCCGCCATACTTGCGCCGCTGCTCGCCCCCTATGGGATGGCCGAAATCGTCGGCGACGTGTGGGAGCCGGCTTCGTCCGAGCATCTTTTGGGCACCGACAACATTGGCCGCGACCTGCTGAGCCGAATGATATACGGAGGGCGTACGACCATCTTTATCGCCACCGTCGCCACCGCGCTGAGTTTCATCACCGGGTCGGTGTTTGGCCTGCTGGCTGCGGTTCTGGGCGGCTGGGCCGATCAGGCGATGTCGCGGTTCGTCGATCTGATCATGTCGATCCCGTCTCTGATCTTTGCCCTTGTGGTGCTATCGGTGATGCCGGTGACGATCCCGGTGCTGATCCTGGTGATGGGTCTGCTGGATTCCACGCGGGTTTACAGGCTGGCGCGCGCTGTGGCGGTCGACATCAACGTAATGGATTTCGTCGAGGCGGCCAAGCTGCGCGGCGAGGGCCGCGGATGGGTGATTTTCCGCGAGATCCTGCCCAATGCCCTTTCGCCGCTGGTGGCGGAAATGGGGTTGCGGTTCATCTTTATGGTGTTGTTTGTCTCGACCCTGTCGTTTCTGGGTCTGGGGGTGCAGCCGCCCGAGGCCGACTGGGGCGGCATCGTGAAAGAGAACAAGGAAGGCATCGTCTATGGCATCGGCGCGGCGCTCTGGCCGGCGGCGGCCATCGCGACGCTGGCGATTTCGGTGAACCTGGTGGCCGACTGGATCCTGAACCGGACCACATCGCTGAAAGGAGGCCGGGGATGAGCGAGCCGCTGCTGAAAGTCCGCAACCTGAAAATCGGCGCGACGGTCTATCCACCGGGCGAGAAACCGCATGACATCGAGATCGTGCATGGAGTCGATTTCGATCTGGCACCGGGCAAGGTGCTGGGGCTGATCGGCGAATCCGGCGCCGGCAAGTCGACCATCGGGCTGGCTTCGATGGCCTATGGCCGTGGCGGTGTCGAGATCACCGGCGGCGAGGTCTGGGTCAATGGCCGCGACATCCTGAAGTCGGGGCTGCGCGATGTGCGCAGTCTGCGCGGCGGCGAGGTGACCTATGTCTCGCAATCCGCCGCCGCGTCGTTCAATCCGGCCAAGAAGATCATGGACCAGGTGATCGAGGCCGCAGTCGAGCATGGCAAGTTCACCAAGGCGCAGGCCGAGGACCGCGCGCGGGCGCTGTTTGCCAAGCTGGGTTTGCCCGACCCCGACAACATCGGCAAGCGCTACCCGCACCAGGTGTCTGGCGGCCAGTTGCAGCGCTGCATGACGGCGCTGGCGCTGTGTCCCGAGCCGGATCTGGTGGTATTCGACGAGCCCACGACCGCGCTGGACGTGACGACGCAGATAGACGTGCTGAAGGCAATCAAGGAGGCGATCCGAGACACCGGCGTTGCCGCGCTGTACATCACCCACGACCTGGCGGTGGTGGCGCAGGTCAGCGATGACATCATGGTGATGCGGATGGGCGATACGGTGGAATATGGATCCACCGATCAGATCATCAATGACCCGCAGGAGGACTATACCAAGGCGCTCGTCTCGGTGCGGTCGATCCGGCATGAAGAGAAGCAGCCCTCTGCCGCGCCGGTGCTGGCCGCGAAAAAGATCACCGCCCGATACAAGGGTACCAATTTCGACGTGCTGCACGACGTGTCGGTCGAGTTGCATCCGGGACAGACGCTCGCCGTGGTCGGCGAGAGCGGTTCGGGGAAATCGACGCTGGCGCGGGTGATCACCGGCTTGCTGCCACCGAGCCAGGGGCAGATCGACTTTGCCGGGCGGTCGCTGTCGGATACACTGGCGGGGCGGTCGCGCGAGGATCTGCGCGAGTTGCAGATGATCTATCAGATGGCCGATGTCGCGATGAACCCGCGCCAGACCGTGGGCACGATCATCGGCCGGCCGCTGGAGTTCTATTTCGGCCTGAAGGGGGCGGAGAAACGCGCCCGGGTCGCGGAGCTGCTCGACAAGATCGAAATGGGCGACGGGTTCATCGACCGCTATCCGGCGGAACTGAGCGGCGGCCAGAAGCAGCGCGTCTGCATTGCGCGGGCACTGGCGGCGGAACCGAAGCTGATCATTTGCGACGAAGTCACATCGGCGCTGGACCCGCTGGTGGCGGACGGCATTCTCAAGCTGTTGCTGGATCTGCAGAAGGTCGAGGACGTGGCCTATCTGTTCATCACCCATGACCTGGCCACGGTGCGGGCCATCGCCGACAGCATCGCGGTCATGTATCAGGGCAAGGTGGTCAGATACGGGCCCAAAAGCCAGGTGTTGTCGCCGCCGTTCGACGATTATACTGACCTGCTGCTGAGCTCGGTCCCCGAAATGAAGCTGGGCTGGCTGGAAGAGGTCATCGCCCACCGCAAGATGGAGAGCGCGGGCAACTGAGGCAGCGCAGACACCGGTTTGGATTCCCTGATGTGCGAATCGCACAAGAGTGTAAGCTGTGATCAGCGCAACAGAAAATCCAACGGAGAGATAGCCATGCGAGCCATTCTCAGCCTTGCCGCCACACTGCTGGCGGGAACCGCCGCCTCTGCCGAAGTGTCGGTCGAACGCGGCGAATACCTGGTCCGCGGACCCGCCGGATGCGGCAACTGCCACACGCCGCAGGGGCCGAACGGGCCGGATATGACGAACGAGCTGGGCGGGTTCATGGTGGAGAAGAACCCGGCGTTCGAGGCATGGGCGGTCAATATCACGCCCGGCAGCCGGGTCGCCGAGTGGAGCGACGACGAGCTGGCGCGCGCCATTCGCGAGGGCATCCGGCCCGATGGCAGCGTGATCGGGCCGCCGATGCCGATCGGGTTGTATCGGGGGCTTTCGGACGATGATCTCTACTCCATCGTCGCCTTTCTGCGCACGGTGCCGGCCAGCGATAACGAGACACCGTTTTCGACCTACAACATCCCCTTGCCGCCCGCCTATGGCCCGCCGATCGACAGCGTGGCGGCTGTGCCTGCCGGGGTGACGGTGGACTACGGCGCCTACCTGGCCGGGCCGGTGGCGCATTGCATCGAATGCCACACGCCGATGGGCGAACGCGGGCCGAAATTCGACACGCATCTGGGCGCCGGCGGGTTCGAGTTCCATGGGCCATGGGGCACATCCGTGTCGACCAATATCACCAGCCATCAGGACGGGCTGGCCGGATATTCAGATGACGAATTGCGAGCGATGATCACGCAAGGGGTACGGCCCGACGGATCGCGGATGCTGCCGCCGATGGGATACCACCACTACGCATCCACCACCGAGGACGATATCAGCGCGATCATCCTGTTTTTGCGGACATTGCCGCCGCTGCCCGACCCGTCGTGACGGTCGGGCGGTCGGGCCTGCGCGCCGGCCCTGTACCGGGACGGCCCTCTCCCCGGGCGGCGCGCAGGTGAGACGGCATCAGGCCGCCGTTTCGCCCCTTGTGATGGCCTGCATTTCCGGGGCGGTAAGGGGCTGGCCGCCGTTGGCCCAGTCGCCTTATTCGACGTCGCAAATACGGACTCAGGTGTAGGGGCGCATGTTTTCGCCTTCGACGGCGACCATGTCGGCCTTCTGTTCGGAGGGGAACACGTTCTTGATGACGTCAACGGTAACGATGGGCATTGTTTTCTCTCTTGATGTGGGTCCGCTGGATCGTCCGACAGTGTGAGAAATTGATAACGCGTAGGCCCCTTTGGGTTATAGTTCACAGAGTGTAGCAAAGCGCTATGGGTTCTGAAGTCAGCCGCTACAAAAGGTGAAGAGAACCGCCAGTGAGGGGCAACGATGCGATACGGCCAGTTTTTCCCGATAGCGAAAGCCACTGAAATACTTGGCGAAAAATGGACGATCCTGGTCATGCGCGAGATGTGCATGGACGGGCGGCGGTTCAACGAATTGCAACGCGGGCGGAAATCGCTGGAAGAACAGGGCATGGTGGTGCGGCGGCGTATTCCCGGCCAAAAAGGGTATGAATACCACCCAACAGCAGCCCGCGAGGCGCTGAAGCCGGTGTTGGTACATCTGGGCGGATGGGGTCTGGAATGGGCGCGCCACACGATCCTGGACCAGGATTTCGACGCGGAATTCCTGATGTTCTGCCTGGAGCGGTCGGTCGACGCCGACCGTTTGGCGGGCAGCGCGGCGATCGAGGCGGGCGATCTGTCGGTCGAAGGGGACGCGGCGCTGACGCGCAATATCTCGGCCTGGCTGAAGCCCAGCATTTTCCACGACAGCAAGCGGGCGCCGATACCGGCATAAAGGGTCGCTTTTGGCCTTGCGGGCCGGCGCCACCGCGATAAGGCTTGGGGCAGTGGCCGCGTGTCGATGGAGGGGCAAATGGACGGAAAGCTGTTGTTGATCATCCTGGACGGCGTGCCCTACCGGAATTTCCGGCGGCTGTTCGGCAATCTGGAAGGCTGGGTCGATTCGGGCGAGGCACGGGTGTGGAAACATCGTTCCGTTTTGCCGTCGATATCTGCAAGTTGCTATGCATCCATCCACACCGGGGTCACCCCGCAGGATCACGGCTGTACCGGCAACGGCAACGTGTTCCGCCTGTCGCACCCGGACATCTTCAGCGCCACCCGCGCGGCGGGCGGCGTGACTGGGGCGGTGGCGCATTCCTTCTGGTCGGAGTTTTTCAACCGCCATCCGTTCGATTTTGTCCGCGACGTCGAATACGACGAACCCGACAGCGACACCATCAACCACGGCCGGTTTCACACCATGACAGGATATGGCCGCGACAACCAGATGACGCCGTCGGACGTGGACCTGTTCGGGACGCTGACCAACCTGTGCCTGCGGTTCGGGCTGAACTATGGCATGCTGCATACCTGCACGCTGGACAGCATGGGGCACCGGTTCTTCCATGAAAGCGAGGAGATGGACCATGCCTGTTTCGTGATGGACGAGATGTTGGCGCCGTTCATCACGAAGTGGCGCGCGGCGGGCTATGAGGTGATCGTGACCGCCGATCACGGCCAGGACGAGCGCGGCCACCACGGCGGGCGCAGTCCGCTGCAGCAGGAGACGGCGCTCTATTATTTCGGCCTGGCGGAGGGGCCGGCGGAAGACGCGGTGATCGACCAGCTGCAACTGGCGCCGACCATCCTGTCGCGGCTGGGCGCGCCGGTGCCCGAGACGATGCAGGCCGACCGGTTCCTGATCTGATGGTCGCGCTTTCGTTTTGTCCCGCCCGCGCCTAGACTTGGGGCCGGAGGGTGCAATGGCGCGTGAGCAGGACGCGATGCCGGCCGGTCTGGGCCGTGATCTTGGCGACAAGGTCTGGGTCGACGTGCTGGCGGCTGTCGACAAGACCTATGCCGAGCTGGTCGACTATCAGGAACAGCTGGAGGCGCGCAACGCCGAGCTGGCGACGCTGCGCGATTTCCTCGGGTCGATCATGGCCTCGATCAGCGACTACCTCGTGGTTGAGGATAAATCCGGCATCATCGCGCACGCCAGCGTGTCGTTCTGCGAGACAATGGGCCTGCCGAAACCGGACCTGGTGGGGCAGCCGTTGCTGAGGCTGTTCGACGGGGCGCATCGCACCCACCTGAGCGACACCTTCTCGCTGTGCCAGTCCGGGCGGCAGTGGGCGACCGTCGAAGTCGAGCTGACGACCGCGCAGGGGGCCGAGCCGGTGGAGTTCCGCCTGTCGCCGCGTCTGGACCGGAGCCGCAAGATCACCGGGCTGGGGCTGTCGATCTCGCACAAGATCGTCGAGGAACACGGCGGGCGACTGGAGCTGGTGGAACGCAACGGTCCGGGCGGGGGCCTGTTTCCGGCTCACGCTGAAACGCGGGGACACCAGATGAGTATCCTGTGGCTGCAATCGGCGGGCTGCAGCGGCTGTACGATGTCGCTGCTGTGTTCCGAAAACCCCGACGTGCTGGACCTTCTGGCGGGCGCGGGGCTGGAGTTTCTCTGGCATCCGGCGCTGAGCGCGGTGATCGGCGCGCCGGTGCGGCGGCTGCTGGAGGCGGTGATCGCCCCGGCACCGGAGGGCGCGCGGGTAGCCGCCCTGTTGCACGCAGTCGAGAACATGTCCGATCACCTGACCCATTTCCACCTGTTCTTCATGCCCGATTTCGCGCGTCCCGATTATGCCGGGCGCCGGTGGCATGACCGTGCCGTGGCCCGGTTCACCGCACTGGAAGGCTCGGCGCTGAAAGCCGCAGTCGAGGCCCGCGCACGGCTGCTGCATATCGTGGGGCTGCTGAGCGGACGGTGGCCGCATACGCTGGCGATCCAGCCCGGTGGGGTGACACGGGCGGTGAGCATGCGCGACAAGATCCGGATCAGGGCGAGCCTGAAGGCCTTTCGCGATTACCTCGAGCAGGTATTGTTCGGCGCACCGGTGGCGGCCTTTGCCGAACTGGACAGCATCGACCGTCTGGAGGGCTGGGACCGGGGCGATGTCGCGCTGTTTCTGGAGATCGCGGCGGATCTGGACCTGGCCCGCGCCGGACCGGGTCCGCGGCGCTACCTGTCGTTCGGCGCCTACCCCGGCCCGGACCGGCTGGCTTTAAGCCAGCGGGTCTGGACGGAGGACGCGGCGGGTCAGCTGGCCACCGGGGCCATTGCCGAGGACATCAGCCATGCCTGGATGCTGGGCGAGACCGCGCATCCGCGCGAGGGCGATACAAGGCCGGACGAGACGATGCGCGCAGGTGCCTACAGCTGGTGTAAGGCGCCGCGCCTGGACGGGCGGAGCTTTGAAACCGGCGCGCTGGCCCGCCAGGTGATCGACGGGCACCCGCTGGCCCCGGCTCTGGCGGATGAGGGCGGAGTGCGCGCGCGTGTTGCCGGGCGGCTGCTGGAGATCGCGCGGCCCCAACTGGTTCTGGAAGAGCTGGCCGGAGCGATCAACCCGGCGCGCCCGTTCATGGCCTCCGTCGAGCTGCCGCAGAAGGGCGCTGGCGAAGGGCTGGTCGAGGCGGCGCGCGGGGCGCTGGGGCACTGGTGCCGTATCGAGGGTGGTCAGATCACCTCGTACCAGATCATCGCGCCGACGACCTGGGATTTAAGCCCGCGCGACGCCTTGGGGACGCCGGGACCGGTGGAGGCGGCGCTGGCGGGCGCGCGGGTTGCCCCCGGAGAGGATACGCCGCTGAGCGTGCAGCATATCGTGCGCAGCTTTGACCCCTGTATGGTCTGCACGGTGCATTGAGGCGGGAGGGGGCGCCGCCCCCCGCCCTGACGGGCATCCCCCGGAGTATTTGGAAAGAGATGAAAGGGGACAGAGTGATCGAAGGGCGGCGGATCCGGGTGCGCGGGCAGGTTCAGGGGGTCGGGTTCCGGCCCTTTGTCAGGCAGCTGGCGCGGCGGTTCGGGCTGCGGGGCCGGGTTCTGAACGACCCAGAAGGGGTGTTGATCTGGGCCGGCGGCGGGGACCTGGACG
>JBFHMM010000056.1:0-18381 GCA_041594355.1 Paracoccaceae bacterium | reverse complement strand
TGGAAGACGGTGCCGACGCTTCTGCCGCGGAAGCCGCCGCCGCCGAAACCTTCAAACTGCATGCACGAATTCGTGCCGACGAAGTGAACATTGTTCCGGAACTACCCGAAAATGCAGAACTGATCGTCAACCAAAAAGACCGCTAAGATCGGGTTCTGTCCGCTTTGCCCGAATCTGACCTGTTCGCGCACACCGGCACGCGGATTTTCATGGACCCAAGACCTTCACTCGGTGAAGGTCTTGGGAATCCGGCCCCGCGCGCCCGTTGGGCTGTCGCGGAAAGCGTCCCAGGTCAAACGTGGTCAAAATCGACTGTCAGTTTTTTGGTTTTTGGACGGGCTTGGCAGGTCAGGACAAAATTCTCCTTCAACTCCCAGGGCTCCAAAGCGTAGTTCAACGTCATCTCTGCCTCGCCTTCGATGACTTTGGCGCGGCAGGTGGAACACATTGCGCCCTTGCAGGAATAGGGCAATTCTATACCTGCTGCGGCGGCAGCGGAGACTACGTTTTCCTGATCAGGTGTCATCACAAAGCTGCGTGCGGTGCCATCAAGAATTGCCGTAACCTGAACCCCTTCTCCAGTGGCAGCTTTTGCCGTAAGCGGCGCTAGCGTGACGGTGGCGGTATTGTCATCACCGGCGGGAGCGAAAAGCTCGTCATGAATACGGCTCTCTTGAACGCCGAGGTCGCGGAGGGCGGTCTTGAGTTCCTGAATCATCTCGGCGGGGCCGCAAAGAAAGGCATCGTCGATTTCTTCGGGAGTGAACAGGGCGCTGGAGAACTTGCGTAGCTTTTCCGCATCAAGCCGGCCCGAGAAAAGTGGGGAATCGGTGCTTTCGCGCGTCAGTGTATGAAAAAGAGAGAACCGTTCGGGATAGGTATCCTTGAGATCGTTCAATTCATCGCGGAAGATGATGGAACTTAGCGTTCGGTTGCCGTAAAACAGGATGAAGTTGGCCTCGGCCTCGGTGGCAAGCACCGAGCGGATGATCGAAATGATTGGTGTAATTCCGCTGCCCGCGGCCAGGGCCAGATAGGTGCGTTGCCCGCCTTGTCGAATCTTTGACCCGAATGTGCCTTCGGGCGTCATGACATCAAGTTCATTGCCCGCTGTCAGCTCGTTATGGATGAAAGAGGAAAACGCCCCGCCTTCCAGCAGCTTGACCAGAACGCGCAACTCGCCATCGTCTCGGCCGGAGCTGACCGAATAGCATCGCCGCACATCATCAGTATCACCGGCACGGCGAAGCGTGACGTACTGGCCCGGGATGAATTGATAGTCGTCCGCCAAATCTTCGGGAATATCAAAGGCCAGCGAAACCGCGTCTTCGGTTTCCTTCCGAATGTCCCTGACATTCAATCGGTGGAAACGCGGCGGGCGGCGTCTTGTCGGGGCGGTCTGAGGTTTTTTCTGTGCTGACGTGGTCATCCCGTTTTCCTTCATTGTCGTTGCGTGGCCTTACTCGCGCCTTTTCTAATGGGCTTCAGGTCAACCCAGAAAAATCACCCGGCCAATGATCTGTCCGCATGCTGCGCCATAATCGTCAGATGCACTTGAAATAGTCGAACGGTTCACGGCAACTGAGGCAGCGGTAATGCGCCTTGCATGCGGTTGAGCCAAATTCGCTGATTTTCTCGGTGTCGCCAGAACCGCATTTCGGGCAGGCTATAACCTCGTTCGAGAACAGCGCGCGTTTGGAGTTGCTGCCCTTGTTCGGCGGGGCAATTCCGTAGGCGCGCAGTTTTTCGCGGGCGTCGTCCGATATCCAGTCCGTCGTCCAGGGCGGCGAATGGCGCAGCGACACCCGGTGGGCGTCGATTCCGGCCTTGGCGAGTGCCAGTTCGACTTCTATGGCGATCATCCCCATTGCCGGGCAGCCGGAATAGGTAGGCGTAATCACCACCTCGATCGTACCGTCCTTATCCATCCGGACATCACGCAAAATACCGATGTCGCGAATTGTCAGGACCGGGATTTCCGGATCGCAGACCTGATCCAGAACAGCTTTGGCGCGTTCCAGAAGCTCGTCCGCGCGGGACTGAATGGGCGTGGCTACCATTTCTGCCCCGGATAGGCGCGCTGGAGAAACTGCATGTCCGACAGCAGGTGGCCCAGGTGTTCGGTGTGCTTGCCGGTTCGCCCGCCCTTGAGCATCCAGCAGTCCTCGGGATAATCGAGAGTTGCTGTCGTCAGAACCTCACGGACTGTGTTTTCCCATTCCTCGTGGACCTCGGTCAGATCGACACCATGTCCCGCTTCGAGCGCGGCAGTTTCGACGTCGTCCATGTCGAACATCTCACCGGTGTACATCCACAGGGCATTGACTGCCTCCTGTGCCCGCCGGTGGCTTTCTTCGGTGCCGTCCCCCATTCGCAATATCCATTCGCTGGCGTGCCGCAGATGGTAGAGCGATTCCTTTTCGGCGCGCCCGGCGATACCGGCGACCTCGGTATCGACCGATCTGGTCAGCGCCTCCCAGACTGGAACCGCGAAAGCGGAATAGAACAGCTGACGAACCATCGTATGTGCGAAATCCCCATTCTCCCTTTCGACAAGCAGCAGGTTCTTATATTCGGGCGCATCGCGCAGGAACACGAGATCGTCCGCGTCGCGGTTGCTCTGTTCGCCTGAGACCGCGACAGCGTGTTCATACAGCGCGCGGGCCTGGCCGATCAAGTCGAGCCCAATATTAGTGAGGGCAAGCTCTTCTTCCAGAATCGGGGATTTGCCGATCCATTCGGACATCCGGTGTCCAAGGATCAGGTTGGTGTCTGCCAACCGTAGGAGGTGTTCAAACCGGGTATTTGCGTCGAAATCTCCCATCACATATTCTCGACTTCTTTCGGGAGGACATAAAACGTCGGGTGACGATAGGGTTTGCGCTCGGGGTCGGATGGCGACAGGGTCGATTCCTTGTCTTCCGGAGCGCTGGCAATCAGATCGGCGCTGCGAACGATCCAGATAGAGTCGGCCTCGCCACGGCGGGTGTAAAGATCACGGGCATTTTGCATTGCCATTTGGTCATCCAACGCATGCAGGCTGCCGACGTGACGGTGTGATAGACCATTCCGCGGACGCAGAAAAACCTCATACAGGGGTGTGTCTTTTTCTCTCATGATTGGGTTTGCCCTCTTTGGCAGGTACACTGGCACACAAGCCCCACGATCGTGCGGCGCGCAATTGCCGCCCCGTGTTGCGCTTGTGCGATTATTCGGTGGCGTCAGGCTGCGTTCCTAGCCGCTTTTTTCGCGGCATACGCCTCGGCGGCTTCCAGAACCCAGGCACCTTCGGCATGCGCCTTTCTGCGTGCGGAAAGTCTGTCGTGGTTGCACGGGCCCTGCCCCTTGACCACGCTCCAAAATTCATCCCAGTCGATCTCCCCATGCTCCCAGTCGCCGGTTTCTTCGTTGAACCGGAGATCGGGATCGGGAATTTCGATGCCGATCAGCTTGGCCTGTGGAACGGTGGCCTTGATAAATTTCTGCCGGAGTTCATCGTTGGTGAAGTTCTTTATCTTCCATTTCACGCCGGTCTCCGTGTTGGGCGAATCCGCGTCATGGGGACCAAACATCATCATGATGGGCCACCACCAGCGGTTGACCGCATCCTGACCCATCGCCCGTTGTTCTGGCGAACCGTTCATCAGGGCAACCATGGCCTCATAACCCTGGCGCTGGTGAAAGCTCTCTTCTTTACAAACCAGCACCATCGCCCGCGCATAGGGACCATATGAACACCGGCACAGCGGGATCTGGTTCATGATCGCCGCGCCATCGCCCAGCCAGCCGATTACCGCCAGATCGGCCCAATTCAGCGTGGGGTAGTTGAAAACGCTGGAGTATTTTGCCTTGCCAGACAAAAGCTGACCGATCATTTCCTCGCGTGAAACGCCAAGGGTTTCGGCTGCGGAATAGATATAAAGCCCGTGGCCGAATTCATCCTGAATCTTGGCCATGGCCTGCAATTTGCGGCGCAGCGTCGGCGCGCGCGTCACCCAGTTCGCTTCGGGGTAGACCCCGACAATCTCGGAATGAGCGTGCTGGGACATCTGCCGGAGCAGTGTCTTGCGATAAGCCTCCGGCATTTCGTCGTTGGGTTCGATTTTTTCACCTGCGTCGATACGTGCCTGGAAACGATCCAATAAATCCTGCTCTCCTTGCGGAGTTTCTTCGACGCCCATCAATCCTTGCGAATACATACAACTTTCCTCCGAATGGCGGTGCTCCGATCAAAGGGACCTGGCGCCGCAGTTGTGATTTAGGCCCAGACTCAATGGTCCGATTGGATTCTGCTCCAGAATTATAAGACAAAATTTCGCCAGTCAACAAAATTTCGTGGTAATGAGCCGTATCGCTAGGATCGGGTCGGCCGTTCCAGAATTACAAGCCCAGATAGGCCTCTCGAACCTTTGGATTGGCGGAAATTTCCTGAGCTGTTCCTTCAAGCATTACAGTTCCAGTTTCCATGACGTAGGCGCGGTCAACAAAAGCGAGCGCCGCATTTGCGTTCTGTTCTACCAGCAGGATCGTGATGCCCTGCTTCTTAAGTTCCCAGAGTGTATCGAAAATCTGTTGTACAAGAAGCGGCGACAAGCCCATGCTTGGTTCGTCCAGCAAGATGAGGCGCGGCTGTACCATCATCGCGCGCCCAATCGCCAGCATTTGCTGTTGTCCACCCGACAGGCTGCCGGCGGGAAGATGTCGTTTTTCCTTCAGGATCGGGAACGTGTCATAGGCCCAGCCCAGCCGCGCCGGATCAGCGCGTTCCGACGAATTCAGGGACCATCCGCCGATCAACAAGTTGTCCTCGACGGATAGCGGGCCGAAGATATGGCGCCCCTCGGGAACCTGAGCGATACCCAGCTTGATCCGTTTGTGCGCGGGAACCGTGTCCAGGGTCGCACCATCAAACTGGATCGAACCATCTGAGATCGGCTGTACCCCCGAAATTGACCGCATCATCGTCGTTTTGCCGGCACCGTTGGCGCCGATCACGGCCACCACCTCTCCTTCGGCCACGTCAAGAGAAACGCCGTGCAAGGCCTCGATCCGCCCATAGCGCGATTTCACGTTATTCAGCGACAGCACCGGTTTCTCCTTTGTCTCCTTCAAGCCCCAGATACGCCTCGATCACATGAGGATCGGCAGCGATAGAGGCGGCATTCCCCTCGGCCAGTTTCCGGCCGAAGTTGAGCACAAGAATGTGGTTCGAAATCTTCATAACCAGCCGCATGTCATGTTCGACCAGAACTACCGCCATACCACCTGCAGCAATTTCACTAATGATTTCATCAACTTCTTCGGTTTCGCGTGGGTTGCAACCCGCAGCGGGTTCGTCCAGCAACAAGACTTTCGGCGACAGAGCCAAAGCACGAGCGATCTCTAGCCGTTTCAACGCGCCGTAGGGCAGGGCACTGGCGGGCTGATGGGCATATTGTTCCAGGTCGACACGGGCCAGGCATTCCATTGCCTTTTCCCGGCTCTCTACACGCTGACGTCGCACCGACGGCAAGGAAAGAAGATGAGCGACAATGTTTCTCTTTTCGTGTAGGTGACGTCCGACCATGACATTTTCCAGCGCCGTCATAGTCTGAAAGACCTGCAGGTTCTGGAAAGTTCGGGTCAGTCCCATTCCGGCCAGCTTGTTCGGTTCCTGGCCGGTGACGTCCTGTCCTTCGAGAAAGACCTGCCCGGAACTCGGCTGGTAAACTCCCGAAATTAGATTGAACAAGGTGGTTTTCCCCGCCCCATTCGGGCCAATCACCGAGAGTATCTCTCCGGGCCGTACCGCAAGCGATACATTGTCCAGCGCCTTCAGCCCACCAAAGAAAATGCTCAGGCCGGTGGTTTCAAGAATTGCTGTCATGCCTGCCTCTTTTGATTGCGTTGCCAATGCTTGGAACGATGCCCGAGCGCATGAAGATCATTGTCAGGATCATGATGAGTCCGAGAAACGCATGTTCATATTCGTGCAGGGAGGTCAGGAACTGGGGCAGAATGATGATCAATGCAGCGCCGACAAGAGAACCGGCGATCGACCCCATGCCACCAAGAACGACCATGGTAACCATCTGTACGGAAATCAGAAAATCCGACAAGCCTGGTGTTACATGCCCATTGTAGAGCGCCAGAAGTCCGCCTGCCGCAGAGGCAAAACAAGCCGATATGGAGAAAACGATGACTTTGTACTTGGCGATATCGACACCCAGCACCGACGCAGCGACTTCGCTATCGCGTATGGCGCGCAACGCCAGCCCGGTTGGGCTGTTGATCAAATTCAGCGCCAGCCAGACTCCAATTATCAGTGCAATGCCCGTGATCCAGTACCAGGTGTCGGTTCCCTTGACCTTCCAGCCCAGGATCGCCATGCGCGGCACCTGCATTCCGTCTGGCCCGCCGGTCAATTCGACCTCGTTGGAGAGCACCATGAAAACCAGCATTCCCAGACCTAGCGTGGCCACGGCCAGATAATGCCCCTTAAGCCGCAGGATGGGTCGGCCAAGAACCAGCGCAAGAATGCCACAGAATGCCACACCGGCGGGCAGGCTCAGGGCGGGTGAAAGGCCCAGCTGCGATGGCCCGAGTGCCACGGAATAGGCACCGATTCCGAAGAAACCGGCGTGGCCCAGGCTAACCTGACCTGCGAACCCCATCAGCAGGTTGAGACCGATCACCGCCATGGCATAGACCCATACCACAATGGCAAGTCGCATCTGAAAGCTGGAGGTCATCAACAACGGGAGGACGAGTATCATTGCTCCGATCAGGATCAGGCTGGCTCTGTTTTCGACGATATTGCGCAATGTGTTAAACACGTTCATGATGCTCACTCCCTAACAGCCCGCTGGGGAAGAAAAACAGAACCACCAGAATGATGACGAAAGCGGCCGCGTCCTTGTAATCAGAAGACAAGTAACCGGCGGTCATTGCCTCTCCGACACCGACGAGGATACCGCCAATCAAAGCGCCCGCCGGTTTGCCGATGCCACCGAGCATCACCGCGGCAAAAGCCTTTAGCGCAAGCAAGACGCCGATGTCGTAGCTGACGAGAGATATTGGCGTGATCAGTATTCCGGCGACTGCGGCAAGCACCGCCGATATGGCAAAGCTTAGTGCGACGATCATCCGCACATTGATGCCCACAAGGCGCGCCGCAATCAGGTCGGTCGATGCGGCGATGAGGGCCTTGCCGATCATCGTCCGGCGCATCAGAAGGGCCAGAAGCCCGACCATGACCAGCGTACCGATGACAACCACAAAGCTTTGTGGCTGAGCGACGGCTCCTCCGATCTTTATCGGTGTGTCACCGGCCAGCGACGGAAGCGAAAAGAAGCTAGTGCCAAAGCCGACCTGGGCCAACCCGCGTATTAGGATGGACGCGCCGATTGTAATGATGATCAACGCAAAAACCGGCGCTCCACGCGCGGGTCTGATGGCGAATTCGTACAGAGCCACCCCGATCAGCGCGGTCAGGGCTATCGCCAAGATGGCTGCCGCCAGATAGGGCAGCCCCAGCGAAATGCCGAAAACTGTGAACATTCCGCCCAGCATAACGAATTCGCCCTGCGCGAAATTCACCACGTGAGATGCGTTGTAGATGACGGTGAAGCCCAAGGCCACCGCCCCGTAGATAAACCCGACCGTCAAGCCGGAGATTAGAAATTGCAGGAATTCGGAAAGAGGCATGGTGTTCCCCAGGTTGCCTTGCCGGCTGTGCTTTGCATGCCACCGAGGGCGGTGGCGTCCGTGCGGTGCCTTCGCTCAGAGGTGTTTCGAAATCCCGCGCATCCAAAATTATTCGAGGGATAAGGACTGGATACGCGGGTACGGGCCGTGAGATTCGTGGCCCGCACCGATGACGTCGGAGAGTTACTCCAGCACCCATTCGCCGTTCTTGACCGTGACCATGTAGAGCGAATCATGGCCGATGCCGAGATGGTCCTCGGCGCTCATGGTGAACATGCCGGTCACACCGGGAAGATCCTTTGTGGCTTCAAGCGCATCGCGTACGGCCGCCGGATCGTCTGAATTGGCGCGGGTGATTGCGTCCGAGATCAGCAGCAGCGCATCATAGGCATACCCGCCAAAAGTCGAAACGTCCTGACCGGTCAGCTGCCGGAAGGTTTCGGTATATTCGACCGCGCGGGGGCGCAACGGATCATCTGCGGCGAGTTGATCGGCGATCACCAGAAGCGGACTGGTCAGCCGGACGTTCTCGGCACCGCCGTCGGACATCTCGACATAGACCTTAGAAGCGGAACCATGGCTGTGATACTGGGGGATTTCGATGCCCAGCTGTTTGTAGTTCCGCGACACAACCGCCAGAGGTTGACCAAATCCGGCCACAAAGACCGCGTCTACGCCGGGCGTGTTCTTGATCTTGGTAAGTTGGGGCGACATGTCCACATCTTTGGGGTTAAAGGTTTCATCCGCGATGATCTCGATGCCCGAAGAGGCAGCCAGTTCGGTGCATTCCTTGCGGCTGGATTTACCGACCCCGCCGGTGCCGGTCATCAGTGCGACCTGATCGTATCCGCGCTCCTTGAACTCGATCATGATCCGTTGGCACACCATACGGTCAGTATGTGGTGTTTTGAAAATGTAAGGCTTGACGGGTTCGACAAGCTGGATACCCGCTGCTAGCGACACGAGCGGAACCTCGGCGTCTTCGAACACCGACACCATCGCCAGCGTTCCGCCGGTTGTGCTGGTGCCGATCACGGCCGACACGCCATCATCCTCGACCAGACGTGTGGCATAGGTGCGCGCGGTATTGGCATCGGTGGCGTCATCATAGAGAACCAGCTCTACCGGGCGGCCCAGCAGGCCGCCGGCATCGTTCAGCTGTTCCACATAGTGTTTCAGCGTAATCGCTTCGGGCTCACCCAGAAACGCAGCCGGCCCCGTTTGCGACACAACTGCGCCGATCCGCACCGGATCGGCGGCTTGCGCCGCACCAGCAATGGTTAGAGCCGCCCCAATGGCCGCCAGCTTGAATAGGTTTTTCATGTTTCCTCCACTTCTTGACTGATTGCAGTTATTTCGATGCTGGGACCTTTCAGCGGTCCTCTTTTTCTCAGCACGCTCCGGCGTGTCCGGAGCGCTCTGGGCAAGCGTAATTGCCAGAACCGGATTACGCTTTTGCCTCCGTCGATTGAGCCGGTTCGTCACCAAGATGGCTGCCCGGTACGATTTTCGAGTGACCGCGGAATTCCACAATCTTTCTACCGGCCTGGTCGGTAACCGTGACGTCATAGACGCCGTTGCGTCCGTCAAGCAGGGTTTCCTTTGCGGTCGCGGTCAGCCGGTCGCCGCGCGACGCAGGGCGCAGAAACTGGACGCTGCAATAATTGCCGACCGCGATCGCGTTGCGGGTGTTGCAGGCCAGAGCGAAAGCGACATCCGCCAGCGTGAACATCAGGCCGCCATGTGCCATATCCAGCCCGTTCACCATTTTGTCCCCGACAACCATCGACACTATGGCAGTTCCCGGCGCGATGGTGTCACGGGAGATGCCCAGCATTCGGCTGGTCTTGTCCCCCGACCAAAGCGCGTCTGCGCAGCTTTCGGCAAGTGCCTGCGGGTCGTTTGGAACCGAAGTGCTCAAGGCCTTGCACCCTTCGCGGCGAATACCGGCGGGCGTTTCTCCAGAAAGGCAGTGACTGCCTCCTTGTTGTCGTCGGACTGGCCGGCAAGGCTTTGCAGATCGCGTTCAATGTCCAGCTGGCGATCAAAAGTTGTTTCCATGGCCGCATCCAGAGCGCGCTTGGTCAGCTTCAGCCCCTCGGGAGGAAGCGCGGCAATACGCCCGGCTATGGTCAGGGTTGCATCGCGCAGGGCATCGTCCTCCACCACCTGCCAGACCAGCCCAAAGTCTTGGGCCTGATCGGCATTCACGGCATCACCGAGCAGTGCCAAAGCCCGCGCCCGTTGCGGGCCGACGAGACGCGGCAGGGTCCATGTGCCGCCGGAATCCGGTACAAGGCTGATTTTTGAAAACGACTGGATGAACTTGGCGGACCGGCCAGCTAGAACGATATCACAGGCCAGTGCGATATTGGCACCCGCTCCCGCCGCAACGCCGTTGACGGCTGCAATGACCGGTACCGGCAATCGTCGAATGGTGCGGACCAGGCGGTTATATGTCTCTTCGAGATGTCGCCCGAGGTCGTCAATGGGACCATTGGGATCAGAAGCCTCTGCCAGATCCTGCCCCGCGCAAAAACCGCGGCCAGCACCGGTCAGCACGATGCTGCGCAATGTCCTGTCTGACTCCGCGACCGTCAGGGCATCATACAATTCCCTGTGCATTTCCACGGTGAATGAATTGAGGGCGTCGGGCCTGTTCAGCGTTACGACCAGACACGATCCGACTCTTTCGGTCAGTACCAGTGAGCTCAACGATTCTATCCTCCCTCTTCGTGGCCAACGTACTTTTCAAAACTGGATTCAAGTCTCGGTTGGCAGCCACTCTGAACACCATGTAACACAAAATTTGACCAGACTAACAACTTTTTTATGTATTTGAGGCTCAAATTTGACGGCGCTGACCCCAATCGGCATATTCGGGCGAATGGGCGGATCATCCAAAGCGTCTGGGCTCGCGCCGGAAATTGCCCTAAGTATCTGCGGAAACAGGAACTCAGATGGCGAAACTGAAAACAGGAAATGCGAAGGCCCGGTCTGACGGCAGCCTGTCCAAAAATACCCCCGTAGCAGCCAAGCCTGGGGGGGGCGTTACAGCCGCCCTCAGTTTTGCTTCTATCCTCAAAGAGGCCACTGAACGCCGGCCTATTCGTCCGAAATCACTGATTATGACCATTTTCGGGGATAGCATCGTACCGCTGGGCGGTGTGGTCTGGCTGGGCAGCATTGTTTCGATGACCAGGCTGTTCGATCTGTCTGAATCGCTGGTACGGACATCCGCCCTGCGACTCACCTATGACGGTTGGCTCAGGCGCGAACAGGTCGGCAAGAAGAGCTATTATTCTATGGCCGAAGAGTTTGCTGTGGCCGATGTCGCCTACCAGAGCCGCATTTATGGTTCGAGCGCCGAACTGCGGATGAACGGCTGGACTATCCTGAAGCTGTTTAAAGACAAGATCGACCGCAAGACCGCCTATCGTATGCGTCAGGAACTGGATCGCAACGGGTTCGGGCAGCTGGCACCGCAGGTGTTTATCCATCCCAGCATCGGAGAATCAGCGGCACGCCATATTGCATCCGACGGCGGCAAAAGCGCTGTCGGGCCGGTTTTCTTTGGAAATTCAGCTTTGATTGACCCACGGATGATGCGGCATTTGGTGGATACCGCCTGGGATCTTACGCCGGTGCGGGAGTCGTACAGAAACTTCCTGGACGCCTTTGGCCGCCTGCCACAACTGCTGGCCCACGAAGCGCCGAATATGGAACAGGCCTTTGCTCTGCGGACGCTGATGATGCATTATTACCGCAGGGCCGCTCTCCGTGATCCGCGACTGCCGGCCTCGGTGCTGGGCGATGATTGGCCGGGAGAGAAGGCCTTCGAACTGATGAGCGAAGTCTATCCCAAACTGTTGCCCGGATCGGAAGCGTATCTGGAGCAAACTCTGGAACCATTGCCGGGGCAGGTCATTTCAACCGACGTGCGGCTTTATCGACGCTTTGGCTCGGTCTGATCTGGTCCTCAAGGCACGGCAAGCATGTATGAGGGTTGGCCAACGGCCTGTTTGAGCGGCTGTTCGGTCGATATTTTTCTGTCAAAACACACACGACAGAAAATGATTGTTAAATATACTTTTTGCGGTATGTTTTGATCGCCTACTGAGGTTGGGAGGCGAACAAAGCCGTCCCAGCCGAACTCGGGAAGGGGGGAGAATTGGAAAATACGACTATCTCGGATTTCTTGGCGAATCACAGGATTCGGCGCCCGGATCACATCGCCTATCAATACCTGCATGGGAGTGTGACCTGGGCCGAACTCGACCGGCGGATAGATGCCTTGGTGGCAGCACTATGGGCGCGCGGTATCAGGCCAGGGGACGCCATTGCCGTTTGCGTCAATGATGGCCCTGTGCAGGTCGAGGTTCTGTTTGCGACGGCACGAATGGGAGCCGTGCGAGTCGGGCTGAACTATCGTCATTCCAAAGGCGACATCGAAAGGTTGGCGGAACATTCCGAGGCCAAGCTGATCATTGCGGCGGATGATTTCACCGATCTCGTTTCCGGTTGTTCACCACAATTCGGATTTCTCTTGGCAGGCGACGGGCAGGGGCAGTTGGGTGACTACGCTGCAGCGCTTGATGCCGGTGCCCCATTTCCAGACTTTCCGCGCCCGCAGGGGTCGGATATTTGGCAGATCTGCTATACGACCGGCTCGACGGGCAATCCCAAGGGGGCGATCTGGCGCCACAGTGGGGTTCTGGCGGTTCTGGGGTTCTCTCAGCTTGACCTGCAACTGAACGAAGACGACATCTTTCTTCATTGTCTTCCGGCGGCGGGTGTGCCTTCAATTTTATCCATCTGGAACGTCACGCTGGGCTTTACCGGCGTGATCATGCCCGCGTTCGATCCGGCACTGGCACTGGACCTGATCGAAAAGCACAAATGTTCCAATGTGCTGTTCATTCCCACGATGATTACCGGTGTCTGCGAGGAATATGACAAGAAACCACGCGATGTTTCTTCCTTGCGCGCGATTTACTATGGCTCGGCATCCACGCCGCCCGCGCTGGTACGGCGTGCCGGCAATATTTTCAAAGGGATCGAGCTGGTGCAGGTGTATGGCTCGACCGAGGGCGCGGGTGGCTGGTTTACCAAACTGTCCAATGCCGATCACCAATGGGCCATTGAAAACGATGAGAACCTGTTGTCATCCTGTGGGCAACCGATGATCCATTGCCGTGTGCGCATCGTGGACGAGGATGGCCAGACCCTGCCACCCGGCGAGGTCGGAGAGATCAGCGTGTCGGGTGACTTTGTGATGGACGGCTATCTGAAAGAGCCCGAATTGACCGCAAATGTGCTAAAGGATGGCTGGTTGCTGACAGGCGACATGGGGCGCCTTGACGAAAAGGGATATCTATATCTCGTCGATCGCAAACAATTCATGATCATCACCGGCGGCTATAATGTCTATCCGATCGAGGTGGAGAACGTGATCGCGGCGCATCCGGCGGTGCTGGAGGTTTGCGTCTTTGGCGTGCCGGACGACAAGTGGGGCGAGGCGATTCATGCGGCTGTTGTCCCACGCGCCGGCAAAACAATAGACCCAGACGAATTGCTTGACTGGTGCCGCGGCAAGATGTCGAAGTTCAAGGTTCCGAAGACAGTCGAACCCCGTGACCAGCTTATCCGCGGGGCGACAGGGAAAATCCTGAAACGGGCCGAGTTGGACCGCAGGATAAAGATGCTCGAACCCGGTTGAACGAATTGCGCCAATTTGGGCCAAAGCCCCGTGAATTCAATAAAGGAAAATTCAATGCGCTTGATGGAAAAGTACTTCGACGAACTGAGTGTCGGTGACAGCGAAACGACGCACCGTCGGACCGTAACCGAGGCCGATGTTACCATGTGGTGTATGTTCACCGGTGACTGGTTCCCGATCCATTGCGACAAGGTCTATGCCGAGGCCAGCATGTTCAAACAGCGCGTAGCGCCTGGGCTCATGGTGGTGGCGATGACGGGCGGGCTGGTGGTGCCGGCCCAAACCCGCACCGTGATCGCGAACTACGGCACCGACAGGCTGCGCTATCCCAATCCGACCTTTATCGGTGATACGATCCATGTGGTGAACACCGTCGAGTCGCTGAAACCGCGGGACGAAAGATCGGGCATTGCCGATCTTAAATGGGAGGTGTTCAAGCAGGATGACAAGATGGTCTGTACCCTGATCCTGCGGGCCTTGTTCGCGACCCGTGCCGCGGGCGCGGCGGCGGAGGGCTAGGCGATGACCGCCCTCACTGCCGTTGATTGGGTCTTGCCTGCGGCGCCTGACCGGATCGCCGATATGCGCACGCGTTTGCACGCTTCGCGCTTTCCAGCAAGTGCCGTGTCCGGTTGGCAAGGCGGGATTGATCTGGATTGGTTGTCCGGTTTTGCCAGCTATCTGGCCGATTCATATGATTGGGCGACCGACCGCAAGCGTTTTGGAGCGCGCCACGCGATGATCCCCTTTGACGAGGCAGCGGGCGAAGGTGGTCTGCATGTGGCTCTGCCTGCGGGCGCGACAGAGGGCCGATTGCCGGTTCTCCTGCTGCATGGCTGGCCCAGTTCCGGGTTGGAATACGCGCAGGTTGCGGCACAACTGGAGCAAGCCGGACTATACCCCATAGTCGCGGATCTGCCGGGATTTGGGTTTTCCGCGCCAACGCATGCCCCTGTCGGACCCCGCCAGATCGCCGAAATTCTGCGCCGAGCGATGGAGCAGGGTCTGGGTATCACTACCTTTGCGGTGCATGGAAACGATTGGGGGGCGACGACCGCAGGCTGGCTAGCGGCCGATCATACCGATGCAATCAGCGGAATTCATATCTCGATGATGGGCCTTAGGCCGACATTTGGACCAGAGGCGACTAAACCGGACGAAACCGAAGTCGACTGGATCAAGACGGTGCAAAAACGGCTCGCCGCTGACGCGGGGTATCGTGAAATTCAGGGGACGCATCCAAATACCGCAGCTGTCGGTCTGTCGGATTCGCCAATCGGGCTTGCCGCCTGGATTGCGGAAAAGCTGCATGGCTGGAACGGAGGGGGCGTGGAACCGGTTGTGCCGCGCGAAGACATTGCGGCGCTTGTGACAGCCTACTGGATTTCAGGTGCCATCCCTTCAGCCAATTGGATCTACAGGGCGGTGCGCGAACACGATGAAACCGCCGCACCCGCTGGAGGCACTGGCGATACTCCGGTTGCCCTGTCGTTTTTTGAAAACGGCTTCTTTCCGCCGCCGCCGCGGTCCTGGTGCGAGCGGGTGCATAATGTCGTGAACTATACTACCCACCCGGACGGGGGGCATTACCCGGCTTTTACCTCTCCTGCCGCTCTGGCCCAAGACATCCGCAACTTTGCCGCGGAACTGGGCTGAGGTCCGGTTGCGACCCCGTATCAACGCGCACTCAGGAGAAGCCCGTGGGTTTCTGACTAGCGCGACCGGCGGCTTGGCAAATTGTCCGGTGTCAGGCAGCCACGATGAACGAACTGTTGCAGGGTTTCGACATAGACATTGATTTCCACACCGCGCCGCCGGTATTTGGACCGTTTCACATACCAGTCCTGCAACAGCGGCTTGATCAACGATGCAAGCAAAGGTGATGTATCGGCGCGAAAGGCGCCACATTCGACGCCTCGGGCGATGACATCGGCGAGGAAAGATTCGGTCAGTTCTTCGCTGTCGGTCGCCATGCGCCTCTCGGCAACGGGAAAATTCTTGGCCTCGACAAAGGCGAATGAAAACCAAAGTTGCATCGTTTCGGTCAGGCGAACATGGCGGTCGATCAGCCAATCCAGATGTGCAACCGGATCGGACCGGATGTCGTCGGGCGCCTCGGACATTACGGTGCGCACCTGCTCGGCCACTTCTGTCAGTATCATCCGCAGCAGCGTGGTCTTGGAATCGAAATAGGCATAGAGGCCCCCCATGGACACGCCCGACGCCGCGGACAGGTCGCGCAGGGACATGGCCTGAAAGCTCTTGTTTCTGGACAGTTGCAGAGCGGCGGTCACGATGACGCAAAGCTTTCGGACCGCAAATTCCCGTTTTTTGACAACGATCGTATCTCGGTGCCGGTCCAGCATCGAAGAACAAAGCGCCTCCATCGTAAAGCGTTCAGGATCGAGCATGGGATTCCCTTTAAGGCACGTCGTAGTTTGCTGAACATATCTTGCAGGGCGGGCAAGAATAGTCTATCCATTTTTCGAGCGATCGCTCGAAAAATGGTGGGGCGAATAAATGACAGATGTTATCAAGGTACCCGATGGCATGGCTTGGCCGGGGCTGGCAGGGAAAGCCGCCCTGATCACCGGAGCGTCTTCGGGATTGGGAGCGCATTTTTCTGAACTGCTGGCCGGGCAGGGCGTCGTTGTCACATTGGCCGCACGCCGCGTCGATCGCATATCCGCGCTTTCCGCAAAAATCGCGGCACAAGGTGGGCAGGCCGATCCGATCGAGATGGATGTGGCGGACCCGGAGTCGGTCGAAACCGCGCTGAATGGGCGGGTCTTCGACATTGTCGTCAACAATGCCGGAACGACGGCATCTCTTCCGGCACTGGACCACGGTCCGGCCGAGATTGACCCGATCATCGATACGAATCTGAAGGGCGCTTTTCATGTCGCACGTATCGCGGCCAAAGCGATGATTGATGCCGGACGCGGGGGCAGTATTGTCAATGTCGCCTCGATTCTGGGCACAGGGGTGGCCAGCCATGTGTCCGCCTATGCCGCATCCAAGGCAGGGCTGATCCAACTAACCCGATCGCTGGCGCTTGAATGGGCGCGCCATGGTATCCGGGTGAATGCCATCTGCCCCGGATATATTGAAACCGACCTGAATCGTGAGTTTTTTACGACTGACGCGGGACAGGCATTGATCAAACGCATTCCGCAGCGCCGGTTGGGGCAAGCCAGCGATCTTGACGGGCCGCTATTGCTGCTGGCCTCAGATTTTGGCGGCTTCATGACCGGCGGCGAGATCGTTGCCGATGGCGGCCATCTCGTTACATCGATTTGAAAGGGCACTTACCATGGATTTTACCATCACCCCCGAAACAGAGGATTACCGCGCCCGCATTGCGCGGTTTGTCGAAGACGAAATCATGCCGGTCGAAGCGGATAAATCCAACTGGGACGAACACGACAATATCGCCTCTCATGCGTTGGAACCTCTTCAGCAGAAGGCCAAGGATCAAGGACTTTGGAGCATCCAGATGCCCGTCAGCGAAGGGGGGCAAGGTCTTAGCTTTTCAGGGGTGGCGGTTTGTTACGAGGAAATGAACCGTTCGATTTTCGGTCCCGTCGTCTTCAATGGCGCGGCGCCGGATGACGGAAACATGCGGGTTCTGGCCCAGACCGGAACCGAGCAGCAAAAATCACGCTGGCTGACACCGATCGTGTCGGGCGCTGTGCGTTCCTCTTTTGTGATGACCGAACCGCACCCGGGTGGCGGTTCCGATCCGGGCATGATGCTGACAATGGCGAAGAAAATGGGCGACAGCTATGTGATCAGCGGTCGCAAGTGGTTCATCACCGGCGCGGGCGTGGCCCAACATTTCATTCTTGTCGCGCGGACTTCCGATGATCCACGGCGCGGGTTGACGGCCTTTCTCCATTCCGCGGACGAACCTGGGTTTCGGATCGAGCGGCGTATCCCGATCATGGGTCCCGAGGAACATGGCGGCCATTGCGAGGTTGTTTACGAAGATATGGTCCTGCATTCCGACCGTGTTCTGTTGGGCGAGGGGTTGGGCCTGAAAATCACCCAAACCCGTCTTGGGCCGGCACGGCTTACCCATTGCATGAGGTGGCTGGGTCTGTCCAAGCGATGCATGGAGATCGCCAAGGAATACGCGCACAACCGGCATGGCTTCGGTGTCCGGCTGTCTGATCGGGAAAGCATCCAGATCAAGCTGGGCGATCTGGCCATGGGGATTGAGGTCGGTCGGCTGCTGGTGGCAAAGGCCGCGTGGGAGATCGAGCGCGGCGGTTTCGCCAAGAAAGAGGTGTCGATGGCGAAAATTCACGTTGCCAACCTGTTGCACAAGGCGGCGGATGTCGCCATTCAAGTCAACGGTGCACGCGGTTATTCCAAGGATACCGTGCTGGAATGGATCTACCGTTACGCCCGACAGGCACGGCTGGTTGATGGTGCGGACGAGGTGCACCAGATGGTGCTGAACCGCCATTTCACCGAAGAGGACCGTGACTTCTGGTCTTGGGATGTGGCCTGAGCAGAAGCCAAAACCGGTCCTCCGCAAGCGCGGGCTCAGGGCGTATTCCGTTGGCCGGACCCCCGGACAGGGGGTCTACGACCAAGCGGCCGGGAATCTTCGGCCGCAGTTCTTAGAGCGCGTTCACATCAATTGGTTTCATACCCGGCTGCTTTGAAGAAGTTGCAGCATTGCCCAGGAATGAAGAGGCCGCAGGCATTCCCGGCTGGGCGCCGTAGATCGTCGCAGGTTCGGGCGGCGACCTTGCGGACCAGAGCTTTCAGCTTCGAGCATGCCATTTCAGTTGGGTTCGGATCCGGGCTGTAGTCCGGCAGGAACAGGACCCTCGCGCCGATCTCGCGGAGACTGTCGGCGGTCGCGGTGCTGCGATGCACGGGCAGGGTGTCGAGGATGACAACATCACCGGGGCGCAAAGCCGGGGCGAGGATGCCTTCGACGTAAAGGTCGAACATGTTCTTGT
>JBFHMM010000055.1:0-18428 GCA_041594355.1 Paracoccaceae bacterium | reverse complement strand
GCCATCGCGGCGATGATCGCCGCCGGTGAGACTTCGATGACCGAGGTCTATGTGATCGCGGATGCACCGATGCCGGTGCCCCCTTGCGGCGGTTGCCGCCAGAAACTGGCCGAATTCGGGGCGGGCCACGTGCCGGTAACCATGGCGACGCTGGGCGGGCAGGAGCAGGTGATGACGCTGGACCAACTGTTGCCGGGCTCGTTCAACCAAGACCACATGGGCGGCGCGTGAACCGATGGATGCCCGGACGATCATCGCGCATCTGCGCCGCCACGAGGTCCCCTCGGACGAAGAATTGCAATGGTTCGCGCACGGGCTGGCGGACGGAACCGTGACTGACGCGCAGGCGGGGGCCTTTGCCATGGGGGTCTGCATGGGCGGGCTGGAGCGCGCGGGGCGTACGGCGCTGACACTGGCTATGCGCGACAGCGGCGAGGTGCTGCACTGGGCTTTGGACGGGCCGGTGATCGACAAGCATTCCACCGGCGGCGTCGGCGATTGCGTGTCGATGGTGCTGGCCCCGGCGCTGGCCGAATGCGGGGCCTTCGTTCCGATGATCTCAGGGCGCGGTCTGGGCCACACGGGCGGAACGCTGGATAAGATGGAGTCGATTCCGGGGGTTTCGGTCAATGTTGGCCGGGACCGGTTGACGCAGATCGTTGAGCAGGCCGGCTGTGCCATTGTCGGGGCGTCGGCCCGGATTGCGCCGGCGGACCGCAGGTTGTACGCTGTGCGTGATGTGACGGCCACCGTCGAAAGCCTCGACTTGATCACGGCCTCGATCTTGTCCAAGAAGCTGGCTGCCGGGCTGCAGGCTCTGATGCTGGACGTCAAGACCGGCAGCGGCGCATTCATGAAGTCACCGGAGGAGGCCCGCGCTCTGGCCCGGGCGCTGGTCGATACGGCCAATGCCGCGGGCTGCCGGACCAGCGCGCTGATCACGGATATGAACCAGCCTCTCGCACCGGTGCTGGGCAATGCGCTGGAGGTCGACGAGGTGATGAAGGTTCTGACGGGGCAGGCGGCGGGGCCGTTGCTGGATCTCAGTGTGGCGCTGGGCGGCGGGCTGTTGGCCGATGCCGATCTGGCCGGGGATACAGCAGAGGGCGAGAGAACGATCGCGGCGGCCATCGCCGATGGCCGCGCCGCCGACCGGTTTGGCCGCATGATCGCGGCACAGGGCGGCCCGCTGGGTTTTGTCGAGGATTGGGCACGGTTTCTGCCCGAAGCCACGGTCATCCGCGAGGTTCCGGCGCGCCAGTCCGGCCATGTCACCGCTATTGACGGCGAGGCGTTGGGACTGGCCGTTGTTGCGCTGGGCGGCGGACGGCAGGTGGAAAGCGATGTGGTCGATCCGGCGGTCGGCTTTTCCGGCGTGATCCGGCTGGGCGCGGCGGTTGAGAAATCCTCGCCGCTGGCGGTGATCCACGCCGCCCGCGAGGACACCGCGCAGCGGGCGGAGGCGGCGTTGCGGGCGGCCATAACCATTGCGCCCGCGCCTGTCCCGCTGCCCGAGTTGATCCACGAAAGGATAACCTGATGCCCCGTGCTTTTCTGGTGGTTATGGATTCCGTCGGGATCGGGGGCGCACCGGATGCCGACCGGTTTTTCAACGGCATCCGACCCGACACTGGCGCCAACACCCTGGGCCATATCGCGCAGGCCTGTGCGGCGGGGCGCGCGGATACCGGGCGACGCGGCCCCTTGCGCATGCCCAACCTCGATGCGCTTGGGCTGGGGGCGGCGGTCCGGCTGGCATCGGGTGAAGACGCGCCGGGGCTGGGCGCACTGCCGGTCGGCCTGTGGGGCGCGGCGACGGAGGTGTCGCCGGGCAAGGATACGCCGTCAGGCCACTGGGAGCTTGCCGGGCTGCCCGTGCCCTGGAACTGGCACTACTTTCCCGATGCGCAGCCCGCTTTTCCCGATCAGGTAGCCCGCGCCGCCGCGCAGGCGGCGGGCACCGAGGGCATTCTGGGCAATTGCCATGCCTCCGGTACCGAGATCATCGCGAGGCTGGGCGCGGAACATCTGAAAACCGGTTGGCCGATCTGCTATACCTCGGCCGACAGCGTGTTCCAGATCGCCGCGCACGAAGACCATTTCGGACTGGACCGCCTGCTGCAAACTTGCGCGCGGTTGGCGCCGCTGCTGCATGCGATGAAGGTCGGGCGGGTGATCGCGCGGCCCTTTGTCGGGGATGCAGAGACTGGTTTCTCCCGCACCACCAACCGCAAGGACTATGCCATCGCCCCGCCCGAGCCGGTGCTGACAAACTGGATGCAGGATGCCGGACGCCGGGTGCATGCGGTAGGCAAAATCGGCGACATCTTTTCGATGCAGGGGATTGATACGGTTGCAAAAGGGACGGATGCCGAACTTATGGAGCATTTGTCGGATCTGATCGATGATGCCGAGGACGGTAGCTTGACATTTGCGAATTTCGTCGAGTTCGACAGCCTCTATGGCCACCGCCGCGATGTTGCGGGCTATGCGCGCGCGCTGGAATGGTTCGATGCGACCATCGGTCCGCTGCTCGCGCGGCTGCGGGACGGCGACGTGATGCTGCTGACCGCCGATCATGGCAACGACCCGAGTTGGCCGGGAACCGATCACACCCGCGAACGGGTGCCGGTTCTGGCTGCGGGGGTGGGCGCACGCGCCATCGGACAAGTGATTTTTGCCGATGTCGCCGCGAGCCTTGCCGACCATCTTGGCGTTCCGTCCCTTGGTCCGGGCAAATCATTCCTCTGACCGCGTGCCGGGCCCGGTTCGGCTTGCAGACAGGGGACGACTGCGGCAGAAACATTAGTACACGAACAAGGAGCGCCGCCATGTCCGACCAGCTGACCGTCGTCAAGCACCCGCTGGTGCAGCACAAGCTGACCCTGATGCGGGACAAGGGCACGTCAACGGCGAGTTTCCGGCGGCTGCTGCGCGAGATCACCCAGCTCCTGGCCTATGAAATCACCCGCGAAATGCCGCTGACCAGCCGGGCCATCGAAACCCCGATGGAAGAGATGGAGGCACCCATTCTGGCGGGCAAGAAACTGGCGCTGGTGTCGATCCTGCGGGCGGGCAACGGCATGCTGGACGGGGTGCTGGAGCTGATCCCGTCGGCGCGGGTCGGGTTCGTGGGGCTCTACCGCGATGAAGAGACCCTGCAACCGGTGCAGTATTACTTCAAGGTGCCCGACGGGCTGAACGAGAGGCTGGTGATCGCGGTCGATCCGATGTTGGCAACGGGCAACAGCTCTGCCGCTGCGATTGACCTGCTCAAGGGGGCGGGTGCCACGGACATCCGATTCCTGTGTCTGCTGGCCGCGCCGGAAGGTGTCGCGCGGATGAAGGAGGCGCATCCGGACGTGCCGATCGTCACCGCATCGCTGGATCGCGGGCTGAATAAACAGGGCTATATGATGCCGGGGCTCGGCGATGCCGGAGACCGCATGTTCGGCACCAAATAGGGCCAAGAGGGCGCTTTACTCAGAGATCGAATTGCGGCATCCTTGCGTCAACATCTTGTGGGGGCAGGGATGAAAGTTACAAGGGTTATTGCGGTCTCGGTCATGTTGGCTTCGTTCGGGCTGAGCGCGGTGAATGGGCAGACGCTGCGGAATTCTGCACCGCCGGCCGAGTTTCCACCGGCATCCTACAAAGGCAAGCAATATGTTGACAGCCAAGGGTGCATTTACATCCGCGCCGGCATCGACGGCAATGTGACCTGGGTGCCGCGCGTGTCGCGCGAACGCAAGCAGATATGCGGTTACAAGCCAACGTTGACGGCGGACGCCGAGGCGACGGCCCGACCGGCCCCCAAGCAGCAACCGACGGTCATCACGATTGCGCCGACGGCGCAGCCCGCGCCCAAGCCCACCGCAATACCGGCGGCAGCACCGGCGTCCAAACCGGCGCCGAGAATCGCGGCCGCGCCCAAGCCCAAACCCGCACCGGTGGTCGTATCGACCGCGCCCGCGCCCAAGCCCGCGACCACACGGACGACCACCAAACGTCCGCCGGCGCCCAACCAAACGCCGACAGTCGTCACTACGACTGCTCCGCGCAGGGCTGCCGCGCCCGTGGTGGCTCCACGCCAGACGCCGGCGCAGGGGGGCTGCGCGAATGCCTCGGCTTTCAGCCAGAAATACATCAACAACACCGGTGTTCGCTGCGGTCCGCAGACAGAAGCCCCAATCACCTATGGCCAGGGCTGGCAGAAACAGTCTTCGGTAGGGGCTGGCAGCTATCCGATCGACACCCGCGTGGTGCCGCGTCATGTCTATGAGAACCGCCAGAACACCCGCAATGTCACCGTGCCGGCAGGATACAGGCCGGTCTGGAAAGACGACCGTCTGAACCCCTATCGTGCGGAGCGTACCTTGGCGCCAAGCGTCGTGACCGCACAGACCCACGTGCCGCGCGGCTATCAGCTGGTCGAGCGGAATGACGACCGGATGAACCTGAAACGCGGCGTGGGAACCACGCAGGGCGATGCACAGACCGACGCGATCTGGTCACGGACCCTGCCACGCACGCTGATCCCTGTTGCGGTGGACCGGCCGATTGTCACCGTATCCGAGGACACCGCGCGCTCAACGGCCGAGGCACGTGCACCGGCCTATCTCCGGCTCTCGACGCGATCGGTTCCCGGTGCGCCGTTGCCTAAGAGTCTGGTCGCTACGCCTGTGCGCCAGACGGAACACCAACGCTGAACGCGTCCGTTTGGTATCGCTGGCGGGGGCGTCAGCCGCCGCAGATGCTTTGCAACAATACCCAGTCGCGGTCGGGCAGCACCGGTTCCAGCGTGCGACCCGCCATTGGGTCTGCCTCGATCAGGCCCAGTACCGTTTCACCGGTGATGTCGCGGGCATAAGCATATGGGGTCGAGGGCACGGCTGCTTGGGCAAAGACCGCCAGTGCGTCGCTGTCCGGCAGGGCCGGGCGCGGCGAGGACATCACCTGTTCGGCATAGCTGTCCAGCATCGCCTGAGTGACCTCGCCTGTTGTCAGGAGCCGGAACGAGGCGGCGGGCCCGCCGTGATCCAACAGTTCGGCCAGCGGATCCATCGCCAGCGCGCGGGCGCGTTCGGTCAGAATGTACCCGGCGATCACGGCGGGGTCTTCGTGATCTTCAATCAGGGACTTGTTCAGCAGGATGATACCGCCGGGCAAATGCAGGCTGTCGGCAAGGCCACCGCGCAGCACCACCAGGCGCCGGGTGCCCATGCGGTCCGCCAACCGGCCAAGCACCGGGGCGGTTTCGGGCGTCGTGCAGGCCTTGCCCGCGACCCGTTCGATCCGGGCCAGTAGGGCACGGCCGATGTCCTGCCGTTTGATGTCGGGGACCACGCTGACCGTGTGCCGGGTCAGGGCGCCGGGCAGCCAGAACACCAGCAGCAGGATCGTGGCCGTGGTGATCGCCAGGACGCTGACAAGCCGCAACCGGCCCGGCCGCGGCCGGGCGCGTTCGATGGCCAGCCGCAGCTTCTCGACAGCGTCGACCATCGCGGCTTCATCGGCGCCGAGTTCCAGCGTTTCGCCGGGGTCGCCATCGGGGCTGTAGATGGCCGGAAACCCGCCATCGTCGCCGCGTTCGATGGCGGCCAGCGACCAATGTGTCAGCGCCCGGTCATTGAGGTCGGAGATGGTCAGGGTCGCATCGCCGATGGACACGATGACTTCACGTCGCTGATCCTCTGGCGTTGCCCGCCACAGACCCGTCGCTTCGAGCCGCTCGTATTCTTTCAGCGCCGTCATTGTCGCCCGGGATCTGCTCGTGCCAGTGTTTTTAGTGCCAGTGTTTTGGGCACACTAGCACGCAGCGGGCGGGGGCGGCAAACCACTTAAATGGGTGGTTCAGGCGACCTTGCAGCCGACCTTGCGAAAGAAGATCGCAGCAGGGCAAAAACCGGTAAAGGACGATTGCAGCAGGTTTGCGCCGACAAAGACGGTCAGCCAGACAAAATGCGGGGATACGTAAACAGTCAGCACAACCGACAGCAGGACCATGAAACCGGCAAAAGCGGTGACAGCATTAGTGACAGTCATTTCACTCTCCAAATGGCAGCGGCCACGGCGCCAACCCCTCACATTCGAATATAGGAATGAGAGGGGTTGGTGCAAGAGTGAATCGCACGCCGGGTCAGACGGTCACAATGATTTTGCCCTCTGTCGCAGTTCGAACTTCTGGATCTTGCCCGTCGATGTCTTGGGCAATTCGCCGAACACAACCTGTTTGGGCGCCTTGAAGCCGGCCAGCGATTCGCGGGAAAAGGTGATCAGCGCCGCCGCGTCCCCTGTAACCCCGGTTTCAGTTCGACAAAGGCGCAGGGCACCTCGCCCCATTTCTCGTCCGGCTTGGCCACCACGGCGGCGAGCAACACGTCTGGGTGATGCATCAAAACGCCCTCGACCTCGACCGAGCTGATATTTTCGCCACCAGAGATGATGACGTCCTTGGCGCGGTCAGTAATCTGGATATAGCCGTCGGGATGCTGGACCGCGATGTCGCCGGTGTGGAAATACCCGCCCTTGAACGCTTCTTGGGTGGCCTCAGGGTTCTTGAAATACCCTTTCATCACGCCGTTACCGCGCATAACGATTTCGCCCTGCGCCTGGCCATTCATGGCGATCTGACCCATCTGGTCGTCCATCACGGTAATATGTTCAAAGATCGGCATGGCAACGCCCTGTCGCGACTTGATCGCGGCGCGGTCGGCCCCCCGCAGGTGATCCCATTGCGGTCCCCACGTGCACTCGGTGGCCGGGCCATAGACCTCGGTCAACCCATAGACCTGCGTGACGTGAAAGCCCATCGGTTCAATCTTGGCCAGCGTGGCCGGGGCAGGGGGCGCACCTGCGGTAAAGACCTCGACGGTGTGGTCAAAGGCGCGGCGCTCTTCTTCAGGTGCGTTCACCAGCATGTTCAGGACGATGGGCGCGCCGCCGAAATGAGTCGCACCCTCATCCGCGATGGCGTCAAAGATGGCGGGCGCGGTGATGTCACGACAGCAGATCACGGTGCCACCCAGCATTGGCATCATCCAAGTGTGGCACCAGCCATTGCAGTGGAACAGCGGCACGATGGTCAGGTATTTCGGACGCAAGACCATCCGCCAGCTGATGATCTGCCCCATCGCGTTCAGATATGCGCCGCGGTGATGATAGACGACGCCCTTGGGCCGCCCGGTGGTGCCAGAGGTGTAATTCAGCGCGATGCTTTCCCATTCGTCCTTTGGCATGATCCAGGAAAAGTCGTGGTCAGCGTTGCCGATCACGTCCTCGTAGCAGGGGTGGCGTCCGCTGGCGGGAAATCCGGCCTGCACGTCGGGCACCTCGATCAGCGCTGGTGCCGGGCCCTGCATCCGACCAATCGCCTCTTCAGCCAGTTCGATGAACTGGCTGTCGGCCAGGACGACCTTGGCGCCGCCGTGCTCAAAAATATAGGTGACTGTATCGACGTCCAGCCGTGTGTTGATCGCGTTCAGTACGGCGCCGCAGGCCGGCACGCCAAAATGCGCCTCGGCCTGCGCCGGCAGGTTGGGGATCAGAGTCGATACCACATCGCCGGGCCTAACGCCCATCGCCGCCAGACCCGAAGCCAGCCGGGTCACCCGGTCGTAATATTCGGCATAGGTCTTGCGGTGGGTGCCATAAACCACCGCCAGTTCGCCCGAATAGACATGCGCCGCCCGTTTCAACGCCGACAGCGGCGTCAGCGGGACATAATTCGCGGGGCCGCGTTCCAGCCCGGTTTCGTTCGCCATCCAGCCCATATTGTTCCTCCAGAGGTCATCTCGCCGCCAATTTAGCGTCGGCGCGGCGCGAAAGAAAACCCCGCATACCGTTGCACCGCACCGCATTTTCACTAACCTGCAGGCATGATCCTCAGCCCCGGACGCGGCTACGTCTTCATTCATATCCCCAAGACCGGCGGCACGTCGCTGGCGCTTGCGCTGGAAGCCCGCGCGATGAAGGACGACATCATGCTGGGCGACACCCCCAAGGCGCTGAAACGTCGGCGCCGCGTGGCCCATGCGCAGACGCGCGGTCGGTTGTGGAAACACTCGAGGCTGGCGGATCTTGACGGGCTGGTGCCGCGCGAGACGTTGGAGGGCTTGTTCGCCTTTACGATGGTGCGCAACCCGTGGGACCGAGCGGTCAGCTACTACCATTGGCTGCGGGGCCAAGGCTTTGACCACCCCGCCGTGACACTGGCGCAACGACTGGGTTTCGAGGGGTTTCTCGCTCATCCGGCGATTCAGAAGGGGTTTCGTGACACGCCCGCGGCCTCTTACCTGCAACGCCCCGACGGGGGGGAACATCCCGCCACCTACATCCGCGTCGAACATTTTTCGACGGATGCTCTGCCGCTGTTTGATCACTTGGGCTTCCGGTTCGATTTGCCGCATGAAAACCGATCGAAACGGCCCGATGATTACCGGCGCGCCTACAGCGGCAACAGTGCTGACATAGTCTCGCGCGTTTGTGCCCAGGACATCGCCCGCTTCGGTTACCGGTTCGACGTCTGAGCAGCATTGTTCTTCAAGCCCGCTAAATCGCGCGGAAACGGGCCCGTTTTCCTACCGAGATCTGCAATGCCACAAATTCGCCCCGGTTCCGACCAATACATGACAAAAGACCCAGGTTGTCTCCAACTGTCAGTAAAACGATCCGGGCAGAAGTCCGAGAGGCGAAAGCATGTTCAAGAAACCGAGGATGACCACGCGCATGCCAGGCTGGTCGGCACCCACCCTGAACGATGGCAGCGGCGGCTTGATCACCGGGCAAAGCGGATTTGTCGCCGGGACACGCGTCGCATCCAATCTGGGATGGCGCGACGTCGATACGCTCAGCGTTGGCGACAGCGTTTTGACCTTTGACCGGGGCATGCAAGTCGTCCGGAATATCCAGCGGGACGTTCTATTCAGGCGAGGTTCGCTGCTGCCGCGCGCGCAGCGCCCCATCCTGCTGCCCGAAGGCGCGCTGCACAACCGCAGGGACATGTGGTTGATGCCGGACCAGGGGATGCTGGTCGAAAGCGATACCGCGAACGAGGTTCTGGGCGATCCTTTCGTCGTGGTTCCGGCACGGGCGCTAATCGGTTTCCGCGGTATCCGTACCGCAAAACCCGATGATGAACGGACCATCTTCACCTTGGCCTTTGACGCAGATGAAGCAATCTATGTCGAGGGCGGACTGCTGGCGATATGCCGGCGGTCGGGTGACATCCTGCCAGACGAGTCCACGGCAGCATCGTCGGAATACAAGCTCCTGACGATGAAAGTGGCGCGTCACCTGGTGCGGTGTCTGATTGACGAAGACGATACAGCGGCATTGTTGTGTAACCCGGACGAGATCTCCCATATAGCCGCGGTGCCTGAGGATGTTAGAGACCGCGTCACCTACTAACCAGCGCCGTTCCTCCGGACAGGTTTACAAGGCACGTGCCTCCAAGGGCGGTCTTTGGCGTGTTTGAGATCGGCAATAATCTGGAACCCGCCCGGATTCTTCTGTTCAGAAATATCCCAGGGAGTTTGAGGGACAGCGTCCCTCGTCAGGAAATGCAATGTGCCGCAGGCGCGCAACAAAGAAAAACCCGGCACCGCGTGGTGCCGGGTAAAGTTCCGTGCCGATGGCCTGATCAGGCCACCGCGGCCTCGGGGGCGAAGCGGCCATAGAAGGTCTGGCCTTTGTCCGCCATCTCCCGCAGCAGAGCGGGGCAGGCGAAGCGATCACCGTATTTGGCGGCCAGCTGGTCGCAGCGCTCGGCGGCATAGGCGGCACCGATGATGTCGAGCCAGCTGAACGGGCCGCCGGACCAGGGGGCGAAGCCCCAGCCGAGGATCGCGCCGACGTCGCCTTCGCGGATGTCTTCGAGAACGCCCTCTTCCAGCGCGCGCACCGCTTCCAGCACCTGGGCGAACATCAGCCGCTCCTGCACTTCGATCAGGTCGGGTTGGTCTTCGGCCAATGGATATTTGTCGTGGATGCCCTGCCAGTAGCCCAGCCGCTTGCCCTTCTCATCATAGTCGAAATACCCCGCTTTCGCCTTGCGGCCGAGGCGGCCGAGGTCTTCCATCCAGAACACCAAGTCGTCAGCTTCGGAGGCGGGGTATTCATTGCCCATCGCCGCCTTGGTGGCGCGGGTGATCTTGGCGGCCAGATCAATTGAGGTTTCATCGCCGAGCTGGATCGGACCCACCGGGAAGCCGAGCTGGCGCGCGGCGTTGTCGATCAGCACCGGCGCGACACCTTCCGTCACCATTCGGGTGGCTTCGTTGCCATAAGGGATGATGCAGCGGTTGGCGTAGAAGAACCGCTCGTCGTTGACGACGATCGGGGTCTTCTTGATCTGGCGCACGTAGTCCAGCGCCTTGGCCACGGCCCGCGGGCCGGTTTCCTTGCCCTTGATGATCTCGACCAGCAGCATTTTCTCCACCGGCGAGAAGAAGTGGATGCCGATGAACTGCTCGGGCCGTTTCGAGGCTTTGGCCAGTCCGGTGATCGGCAGAGTCGAGGTGTTGGAGGCAAAGATACAGTCCTGCGGAATGATCGCCTCTACCTTCCGGGTCATCTCGGCCTTGACTTTTGGGTCTTCGAACACTGCCTCCACGATCAGGTCGCACTCCTTGAGCGCGTCGAGATCGGGGGTCGCGGTGATCAGACCCAGCATAGCCTCCTTCTTTTCGGGCGTCACCTTGCCGCGCTTCATGCCTTTGTCGAGGTAGGTTTCGGTATAGGCCTTGCCCTTGTCGGCGGCAGCTTGATCACGGTCGATCAGCACGACGTTTATCCCGGCCTGGGCCGAGACCAGAGCGATGCCCGCACCCATCATTCCCGCGCCCAGCACGCCGACCTTTTTGACTTTCTGGTCGTCAATACCCTTGGGCCGTACGGCACCTTTTTCCAGCGCTTCCTTGTTCAGGAACAGCGAGCGGATCATCGCGCCCGAGGACGGGTTCATCAGCACGTTGGTGAACCAGCGCGCCTCGATCTTGAGCGCGGTGTCGAAATCGACCAGCGCGCCCTCATAGACCGCCGACAGCAGAGCCTTGGCGGCCGGGAAGGCGCCTTGGGTCTTGGCGTGGATCATGGCGTTGGCACCGACAAAGGTCATGAAACCGGCGGGGTGATAGGGGGCGCCGCCTGGCATCTTATAGCCCTTGGCATCCCACGGTTTTACGATGTCGGCATCCTTGGCGTTCAGCACCCATTCCTTGGCGGCGGTCAGCGGATCGGCGACCACCTCGTCGATCAGGCCAGCGGATTTGGCCTTGGCCGGATCCACCATCTTGCCTTCGAGCAGGAAGGGCGCGGCGGCCATCGCGCCCAGCTTGCGGGCCAGGCGCGTGGTGCCGCCGGCTCCAGGGAAGATGCCGACCATGATTTCCGGCAGGCCGATGCGCGCCTTGGGGTTGTCTGCGACAAAGATGCGATGCGTGGCCAGCGGCAGCTCCAGCCCGATGCCGGCGGCGGTGCCGGGCAGGGCGGCGGCGATGGGCTTGCCGCCCTTGTTCTTCTTGTCCATGCCGGCGCGTTCGATTTTGCGCAGCAGCCCGTGCATCTGCATGGTGCCGTCAAACAGCCCCTTGGCCGGGTTGTCTCCGGCGCTTTCCTTGAGCGTCGCCAGCAGGTTGAGGTCCATGCCACCGGCAAAGGACCCCTCCTTTCCGCTGGTGATGACGATGCCCTTCACGGCCTCGTCGGCCAGCGCGTCGTCGATCAGCGCGTCAAGTTGGCCGAGCCCTTCGATAGACATCACGTTCATCGTTTTGCCGGGCACGTCCCAAGTGATGGTGGCGACGCCGTCGGCACCTTTTTCCATCGTGAAATCAGTCATTTCCGTCTCCGTCTGTCAGTCGGTTGCGCGTGTCCGCCGGGACAGTCGCGCGTTCAAGTGTCGGTAAACCGGCCATCGCGTGAAATATGGGCGCGGCCGCGGCTCCAGTTTATATGTCCCAGCGAACTGCGGACCGTGGTTATGCGCCAGTCATCATCCTGCGAGACGAGTTCGAACTGGGTACGGAATGGCTCGACAATCCGTTGGGCGCCGCTCAGCATGTTGGTCTCGACCGTGACCTCGATGCGGTCATCTTCCATCGGCATGATCGCAACGATGTCGCGAAAGATGTCGGTGACGTGATTTATCGCCAGCGCCTGGGCATAAAGGTCGAAATCCGCCCTCAGTTCTTCCTCCGTGTTCAACTCATAAGGCTCGCCGTCGCGTGGCACGGCACGGTGCGGAATGGTCATGACCGTCTTGTACAGCTCGAAATTTCCGTCGAGCAGTGCTCGGGTCAGTGTGTCCCCCAATTCGTTGAACTGAGCAGGTGTCACCGGGTTATGCGCCTCCATCTTTTTGTGTGCATATACTGACTCGCTTTAGCGTCAGGTGCCAGTGGAAATGCGGCGAAAAGGTTACCGCACCCCCTTCCAGTCGCTGCCATCCTTGTAGGTGAACCGCGCTTCGCCACCTTCGACCTCGACCATCAAGTCGATGTCGGAATAGGTCGCGACCTCGCGCGGTGCCTTGCTGCCCACCACCAGAAAGGCGGCCGGACCATCGGTGCGGTTGATCAGGCAATGGCCGTCCGCATGCCCCGCCGCGAAGGCGGCGCAGTCGCCGGGCACCATTTCGGTTTCGCCATCGTCCATCTGCAGGATCAGGGTGCCTTGCGTGACCATCACGAATTCATCCTCATGCTGGTGCCAGTGCCGGATCGAGGATTTCGCCCCCGGCTCCAGAATCACAAGGTTGGCCCCGAACTGGGTCAATCCCCCCGCGTCGCCGATGCGCAGGGACGACCGGCCCGCGACCTCCTGATCCAGGGGCGCGGGATAGATCGACCCGGTGCGCGGCGCGATCTTTGAGAGGTCGATCTTGCCCATCAGACCCGCTCGATGATCGTGGCCGCGCCCATGCCGGATGCGATACACAAGGTCGCCAGGCCGGTTTCCTTGTCCTGCCGCTCCAGCTCGTCCAGCAGTGTTCCGATGATGATCGCGCCGGTCGCGCCCAGCGGATGACCCATGGCGATCGAGCCGCCATTGACGTTGACCAGCGCGGGATCGACGTCAAAGGCCTGCTGGAACCGCAGCACCACCGAGGCAAAGGCCTCGTTCACCTCGAAGAGATCGAGATCGGAGATCCTCATGCCATTATCGGCCAGGATCTTCTCGGTCACCGGCACGGGCCCGGTCAGCATTATGGTGGGGTCGGTGCCGATCTTGGCGGTGGCCTTGATGCGCGCGCGCGGCTTCAGGCCGTATTTCTCGCCAAATTCCTTGTTACCGATCAGAACGGCGGCGGCGCCATCGACGATGCCCGAGGAATTGCCAGCATGGTGGATGTGGTTGATCTTTTCCAGATGCGGGTATTTCAACATCGCGATCTTGTCGAAACCCGGCATCTGCTCGCCCATCATTTGGAACGCGGGGTTCAGCGCGCCCAGCGACTGCATGTCGGTCTGCGGGCGCATGTATTCGTCGTGATCGAGAATGGTCAGCCCGTTCTGGTCGGTGACGGTTATTACCGATTTTTCGAACCGCTTCTCGTCCCAGGCCTGTTTGGCGCGGCGCTGCGATTCCGCGGCCAGCGCGTCGGCCTGATCGCGGGTGAACCCGTATTCGGTGGCGATGATATCGGCAGAGATCCCCTGCGGCACGAAGTAGCTTTCCATCGCGGCAGAGGGGTCAACGGCGATGGCCGCGCCATCGCTACCCATGGCCACACGGCCCATCATTTCGACACCGCCAGCGATGTAGGCCTCGCCCGCGCCGCCCTTGACCTGGTTCGCGGCCAGGTTCACGGCTTCCATGCCGGAGGCGCAAAAGCGGTTGATGGCCAGGCCGGGGATGGATTCATCCAGGTCGGAAGCCAGCACGACCGAGCGCGCCAGACAGCCGCCCTGTTCCATCACTTGGGTGACATTGCCCCAGATCACATCCTCGACGGCGTGGCCTTCGAGATTGTTGCGCGATTTCACCGCGTTCAGCGTCTGAGCGGAAAGCCGCAGCGAGGTCACCTCGTGCAGGCTGCCGTCCTTGCGGCCCTTGCCGCGCGGGGTGCGCACGGCGTCATAGATATAGGCTTCGGTCATGGGTAGTCTCCTCAAGCGCGATCCGACGGTCTGCCGGGCATCAGGTCATAGGGGTGTTTCCAACCGGGCTGTTCGCTGAGGCGCGACAGCCAAGCGTCGATATTGGGCCATTCGGCACGGTCAAAGCCGAAGGGTTCGGGATAGTAGAGATAGCCGCAGCAGCTGAGATCGGCGTTGGTTACACCATCGCCAACGATCCAGTCGCGGCCCTGAAGGTGGGCGTCGAGCACGCCGTAGGCTGCCTTGAGCCGGCCCAGGTTGAAGCCGATCACATCGGCGTTTCGGTGTTGCTCGGGCAGGAAGTTCATTAAGAAGCGGGTCATGCCGGCCATCGAGCTGAGCTTGTGGTTGTCCCATAACACCCAGCGCAGGATATCGTAGTTCTCCTCTTGGGTGGTGCCGCCGAACTTGCCTGATTTCTCAGTTACATAGGCCTGGATGCAGCCCGACTGGCTCATCGTGAAATCGCCGTCGACCAACACAGGGGCTTCGCCCATTTCGTTCACCTCCGCCCGGTACTCGGGCGTGCGGGTCGCGCCGTTGAAGAAATCGACAAAGACCGGCTCCCATTCGAGCCCGCTCAGCTGCAGCGCCAACGCCGCCTTATAGGAATTTCCGCTCTCTCCGAAGCAGTGCAGTTTGATGGTCATGGGTGCCTCCCTGTGGCTAATGTCGGGGCGGGGGTTTCACACCCCCGCACCCCGTGGAGTATTTGGGAAGAGATGAAACAGCGGTCGCGGCCCGGTGGAGACAAATTCAGAGCCGGTGCCGTCCTGCCGCGAGCGCCATAAGAACGGGGGGGCTTGCTCGGCGAAAATCGTCGCCCTTTGTCGTTCTGCCGCCAGTCCCGTTTGGACATGTCCCCGTGGCCGCAGTGCGCAGGGACTTGTCCCTTTCATCTCTTTCCGAATATTCCCGCCGGAGGCGTCCAAGGGTTGCAACACCGACGAGGGTTGGATTGTTACCGCTTGTTGTCCCATTTTCAGCGTTTTCGGTCTTCCAGTTCGGAGTTGAAAAGCCTCAGGCGGTGAGTGAGGTTTTCCGTGTCCGTGACGCTTTCAAAGTTCTCGAAGAGAAAGGACAGCGCTTCGCCTTCATCCAGCCCGGCGTCATGAGAAAAGCGTTTCAGGCGGCGATAGCCGTCTTCGGTCATCGCGACGGGGAAACGACGGGTCAGGCGGAAGCGTTTGGGCATTGTTTCTCCTCGGGTGCGAAGCCGGGCGGGATGTCCCCGCCCGGCGCCGGGTCAGAAATTTGCGGCGTCCAATCCCATTACCGTATCGGAACCGCTCTGGATACGCGCCAGGTGGGTCGCAGTGATCGGCAGGCGTCGGGCCATATAGTAGCGGCCAGTCATCAGCTTTGTCTCATGGAATGCCACGTCAGAGGTGCCGGCGTCCAGCGCCGCCTGCGCGGCCTTGGCCATCCGCGCCCACATCAGGCCGAGGCAGACATGGCCGAACAGGTGCATGAAGTCGTTCGAACCCGACAAGGCATCGTTTGGGTTCTTCATGCCGCTTTGCATGAAATACATGCCGGCCGCCTGCAGATCTTTCGACGCGGTCTTGAGCGGAGCCAGGAAGTCCCTATCGAAGGCTTCGTTCTGGCCGGCGTTGTCCTTGGCGAAGGATTTGACCAACTCGAAAAATGCCATCACATGTTTGCCGCCGTCCTGCGCAAGTTTGCGGCCGACCAGGTCCAGCGCCTGAACACCGTTGGCCCCCTCGTAGATCATGGCGATGCGGGCGTCGCGGGTGAACTGGCTCATGCCGTGTTCTTCGATGTAACCATGGCCACCATAGATCTGCTGCGCCTTGACGGTCATGTCATAGCCTTCGTCGGTCAGGAAACCCTTGATGACCGGGGTCAGCAGGCTGACCAGGCCGTCGGCATCCTTGTCTCCCTTGCGATGAGCGGCGTCGATCATGGTCGCGCCCCAGAGGATGAAGGCGCGGGCCCCTTCGATAAAGCTTTTCTGATCCATCAGCGAGCGACGGATGTCGGGGTGCACGATCAGCGGGTCGGCGGGGCCGTCGGGGTTCTTGGCGCCAGTGACGTCGCGGCCCTGCAAGCGGTCCTTGGCGTAGGCCACGGCGTTTTCATAGGCGGCCGCTGCCTGGCTGAGGCCCTGCATGCCGACGCCCAGTCGCGCTTCGTTCATCATGGTGAACATGGCGCGCATGCCCTTGTGCTCTTCGCCCAGAAGATAGCCTTCGGCCTCGTCGTAGTTCAAAACGCAGGTGGCGTTACCGTGAATCCCCATTTTCTTTTCGATCGCGCCGACATTGACGCCATTGCGGGCACCTATATTACCGTCTTCATCGACCTTGAACTTGGGGACAATGAACAGCGACACGCCTTTGATGCCTTCGGGCCCACCGGGGATCTTGGCCAGCACCAGGTGCACGATATTGTCAGCCATGTCGTGGTCGCCCGCCGAGATGAAGATTTTCTGGCCAGAAATCTTGTAGGTGCCATCCTCCTGCGGTTCTGCCTTGGTCCGCATCAGGCCCAGGTCGGTGCCGCAGTGCGGTTCGGTCAGGTTCATGGTGCCGGTCCATTCGCAGCTGACCATCTTGGGCAGCCACTTGGCCCTTTGCTCGTCGGTGCCGTGGGCCAGGATCGCCGAGGCGGCACCGTGGGTCAGGCCCTGATACATGGTGAACGCCTGATTTGCACCCGAGAACATTTCGCCCACGGCCGAACCGATCACGGCGGGCATGTTCTGGCCGCCGAATTCCTCGGGCATGTCGAGACCGGTCCAGTGGCCGTCCTTGACCTGTTCGAAAGCGGCCTTGAAGCCGGTGGGCGTATAGACGAGACCGTTTTCCAGGCGGCAGCCCTCGGTATCGCCGACCACGTTCAGCGGCGCCAGAACCTCGGAGCTGATCTTGCCGGCTTCCTCAAGGATGGCGGCGGTGAAATCGGCCTCGAGATCATTATATCCGGGGGTGTCGGAGCCCGAGATGTTCAGCACGTCGTGCAGCACGAACTGCAGGTCTTTGATGGGGGCGGTATAGGTCGGCATGTTGGAGTCCCTGACTTACGTAAATGATATTGGTTCGGGTGCGGCTCTTTGGTTCACTCGGCCACATTTTTGTCTGTCATCGAGGCGATGACGCGTTCGCCCCACTCCAGCTGTTCCTTGAGGTCGGCAATGGCCTCGTCCAGCTCTTCGCGTTGCTGTTCCATCTCGGACAGGCGTTCGCGGGCAATTTCATAGGTGCGCGCCAACTGCGTGTGCTGCTGATCGCCCATGTGGTACAGGTCCAGCAGCTGGCGGATCTGCTCGAGGCTGAAGCCAAAGCGCTTGCCGCGCAGAATCAGTTTCAGCCGGGCCCGGTCGCGCCGCGTGAACAAGCGTTTCTGGCCTTCACGGGTCGGAAACAGCAGTTCCTTGGATTCGTAGAACCGCAAAGTGCGGGGTGTCACGTCGTAGGCGTCGCACATTTCACGGATGGTCATCATGTCTTCGGTCATATCATCTCACTCTTCTCACCTGTGCTCTGACGTTCAGGTGATATGCCGTTTGACGGTTTACAACACCTGCTTGACGTTTACGTAACGCCGACGTTGCGTCACGATTTGGTTGACGTGAGATCACATCAGGTCAAGCGGTGAAGGCGGGGATGCGCCGAGGGAAAATGGCTGTTGGACGGCGCGTGTGGACCGGTTGCGCCGAAGCGTAGTGTATCGTTGCGCGGTTGGTGGGCGGCGCGGTCGAGCCGGGGAAATAGCCCGCGCGTGATGTTCAACGCAGGCGGCAGCCTAAAGCGTTTTGCGTTCAATCCGAGGCATATCCGGCCGCTTTGAGGCAGTTGCAGCATTTCAGCGGGTCAAACAGCGTGCAGATGCCTCCCAGGGCTTCAAACAAGGCATCGAATGTTCTGGCACCGATGCGTCGCAGGTGGGCCTTGAGCTTTGAAAAGGCCATCTCGATGGGATCGAGGTCGGGGCTGTAATCTGGGAGCAACAAAAAAACCAGCAGCTGCGTTGTTTCATAACGTCCGCGGCGCGCGGGCTGCGGTGGTCGGGCAAGGCGCCGAGGATCATGGCGGTTCCGGGATCGATCACAGGGGCCAATGGGATTTCGATCTATCTGTCGAAACCCGCCCCGTTCAAAGCCGCCCCGTTCAAAGCCACCCTGCCGACAGGGCCGGATGGCCGTCCGCCACACAGGCGCAAATCCGCTCCCGAAGGTCCAATGAAAAGGGTTTTCCCATAACCCACCTCCCAACAGCAGTGAAGCAGACAAAGACCTTCGTGTGAATCTCCTTCGATGCGCTTCAAACGCAAACCGATTTTAACCAAGTTTTTTTAGAGTTTCTT
>JBFHMM010000054.1:0-18439 GCA_041594355.1 Paracoccaceae bacterium | reverse complement strand
TAATGTTTGGTTTTGTGGCGAAGCACCGAGGGGTCTGGCCAGTCAGTTGGATGTGTGACGCGCTCGGTGTGTCACGGAGCGGCTTCCATGCCTGGCTGAATCGCCAGTGAGCGTCTTAAAGAGCTGCTGACCTATGATCCGGAAACTGGCGTTTTCCGGTGGCGTGTCGCTTCGAGGAATCGCGCCCCGGCTGGGTCCATCGCCCGGAATATGGACCGCACCACCGGCTATATCCGCGTGAATGTTGACGGGCGACGCTACTACGCTCACCGGCTCGCCTTGCCAAGCTCAAGAAATTCAAGGCGCCGGAGGCGCAAACGCTGGCACCGGCTTTCCTGAAGAACAGCACACTCGTGTCATGCTCGCGTCACGTTAGCAGGATAGCAAGAAATTCATTCGGATGAATCAGGTATGACACGCGAAAACTGGACTATAATTCGGGATGCCCTCTCAGAAGACATTCGCATGGGGCGATTGTCGGCGGGGGATCAACTGCCCACGGAAACGCAGCTGGCCGATCAATTCGCTACGGGTCGGCATTCGGTGCGGCGCGCGCTGGAGGTTCTCGCGCGCGAAGGCAGGATCAGCATCGAGCAAGGACGCGGCACTTTTGTGGCCGAGACGCCCAGGCTGACCTATCAGATTGGCAAGCGCACGCGGCTGCGGCGCAACCTGATTCCGCAAGGGGTTGATGTTACAAGCCAGCTTATTTCGGCAGCGCGGATTGCTGCACCTGACGAGATTGCGCAAGCTCTGCTTCTCAATTCCGGTGCTCAGATAATTGAATCGCAGCGGATCACCTTGGCCAACGATGTGCCAGTTGCCTTTGGCAGTGCCTATCATTGCGCCGATCGCTTTCCCGAGTTCGCGGAGCGTCGTGACGTTCTGGCGTCCACGACTGACACCTACCGCTCGTTCGGGATCGAAGATTACGTGCGGCAGCACACCTCGATCTATTCGCGATCGGCGAAACTCGATGAGGCCAAGACTCTGAAGCAACACAGCGATGTTCCTGTGCTGGTTGTCACCGCAATCGATGCCACGCCGGACGGGACCCCGATTTCAACCAGCCGGGTGATTTGGTCAGCCGCGCGGGTGACCTTTACAATGGAGCAGTCAGATGGATGACGCTTTGGGCGCGCTTGCCCGCGCCGATGCAGATGAACTCAAGAGCTTCGCGGAAACTCTCATCCCGGATCTCGGCGAAATCGAGGTTCTTCAATCACAGAGCGGCCTGGTGATGCTGCCGATGCGCGACACAGCTGGCGGTGTCGCCTTTCACTTAGGCGAAGTTCTGATGAGTGAAGCGCATATCCGCAAGGGCGACGTCAGTGGATACGGGATGCGGCGCGGGCATGATCTTGAGGCCTCAATGGCGATGGCGCTGATTGATCTGGCAATGGCGACTGATGTGCGTGCCTCCGATTGCAAGGCATTTTGCGACACACAGGCCAGGGCACTTCAGGAGGCGGACAAAGACGCGCTGCGCCGTGTCGAAGCGACCCGCGTGAACATGGAGACGTTCTGATGCTTGCCACACCGGCTCCCAGCCCGTCCGAGACGCACGAAAATGCCACTTTCGAGGCGCTGCTCTGGGCGCTCAGCCGCCCAGGGTTGCCACGCACCCTTGCCGAGCCGGGCGAGGCACCCATAGTCTCCGCCCTGCTTGACCGGGAATGCCGGGTGCATTCGGTCGACCCGCTGCTTATCCCTTCGATTATGCGGACCGGAGCCGAGTTGGCAAATATCGAACACGCCGATCATGTCTTCTTGGGGGCGATGACGGAGAATGAACTGCTCGCCCAGGTCGCAACCGGCAGCGACCTGTACCCTGACGACGGCGCGACGGTCATCATTCGTGCCAGTATCGGGTCGGGGCAAGCCTTGCGCCTGACCGGTCCAGGCGTAGATGGGTCCGTAACGATGCAGGTTGACGGCCTGCCGGGCGGGTTCTGGGCCTCACGCGCGATGCACATCCGCTACCCGATGGGGTTTGATCTGTTCTTGCTGGACGGGGATCAGATCATTGGTGTGCCGCGCTCGACAACCGTAGAGGTATTGTAATGGCCTATGTCGCAACACGTGGTGGCGAAGGGGCTATCGAACAGTCCGAACGGCTTTTTCGCGAAGAAATTGGGCCCTTTGACCGCCAGCGCGTGGAAGAGGTCAAAAAGAGCCTGCCTTATCTGATCGACCGGGTCATGGGAGAGGCCTCGCTTTACGATCAGGATCTGGCCGCGCTTGCCTTGGCCCAAACCGGGGGCGAGCTTTATGAAGCTGTTTTGCTGCTGCGCGCCTGGCGGACCACCCAGCCGCGTTTGCAAGTGGCAGCACCGGTTGAGCAAGGCACACTTTTCACGCATCGCCGCATTTCGGCAGCCTTCAAGGATATTCCCGGCGGGCAGGTTTTGGGGCCGACCTTGGACTATGCGCACCGCATTTTGGCGACCGATGTTCTGCAGGGCGCACCTTACGCGCCCGAGCCAGTGGAACCCGCCGCCGAACCTTCGCCCGCTTATCAGCCCAGTGTTAGTGCGTGGCAGGCGGAGAACGACCTGCTTGCCCCCCCGGCGATCGATCCGACCAAAGGCAACGATATTCCAGACCTCACCCGCGAACCGCTTCTCTTTCCGTCAAAGCGGGCACACACATTGCAAAGCCTCGCACGAGCCGAAACCGGCGGTGTTCTCGCCCTCGGCTACGCGGCGATGCGCGGCTACGGACAGGCCCACCCAACGGTGAACGAATTGCGTCTGGCCGAAGCGGAAATTGCTGTGACCCATCCCGACGGGCGGCAGTTCTCGGCCGGACGGGTGAAGGTTTCTCAGGCCGAAGTGGTCGACCAGAAGGGCGAAAAGCTCGGCGTAGGTTACGCGGCGACCTTTGGCTGGAACGAGGTCAAATGCATCGCAGCCGCCACGCTCGACCTTAATAGCCCCGGAGCCGAAAAAGGCTCGGCCACCGAAGAGGAGTTTTTCCTCTACCACACGGAAGGCGTCGAAAGCTCCGGCTTCTGCATTCATTTCAAGCTGCCTCACTATGTGACCTTCCAATCCGCTCTGGACGCGATGCGCGATGCGAAGGCGAAAAAGGCAGCGAAACACACTCAGACGGAACCGGCGGAATGAGCCTATCAACCCTGACAAAACCCTGGGAGGCCATGAGCTATGGATTTCTTGATGGCTCGGCCAAGCGCGAGCTTCGGCGCAAGATGCTCAAGTCCCTGGCCGTGCCCGGCTGCCAGATGCCCTACGCCAGCCGCGAGGTGCCGATAGCGCGCGGTTGGGGCACGGGCGGGCTACAAGTGTCGTTGACACTTGTGAACCCGCAAACCCGTGTGAAGGTCATCGACCAAGGCGCCGACGACAGCGTGAATGCAGCCTCCATCCGGCGGTTCATCGCGCGGGTGGCGGGAACGCCTACCACGATGGACACGCTGGAGGCCGATCTCATCCAGTCGCGCCACCGCATCCCCGAAGAAATTCTGAATGAGGACCAGGTGCTGGTGCTTCAGGTGCCAAACCCGGAACCGCTTCGCCCTGTGCAACCCAACATGTCGATCGCACGGCAGATGCATGCCGATGCGGATTACGGGCGGATGTGGCTACAGCTCTATGAGCAGATCGTCCGCTCGGGCCGGGTCACGCAGGGAGCCAGCTATCCCAGCCTTGTCCACGGTCGCCACGTGATGACCCCCTCGCCCGTCCCCCGCTGGGATGTCCCCAAGTTAAACATGGCCAAGCACCTGACATTCCTGTCGGCAGGCAGGGAAAAGCGCATCTTTGCGGTGCCACCTTACACACGCGTAGAGCCTTTGGTGTTTTCTGACGTGCCCTACAAGGTCGAAGATCATGGGGGCCTGACTTGCGCCCGGTCCGGCACAACAGGCTTTTTCATGAACGAGATCCCGCAAGACGACGGCAGCTCTGCCTTTGAGGTCTCTGACAGCGAATGGGGCGTCAAGACCATTCGGGCCAGAGACGGTGAAGGCGAGGGTCGGGGCGAGACGTGGTACAAAGACGGGGAGATGCTGCAATGACACTAACGCTTGACGCACCTCGCATTGTCGAAACGCGCCCCCTGCTTGAAGTGCAGGGCGTGTCCAAATCCTACGGTCCGGTGCAAGCGGTGCGCAACGTCTCGGTTCATGCTTATCCGGGCGAGGTTCTGGGCATTGTCGGCGAAAGCGGATCCGGAAAGTCAACGCTTTTGCGCATGATGAACCTTGAGGAAATCCCGGACCAGGGCAGTTATATGCTCGACCTGCCAGATGTCTCAGGCAACTTGTTCGGGCTTGACCGTTTCGCCCGCCGGATGCTCTGCGCCACCAAGATTGGCATCGTCTATCAGAGCCCGCATCTTGGCCTTTTGATGAAACATTCGTCCTCGGGCAACGTGGCCGAGCGCCTGCTGGTTGCGGGCGAGCGCAGTTTTGCCACCCTTCGGCAGGCCGCAACCGAGGCGCTGGATGCGTCCGAGTTTCCACTGGACCGGCTTGACGCGCCACCCATTGAGCTGTCGGGCGGTATGCAGCAGCGGGTGCAGCTGGCCAAGGCCATTGCCCTGGAACCTGCACTTTTGCTTCTCGATGAGCCGACGACCGGCCTTGATGTGAGCGTTCAGGCGCTGGTGCTGGATACGCTCAAGCGCCTGCAGCAAGAGCGGCAGATCACGATGGTTATCGTGAGCCATGACCTTGGTGTCATTCGTACACTTGCAGACCGCGTCATGGTCATGCGGCGCGGCGAGGTGGTCGAAACCGGCTTGGCGGATCAGATCTTCCAGGACCCGCAACACCCTTACACGCAACAATTGGTGCATGCGAAGCTATGACTGTTCTTGATATTCAGGGCCTGACCAAAGGCTTTTCGCTGCATCATCTGGGCAAGGACATCAGCGCGTTCGAGGATATCTCGTTCAGCGTTGCAGCGGGTGAGTTTGTCTTGCTCAAGGGGGCGAACGGCGCGGGCAAGTCAACGCTTCTGCGCACGCTTTATCGGTCCTACCTGCCGCGGTCCGGAGAGATCCGGTTTCATTCCAGCCATGGCATGATTGATCTGGCGCGCGCGGCGGATGTGGACGTCGCCCATCTGCGCCGCACGGAGATCGGTTTTGTCACTCAGTTCCTGACTGCCAGACCGCGTGTGAGCGCCGAGGCCATCGTCGCCGAACCCCTGCGCCTTGCCGGATGGGAGGCAGACGCCGCCTTGGGGGCCGCGCGAAGCGCATTGCAAACATTCGGTGTCAAACCAGACCTCTGGGCCGCCTATCCCACAACCTTTTCAGGCGGCGAACAGCAAAAGGTCAATCTGGCGCGTGCGCTGATCCTGCCGCAGAAACTGTTGATGCTGGACGAGCCAACGGCTTCGCTTGACGTGAACGCACGCGGCGCCTTGGTGGCACGGCTTCAAGAGCTCAAAGATCAGGGCACTGCCATGATAGGCGTGTTTCACCACCCCGACGATGTAATGCACCTGATCGACCGCGTCGTTGATCTGACACCGGAACACACCGAGACCGAGGAACGAGAAGATGTGGCTCTCTGACGCAAGACTGATCCTGGCCGACCGGATCATCGAGAACGGCGCGCTGCGCATCGAAAACGGAGTGATCGCCGAGATTTGCGAAAGCGCGGGCGATCCCTCTGGCTTCACCGTGTTTCCGGGCTTTATCGACATTCATGGCGATATGGTCGAGATTGAGCTTGAGCCGCGCCCCAAGGTTGATTTCCCGATGGAGGTTGCGGCGGGGCATCTCGATGCGCGCCTGGCTGCTGCCGGGGTGACGACCGCCTATGTGGGCGTTTCCTTCTCTCGCACCGCCGTCGATGGCGAGCGGCGCTCTTTCGAGCATACCTCCTCAATCATTCACGCGTTGAAGGACACCAGCCAGAACCTGCGCGTCGATCATCGCATCCATGCGCGTTTTGACATGACATATACGGTGGCCATTGAGGCGCTTGACGGCTTGCTTGCCGCTGGTGCTGTCGATCTAGTGTCGGTTATGGATCATACGCCCGGCCAAGGTCAGTATCGCAATGTAGAAACCCTGATCGCCAATCGGATGAAGAGCGGGCTGAGCGAAGACCAGGCACGCGCCCATGTTGCGCGCCATATTGAAGATGCCGTCCCCGCCGAACAAATTCTTGAAAACCTCGAACGGATTTCAAAGCTCTGCAAGACTCATGACGTGGCGATGGCCAGCCATGACGACGATACCGTCGAAAAAACTCACTTGATGGCAGATATCGGTGCCGTGATAGCTGAGTTTCCTGTCACCATGGATGCAGCCGAGGTCGCAGCCGAACGTGGTTTGATGATTGCCATGGGTGCGCCCAATGCAATGCGCGGGAAAAGCTACTCGGGCAACCTTTCAGCACGCGAAGCCCATGCCGCCGGATTGCTGCACATTCTTGCGGCAGACTACCACCCGGCAGCGATATTGCCTGCGATTCGCGCCCTGACAAAGACCGACCCGGATGGCTTGGCGGGCGCGGTGCGCCTTGCGTCGAAGAACCCCGCGACGGCTCTCGGCCTTAAGGACCGGGGCGACATCGCGGTGGGGAAGCGTGCCGATCTGGCCGTCGTGGATGCCGCAGATCGCGTCGTCCAGACGTTTAGCGCCGGGGAAATCATCTTCTCCAATGGGTCTGGTCCGGAAATTTCCGAACGTTCAGAAGTCGCCGCCGTGGCGTAGCTAAAGTTTTACAAAAGGGTCTCTCGAGCGTCACAGGAGCCCGCCAAAGTCGCGGTCAAATTCATTCGGATGAATCGCCATGACTGCACCTGCTGCCCTGACTTTGACCAATGTCTCGAAAGTTTTTGACGAGACCCGCGCCGTCGATGACGTCACGCTCAAGATTGAACCCGGTCAGTTTGTCGGCGTCATCGGGCGTTCGGGCGCCGGCAAATCCACAATGCTGCGTTTGATCAACCGCCTCATCAACCCCACACAGGGGTCGATTTCGTTCGGAGGCGCTGAAATCACCAGCCTGCGCGGCAAGGACCTGCGAAATTGGCGACGTGATTGCGCAATGATCTTCCAGCAGTTCAACCTTGTGGACCGGCTGGATGTTCTGACCAATGTGCTGATCGGACGGCTGGCCGAGCATAGTTTTGTCAGCTCCATGGCCATGCAGTTCACCGATGCAGAACGCGCCATGGCGCTGCAGGCGCTCGACCGGCTGGACCTGGTACCACAGGCCCTACAACGCGCTGGCACGCTGTCAGGCGGTCAGCAGCAGCGTGTCGCCATCGCAAGGGCACTTGTGCAGCAGCCCAAGATCATGCTCGCAGATGAACCGATCGCCTCGCTTGATCCGGCCAACGCAACACTCGTCATGGATGGCCTGCGGCAGATCAACCAAGAGGACGGCCTGACCGTTCTGGTGAACCTTCATACACTCGATACAGCGCGCGCCTATTGCGACCGCATCATCGCGATGCGCAGTGGCCGCGTCTTCTTTGACGGGGTCGCCGCGCAGCTGACCGATGATGTAGTGCGCGACATCTATGGCCTTGAGGGGCTTCGAGAATTCAACGTTGCGGTGACGTCTACGCAGTCCGTCGCCCTTCCCGCGTGATTCCAAATCCAATCGCCAAACCAAAACCTTAGGGGGATCTCTGATGAAACTCTTGGCAACAACAGCCCTAGTGGCACTTGCAGCAACCGTCGCCGCAGCAGATGACTGGAAAGAAGACTACCAGGTCATCAAATTCGGTATCCTGTCTGGCGAAAACGAAAAAGACCGCATCGCACGTTACACCCCATTCGAAGAATATCTCGAACGTGAGCTGGGTGTCGAAGTCGAGATCTTCACAGCCGGTGCTTATGATGGCGTGATCCAAGCGCTTGGCGCGGACCAGATCGAGTTTGCCTTCCTCGGCTCGTCCTCCTATGCAGCCGCTTACACTGCTACCGATGGCGGCGTGGTTCCGCTGGTCAGCCGCGTCCAGACCGACGGCTCAACGGGTTACTACTCGATCGTTGTCACGCGCTGCGACAGTGGCCTGACCGATCTTGCCTCGCTCGAAGGCAAGGTTCTGGCCTTTGCAGACCCCGACAGCACCTCGGGCTATGCTGTACCCTACTACAACATCGCGAAAGAAGTTGATCCAAAGACCTTCTTCTCGGCCATTCCCTTCTCTGGGTCGCATGAGGCCGGTGTGGCCGGTGTGGTGCAGGGCACTTTTGACGCCGCGGCCACCTACATGACGAACGAGACCTCGGGTATCATCCCGCGGATGGTGACCAAGGGCATGATCGCAGAAGGCGAAGCCTGCCCGATCTGGAAGTCACCGGAAATCACCTCTGGTCCGCTGACTGCACGCGCGAACCTACCCCAAGGCCTGATGGACGCGATGCGCACAGCGATCATGGAAGTGCCGGAAAAAGACCCGGCGGCGTTCAAAGAAATGTCCGGTGGTGAAACCTCCACCCAAAAAGGCTGGATCGAGGTTGATCAAGAGCGCTACCAGTGGATCGTGGACATGCGCGCCTGGCTGAAGAAACAGCGCCGTTCGTAAGACCAAAACTTGGCCCCTCGCCCAATCGGCGGGGGGCTTTGTTTATAGGGGAAGTCTGACATGACTGCTGCCGCTGATGTGACGCCTTTGCCTCCGATGGAACAGTTCGAATTGGACTATGCTGCCCAAAGGAGGCGGGCAAAGCTTGGCTGGCTGATTGCAAGCGTTCTCTTTTTTGCGTTTTTCGCGTTCTCAGCTTGGCTCGGCGATTTCTTCAAAGTCACGCAGGTCACGAATGCCGACGGCTCGCGCGAGTGGCGCTGGATCATCCCGGCGGGCCTGCCGCGCCTTGGAGATTTCATTGACAAAACGCTCCCCGTCTTGCATTGGAACAGCCTTGGAGCTGATCTCGCCGAATGGTTCTGGCGCTGGAAAACCTGGCTGAACCTGTTGATCGAAACAGTGCTGATTGCCTTCATGGCAACGGCCCTTGGCGTCTTCGGCGGGTTTGTGGTGTCATTTCCTGCCTCACGCAACCTTGCTCCCAATAAATGCGTGCTGTGGATTTCCCGCCGCTACCTTGAGATTGCGCGCACGGTGCCCGAACTGGTCTGGGCGCTGATCTTCGTCTTCTGCTTCTCTGTCGGTCCCATGGCGGGCGTCCTGGCCATCGGGCTTCACACAGCCGGGGCCTTGGGCAAGCTTTACTCCGAGGTGAACGAAAACATTGATATGCGCCCACTGGAGGGCGTGAAGGCCGCGGGTGGCACATGGTTTGACCAAATCCGCTATGGCGCGGTGCCGCAGGTGATGCCCAACATCATCAGCTATACTCTGCTAAGGTTCGAGATCAACGTGCGCGCCTCCTCCATCATCGGCTATGTGGGCGCCGGCGGGCTGGGCCAGGAATTCCGCGAGGCGCTGTCCTTGCAGGAATACACGGATCTGTCCGCCCTGTTCCTGATCATCTTTGCGACCGTCATGGTCATTGACTACGGCTCAGAAAAGCTGCGCCACCGGGTCATCGGACTTGAGAAAGGACCTGCGACATGACGCTCCCAACCGACACACAGATTGAAGAATGGATGGCCCAGCAGCCGCGGGCCTTTCGGGACACGCCCGCTGTGCGCGCGCGCAAGATCGGGCTTTGGGCGCTATCTATCGGGCTCTTTGCCTGGTGCCTGTATGACTTCAACTTTTCGCCCGAACGGATCTGGGTCGGCCTGCAGCGTCTTGGAACGGTCGCTTCCTTCATGTTCCCTCCGCATCTGTGGGAAACATGGCCGGAATGGGTCGAGGTGTTCACAGCGCTCGGCGAAACCGTTGCCATGGCGTTCCTCGGGACGGTTCTGGGGCTGTTCATCGCCTTTCCCGTGTCCTTCCTTGGGGCCAAGAATATCACCCGTATCTTCTGGCTCCGTCATTCCGCGCGACGCGGCTATGACATCATCCGCGCCTTTGAAACTCTGATCCTCGCCCTGATCTTCATCCGCGCCTTTGGCTTGGGTCCCTTGGCGGGCATTCTGGCAATTGCCGTGTCCGAGATCGGGACCTTCGGGAAACTCTTTTCCGAGGCGCTTGAAAACACCTCCAAGCGTCCCGTCGAGGGCGTTGTGGCCTCGGGCAGCTCGCGCTTTCAGTCGATCCTGTTTGGAATCATGCCGCAGGTCTTGCCGGTGCATCTGTCGATCATCTTGTATAACTTTGAATCCAACGTCCGGTCCTCCACGATCCTTGGCATCGTTGGCGCGGGCGGCATTGGCTTTATGCTGTCTGACCGGATTGCGGGCCTTTTCTGGGATCAGGTCTGGACCATCATTTTTTTGATCATCGCGATGGTATATATCGTCGACTACCTGTCCGGCCTGATCCGCACCCGCGTCATCGGCAAATGGGAAGGTGCCCACTGATGCCATGCAGCGGATCATGATCATAGGTGGTTCGGACTCTGGAATATCCACGCTGGCCCGCGCCCTTGGGGAAAAACTTGATCTGCCGATCTATCATATGGATCGCGAGGTCCATTGGCTGCCCGGTTGAGTGGGACGCCCGCCCGAAGAGAAAGCGCCGCTGGTCGAACCGATCGTAAGCGACGAAATCAAAACCACGGCGCCCTTCAACAACTACGTTGATGTCCATCCGGTGGTCAGAAAGTAGGAGACACCCAAATGGCCGGAGCCGGATCCAAAACCGCATTGTCTGAAGACCCAATGAACCATGACAGCGCTCTTGTCGATGACTTCGAGCTGGGTATGTGGACCGAGGTCGGCAAGGGAACGATGCTGCGGCATGGCTCTATGGGGGATTGGCCCTATATCGCCAAGGATTGCCATGTTGTCTGGACGACGATCGGCAAAATGTGCTCGATCGCAAACGCCGCGCGCATCAACCCCGGAAATCACCCCACATGTCGCGCGGTGCAACATCATTCCGCCTATCGTGCCGAAGCCTATGGGCTGGGCACGGATGACTATGACTTCTTTGAATGGCGCAAGGCGGATTGGGTGACCATTGGCCATGATGTCTGGATCGGGCACGGGGTGACGGTAACGGCTGGCGTGACCATTGGCACAGGTGCGGTGATCGGCGCGGGTGCGGTCGTGACCAAAGATGTGGCCCCTTACACAGTGGTTGGAGGCGTTCCGGCACGGATCATCAAACGGCGTTTCACCGAACTACAAGCTGACGCTTGGCAAGAGATCGCCGTTTGGGATTGGAGCCATGATACCTACAAGGATGCCTTACCTGATATACGCACGTTACACATTGACGCATTCATCGAAAAGTATCGCTAGATGCAACTGGTCACGCCCTCTTTGGAGTATCTGGACGCCTATCGCACAGCGCTGGAAACCGGCTGATCTCCGCGCACGACCCGCCCCCAGGGCGTCGGCGGAAGAATTGGAAGCAATTGCCAAAGATGCCGATGCGTTTTTGGCGTCACTCAATGATCCGGACGCGCGTCGCCGTGAAATCCAACTGCCCGATGCCAGCTTCGTGAAGCGCCTGCCAAGTTTTCGCCGTTGGATTTGGTGCGACGGGTTTTGCGGCAGTATCGAGCTGAGGTGGCAGCACGGCACCAAAGCTCTGCCGCCGACATGCCTTGGGCATATTGGCTATGCTGTTGTCCCGTAGCGCAGGCGTGAAGGGCTGGCAACATTTGCGCTTGGCGCAATCCTGCCAGAGGCACAGGGCGTGGGTCTGACAACGGTAGATCTCACCGCTCATCCCGAGAATATCGCATCTGTTCGCGTGATCCAGAAAAACGGCGGGCGACCGGTCACGCACCGCAATAAACTGCCGGCCCATGGTGACGGGAAAGAGGTCCTGTTCCGCATCAAACTGCCGCGATGCCCCCCGCTCTGGCAACATACACGCCCGTACTGGCGACAATCGCGCTCGGCACTTCCGGTGGAGTTCTGTTCTACGCTCTGAACCTGCCGCTTCCGTGGATGCTCGGCGCGATTGTGGTCACGCTAGTTGGCACGCTCGCAGGATGGAACCTGTCAGGTCCGGAAAAGGCACGGCCCTACGTGGTCGCGATCATCGGTGTGATGCTGGGCTCTGGTTTCAAACCCGACACGTTTGAACATCTGGGCTAATGGGTCGTGTCGATTGCCGGGCTTGTCCTCTGCGTTGCCCTGTCAGCCTTTATCGTTCTGGCTTATCTCCGCCGGATTGGCGGCCAATCGCGCGTGACCGCGCTTTTGAGCGCGATGCCGGGCGGTGCCGTCGAAATGGTTATGATCGGGCGCGCAAAAGGCGGAGATGAAGGCGCTATCATTCTGCGCACATGTCTGGCGCATTATCCTGGTCATCGCCGCCATCGCTTTCTGGTTCAGGCTGATACTCGGCTTGCTGGCGCTGGCTGGAACGGTCCTGGCAAAAATTGCGACAATACTGCACCGCAATGACAACCACGAGCGATGATGCTGCGCCGCCAAGCTCCTTTCCAGACTGAATGTGAGAGCCGTGGGCCGGCAGCACCCCTTTGCCACCTCTGCACCTCGGAAAGATGCGCTTGTCAGTTCGAAAGGGGCGCTTTGCACGAGCTGTTATTCTACAAGCCCAAGGCCTTTCAAATAGGAAAACCCCTGAGGGATGTCAGATTTGCGGCGAAGCTCCAGCACCAGATGTGGCGCGGATGCGCACTCGGACAGCGCGCGGAAGACCTCTTGCCAGTGAATTTCGCCTTCTCCCGGAGCCCAGTGCCGATCGGCGTGACCGTCGAGGTCTTGCAAGTGAACATGTTGCAACTGATAGCCCGCATCGCGCACAAAGTAATCAACAGGCGGAGCACCGGACATGCGGCGTGCCAGATGTGCGTGGCCGGTGTCGATGGACAGGGCAATGGCATCGCTGTCAAAGCTATCGACCATGGCACGGCGGCTGGCCGGGTCCACATCGAGTATGTTCTCGATCACCAATGTGATCCCTGCCGCTTCTGCCGCTTTGACCACGGGCCTCATCACATCATGGATGCGGGCCAGCTTGGTCTCCCAGTAGTTCGGTTTGCTCAGTCGATTCCACGCGTACCAACGGGAATAGGGCGAATGCAGCACCATTTGTCGCGCGCCGACCCGCTCCGCGGCCTCAAGCGCCTTGAGATACCTTGCGGTGATCAGGGGACGTAGCTCGGGGTCCTTGTTGTCCATGTCGAGCCCCTCATAGGGCCCGTGCATCCCGAGCCGCCCGTCAAAACCCTTCAGCGCCTCTTTCGCGGCGGCAATGCGGTCCTCAAACTCAAGGGCAAGGTCTTTGTGAGTACTGAAACCCTGCAATTCGATGTCGCGGCTCTGGTCAAAAAGCCAATCACGGTGGTCGGCGATTTCATGCGGTGCAAGACAGGCACCAATTTTAAGCGGAGTCATAAGCGGGATCTTCCCTTGGATCTTCGATTTTCAGGTAAGCGAGGAATGCGACAGCTACGCAAAGCGCCATGACAACAAAGCTCCACCGGCCACCGTAGATCTGCGTGAGCCAGGCAAAGACAACCGGCGCGGTCGCGTTGACTGCCATTGAAACCGAGGCGATCCAGCCAAGTCGCGCGCCATAACCCTTGTGCCCAAAGAGCGCGAGCGGCAGCGTCCCGCGTATAACCGTTTTGATCCCGTCGCCCTTGCCATAGATTACCGCGGCGATCAGGATACACTGCACGGTAAACCCAGCGGACAAGATCACCGCAAACCCGCTCAGTTGCAGCGACAACGCCAGAAGATCCGTCGCCATATGCGGCAACAGAACCGCATAGGCATACATCGACGTGCCATAGCCCATGATCTGCGTGATCCCGAGGCCGATGGCAGGCAAGTAGACCCGGTTGAACGTCATGCAGCCAGCGGAATCCCGCGATAGGCGCAGCGGCCACTCACCCACGTTCCTTGGATCACGGGGGGTTGACCCTTGGGCCAGTCAACCAGCACAAGATCAGCCCGTTTGCCAACGGCGATTTCACCACGGTCGTCCAATCCCATGGCCCGCGCCGGACCGCTTGAGATCAACGACCACAGTGTCGATCGATCTGCCCGTTTCTCCCGATCCAAACGGTCCACCGCTGCCAGCATGGCAGGGTAGTAATAGTCAGAGGCCAGGGCATCACACAGCCCTGCTTCAACCATGTCACCAGCCCCAAGCGAACCGATATGGCTGCCACCGCGCACCGCATTGGGCGATCCGAAGACGATCAGATCACCGTTGGTGCGTGCTTGCTCAACTGGACCCATCGTCATCGGGAACTCAGACGTAAATGCCCCAATGCCGTTATAAAACCGGCGTGTTTCGGCCTGAGTGTCGTCGTGGCTCAACATTGGTATGCCCTTGGCGCGCGCCTTCGCCGCCACGCTTTGCATTGTTTCCACAACCTCGGGCCTTCGGTTCCAGACCTTGTGGACCAGCGCCTTGTGGTCGTCATAGTCTAAGCCCGACCGTTCCGTATGCTTGCGATAACGCTTTTCGAACAGGGCCGAGTCGCTCAGGTCCATCACCTCGAACTCTTGGCTGTGCTCAAAAGGCCGTTCCTGCATCACTGTATCGTCACTGCGCATCGCCATCGATAAATGGTCGTTGAAAGCAAGAGAAGGTGTTAGAGGCGCGTCCATCGCCCAGTCGAGGGTGTCCAGTGCCTCAAAGGCGAAGGTTTCCCAGCGAAGCTGAAACCTGTTTTCGACCGTTAGGCGCGGTGCCAGATCAAGAATGGCTTGCATCATGGTCCGGCCACGCTCGACGCTGCGCAGGCCGGGTTCATAGCTCAGCGTGATAGAATGATAGGTCGTCGCAATACCGTTAGCCGCCAACTGTCGGTCGGTTTCCAACACAGCGGTTTCCATGGGGAAAAATACGCCCGGGCGTGGCATGACTTGCCGCTCGAACGCGTCGCCGTGAACGTCGATCAGCGCGGGTGCGAGGATCTTGCCACGCGCTTCGATTTCGAGGCCCTGAACCGGGCCGCCGATTTCGACAATTTCGCCTTCGTCCATCGTGACGGTTGTGTCCGCGATCTCTCCGGGCAAATAGACCTCTGCCCCCACAAAGGTCTGGATCATGCCTGACGCTCCAGAATGAGGTGCCAGTGCCAGGAGCCGGGCTTTTCGTGCTCGCGGTCTTCCATCCACATCACCTCGAACCCCTGAAAGAGGGCGAGCATCTCCACCGCGCCGCAATAGTAGTGCGGGTGGCGTTTGTCGGATTTGTCTTCATCGAATACCCAGGTGTTTCGCGAAATCTCGCGCGGGCCATTCAGCTTTTCGCGGTCAATCCAAAGGCGACGCTTGGACAGCATCGTCAGCATGAATGTCCCGCCGGGTTTCAAGACCCGACGCACCTCGCTGATCGTGTTGAGCAGCACCGTTTCATCGCCGTGATAGATCACGTTCCAACTCAGCAAATGGTCGAAAGCGCCATCCTCAAACGGCAGATCATCCATTCTGCCCAGCGTGGTCTTCACGCCGGTGCCGGCTTTGTCGATCTCGGCCAGGCCCTCGGGGGCGGCATCGAGCGCGGTCAGCTCGAAACCGGCGGCTTGAAGCGAAAGGGCATGCCGCCCCACACCTGCTCCGAGATCAAGTATGGTCGCACCGGGGGTCAGCCCCTCTGCCCAGCGTTTCACATCCGGCTCGGGCGTCAACCATTTCGAACCTTCTTCGATCTCGTTCCAGATCTTGCTCCAATGCTGATCCGCTGTGTCGGTCTTAGGCGTAACGTTCAACGTTGCTCTCCGATGATTTTCGTCCGGGCCCAGCCCGAAAGGTATTCGATTGAGATGACCACAACGGCGATCATCAGGATGACTGTCATGGCCGTCGGATAATCAAAGAGGTCAAAGCCGACCTTCAACTCGATCCCGACGCCTCCGGCCCCCACAAGGCCCAGGATAGTCGAGGACCGGACTGCCTTTTCCGTCGCAAAGAGCGAAGTCGAAATGAAAGCCGGCATCGCCGCTGGAATGGTGGCGCAGGCGACCACATCCAGTTTGCGCGCGCCTGTCGCGGCCAGGCCCTCAGCCGGGCCTTTTTCGGCCGCCTCCATATCATCGGCAAAAAACCTGCCGCAAAAGCCGATTGTGTCGATGACAATTGCCAGCATCCCTGCGAAAGGCCCAAGTCCCACAGCGACGACAAAGACCAATGCCCAGGCAATATCCGGCACGGCGCGGATGAACCCCAGGCTCGTGCGCACAATCTGGTTGACCCAATTTGGCGCGATCAACCCATGCGCGGCCAAAAGCGCCACTGGCACAGACAGGATGATCCCAATGACCGCACCTGCAAGCGCAATCTGCAAGGTCTCCAGCATCTTCCAACCTAATCGCACCAGCACCTGTGGTTCCAGATTGGGTGGAAAGGCGCGGTCCAGGAAATCGGCAAAACGCGGTGGAGATGAAATGACTTTGTCTATGGAAAAGCCAGCTCCAGCAAAGGACCACAGAATAATCGCGATGGCTGCGGCATAGCCAAGAAAGGCCAGCGCCGAGGGGCGCTCATACCGGGCAGGCAGTGATGCGTCAGTCATAAAGCCCTCGCAATTGTGCTGGGTTCAGGCTGGCCGCCCGCGAGTCCAAAGGCATGCCGCCATGTGCCAGACCAAGCACGCGCTCCCCGTATTTGAGCGCATGATCTATGTTATGCGAGATGAAGATCACCGTCACACCTTCTTGCTTGGCGAGGTCAAAGAAGAGGTCCATGACATCTTCGCCCGCGGCCGGGTCCAGCGAGGCGGTCGGCTCATCCGCGATCAGAATCCGGGGTTTCCCGACCAGTGCCCGTGCGATGGCCACGCGCTGTGATTGCCCGCCTGACAGGCGGTCGGCGCGCCGTGTTCCAAGATGGGCCAACCCCACCTTTTCCAAAGCCGCCATGGCGGCTTCACGCGAGGCCCTCGGCGCAAAACTCTGGCCCCAATGTCTAACACCCGGCTTTTGTCCCAAAAGACCTTGCACTACGTTGGACAGGACCGAAAGGCGCGGCACCAAATTGTGCTTTTGGCTGACCAGCCCCATCTGCGCTCGCATGGCACGCAGGCCCGAACTTGAAGTGCTGCGCACATCCGTTCCCAGCACATCAATCGATCCCGCATCGGCAGGGATCACCCCCATCAAGCATCGCAGCAAAGTAGATTTTCCTGTCCCGTTCGCCCCGACGATGGCCACAGCCTCCCCGCGCGACAGACCAAAAGAGACATCTTTGAAGATCGACGTTCCAGCAAAGCTTTTCGCCAGCCCCCTCACCCGCAAATCCACAGGCAAGACCGGGGCGAATTTCTCCGCCCCGATCCCGTCTGGCCGTGTGCGAGCGGCCAGTGTTTCATCCGGCAAGTCAGTCACCGATAAAGGTGTCGAACTGGGGATAGCCTGCGTTTGCGTACATCGAACGGACATAGTTATAGGCACTGTCTTCGATCTCAACGAGGTCCATGCCGACATACTTGTCGTTCTCTTCATGCGCGGTGATACCGGCGATGATGCTGTCCTTGTGTGCAATGATTGCCTGCTGCACCGCTGCGGCGGCTTCTGCCGGAACGTGTGAGCCGACCATGATCATGTCGTTGGGCAGGTCACCCGAACGCGCGATCATCTTGAAGAACCCATAAGGCAGGTCGGTTTCCTTGTTGCGAACACTCAGCCAGCTGCCCGCGTTTGAACCAAGCGCGTCCACATCGCCGTTTTTTAGTGCCTCATGGGCAATGTTGCGGCTGGTGTGCGTCTTTTCGATATCGTTGACCGGGTCGAGACCATAGTCGGCCAGAACCTGCATCGGGCAAAGCATGTTCGACGTTGAACCGATGTCACCGAAGGCGACTGTCTTACCCTTCAGATCAGCGACCGTGTTGATGCCGCTATCGGCGCGCACAACGATGGCGCAGTGATAGTCCGGACGCCCAAGGCCGATGATCGGTGTGGCGTTGGTGAGCTTGTTGATAACAACATACTCGGCAGGACCGGAAACCACGAAATCAACAGTCTCGCCGCGTAGAGCTTCCGCGGCTGCTGTGCGCGAGTTCACGGCAAAGAACTCGAACGTATCACCGGTTGCCGCTTCAAGGGCGGCCTTGAACGGCCCCCACTCGAGCTGAAGGCGCTCCATGCCTTCGACATCAGTTACGGCCAGTTTCCAGGTTTCAGCTTGTGCCGCGACTGCGGCAGTCAACGCGAGCGCAGCGCCAGCCAGGACAGAACGAAGTTTCATGGTGATTCCCTCATTATGAAATTCATCCGAATGATTTGATGGAATTGAAACAGCGTCGTAACAGTAACATTGTGTCTTTGTTAAAACTGAGCGTGGCCAAGCACCCAAGCCGCGAGTTGTCACGTTTTTGGAAGTAAAGAACACCGTTTGGCGCCGTTTCGACCCCGGAGCGGAACTGAATATCTGCCCAGACGGGTCACGGAAAGCTGAGCTATGAACCGCGCCGGGTTTGCCGGAGGCTCCAACTCTTGAGTAGGATGGAGCATCATGAGCAAGACGACGAACAAGTATTCC
>JBFHMM010000053.1:0-18441 GCA_041594355.1 Paracoccaceae bacterium | reverse complement strand
TGCCGTCGAGGGGCCGCGTATGGGGGCGTGCTGGAACGCGAAGCCGTTACCCAGGGCATGACCCGAGATCAGGTCTACGAGGGCTATGCCTCGGGCACCTCGATGGGCCGGTTTGTAGCGGCAGGGGACGTTGCCGATATGGCGGTCTTCCTGGCCGCTGACGGGGCGCGTCTGGTGTCGGGGCAGGTGATCGCAGTGGACGGTCACACCGTTAACCCGGATCCTAAGGTTTAGACCGGCCCCGGCGGACATTTGGCAAGGCGCAAATTTGTCGGTTGGCAACTTGTTTCCGCGCGTCTGTATGGGCATGTGTCATTGTGTGGCGGACCATCCGTCTGTTGGGGCCTTGAACATGGATTATTTCTACATCGCGGTCGGTTTGGCCGCCCTTTTTCTAGGTGGCGAAGCGCTTGTGCGGGGAAGCGTCGGAATTGCGCAGCGGCTGGCAATTCCTCCCCTGCTGATCGGGTTGACCATCGTGGGATTCGGCACCTCGACGCCCGAGCTGCTGGTGTCTTTGGATGCAGCCTGGCGTGGCGCGCCCGATATCGCCTTGGGCAATGTTATCGGGTCCAATATCGCCAACATTCTCTTGATTGCTGGCTTTTCTGCGGTGATTTGGCCGATTCACGCGACGGGCACCACTCTGGTCCGCGATACCGCGGTCATGGTGGCCTCGGCCCTGCTGCTGATGCCTTTGTTCGCCTCTGGACAACTCGGGCGGGGCGCCGGAGTGTTTCTGGTTCTGGGACTGGCGGCCTATCTGGTCTGGGCCTGTCGCTCCCCCGGTCAGGTCGCGCCCGATGTCGCCGCGGCACTGCGACCGGCTTCTGCACGACGATCAGTCCTGTTGGTGGGCGTGGGACTTGTCGCTCTGATGTTTGGCGCCCGGTTCTTGGTAGACGGCGCGGTCTCGGTGGCACGTGGTTTCGGTGTCTCCGAGGCATTCGTCGGATTGACGGTCGTCGCGGTCGGAACGTCATTGCCAGAGCTTGCGACCTCGGTCATTGCCGCATTTCGTCGGCAATCGGAAATTGCTATCGGCAATATCATAGGATCCAATATCTTTAATATTCTAGGAATTCTGGGGGCGACCGCTCTGATCATGCCCATTCCAGTGGCCGACCGCTTTCTGACGTTCGATGGGCCGGTGATGATCGTCGCCGCGCTGGTTTTCTCGGGCCTGTTGCTATTGCAAAAGGCAATTTTGCGTCCGGTTGGGGCGGTCATGCTCGTCGGATACGCGGCTTATGTCTGGGCGGCACAGGGCTGAGACAGCGGTTTATGCGATGGCCGCGCGAAGCTGGCGCAGGTGCGTCGGCAGGTGCCGCGCGGTCAGGTCGGCCTCGCGCACCAGACTGTCGAAATGGCGGCTGAAGGTCTCGATCCGATCGCGGTCGCGAAACGCAATGTAATGGCCGCCGGCATAGAATACGCACAAAAGCGGGCCGAAAATCGTCACCGGCGCGGAATACAGCCGCTTGGCATCGAACATGTAGATCCGCAGCCGGGGATACAGCTGTGTCGTCAGGTCCAGAAACCGTTCGATCTGCTCCAGCCGGGTCTGCAGCGGCAGTCCCTGGTAGTAGCCCGTCGCATGGGCAAAGCTTTGCAGCTCATAGAGCGGCATCGCGATTTCATAATCCGACCCGGCGCTGCGCATCCAGTCCAGGCGGTCGGCCGAGGCGCCGATCGCCTGATCCGCCGTGCGGCCCAGATGCGGGGCGTATTCCCACTGCATCAGCGCGCGGGTTTTCAGCATGTCAGGCAGGGCGGCGGGGACATGGCGGATCTTGTAGCCCTCGGCCTCGCGGTGCCAGGCAAAGATTTGTTCATCCACCAGGGCGCGGGGCGCTTCGGTCAGCGACAGGCTGGCCGACAACAGCGCAGCGGCGCTTTCGGGCCTGTCCGACAGCCCCAGAAGCCAGTCCGCTGACACGCCGAGCGCGCTGGCGCAGGCGCCGACCACATGCGCGTTCGGCAGCCGCGCGCCATCGTCTGACAGCAGTTGCGAGATCGTCGACCGGTCGACACCGATCCGCCGCGCCAGCGCGCTCTGGTTGCTGTTGGCCTCGGAAATGGCGCGGGACAGGCGGGTGCGGAACTGTTGCGCGCGCAGGCGCTTGTCGATTTTATCTGTCATGTGGTGATAAATATCACATATGCTGGATTTTGTTAATCATATTCAGAATTCTCATGAGGCTCCCGCGGGGTTACCCCATCAGGAGACACAACAAAGAGCCCCCTCATGGAAACCCGGAAACGATCCGTCGTGAAAGCGGTGGTATGGAATCTGATTGGCCTGTCGGTCATGGCGACGGTTGGTTTTGTCGCCACCGGATCGCCGGCGGTTGGCGGTACAATGGCGCTGGTCAATACTGCCATCGGGTTTGTTACCTACTTGGTTTACGAACGGATCTGGGCCGGGATCGGCTGGGGGCGGCATGTCTGACCCCCGGCGCCCCGAATGGGGCACCTTCGCGCTGATCCTCGCCTGTTACGGGCTGTGGGGCGCTGTGGTCTTTTGGCTGTCTTCGCTGTCTCTGGCCGTGTCGGCTCTCGTTGCGATCCTTCTGATCGCGCTGCATTCCTCTCTGACGCACGAGGTGCTGCATGGCCACCCGTTCCGCTCGACCACGCTGAACGAAGCCTTGATGGCCCTGCCACTCAGCCTGATGGTCCCCTACGGCCGCTTCCGTGACCTGCATCTGGCGCATCACCGCGATGCGAACCTGACCGACCCTTACGACGATCCCGAAAGCAACTATCTCGACCCCGCCGTCTGGGATGCGATGCCGGGCTGGCAACGGCGGCTCTACTGGATCAACAACACCCTCGCGGGCCGTATCCTGATCGGCCCGGCCATCGGGCAGCTGCGCTTTGCCGCTGACGACTGGCGGCTGATGCGCAGGCGCGAGCGGCGGGTCATGGCCGCCTGGGCGCTGCACCTGCCGGGTGTGATGGCGGTGCTGGCGTTGGTCTGGGTCTCGCCAATGCCGGTCTGGAGCTATCTTCTGGCGGCCTACGCGGCGCTCGGCCTGCTCAAGATCCGCACCTTTCTGGAGCATCAGGCCCATGCCAAATCCCGCGCCCGCACGGTGATCATCGAGGACCGCGGCCTGCTGGCATTCCTATTTCTGAACAACAACCTGCACGTTGTTCATCATATGAACCCCCGCGCGCCATGGTATGCCTTGCCCACGCTTTACCGGCGGGGCAAGGGGCGTTACCTGGCCTGCAACGAAGGCTATGTCTACCGCTCTTACGGCGAGGTCTTCCGCCGCTACCTGCTGGCGCCCAAGGACCCGGTGCCGCATCCGCTATGGCCGTCCTCCCGGCCGCCCGTGTGATCCGCCCGGTCCGCCCACGGACCTCCTTGATGTCTCCCTCTGGTGCCGGCGATGAAATCCCGCCATAGGGGGGCATGAGTTTGTGGATTTTCATCGCCCTGGCCGCCGCCGCGTTCCAGACCGTCCGCTTCATGCTGCAAAAAGTGCTGAGCACCGCGCGGCTGACCCCGGCGGGCGCGACCTTTGCCCGCTTTGCCTATTCCGCGCCACTGCTGTTGGCGGGGCTGGCGGTGTATTTCATCGCAAGCGATACCGCGGTGCCCCCCACCACCCAGATGTTCTGGACCTACGCCATATCGGGCGGCGCCACGCAGATCTTTGCTACCGTCTGCATGGTGGCGTTGTTCCAGCAGCGCAACTTTGCCGTTGGCATCGCCTTCATGAAGACAGAGGTGATCCTGACCGCGCTGATCGGTCTGATCCTGCTGGGCGACCGGATCACGCTGGCCGGGCTGGGGGCGATCCTCTTCGGGCTGGTGGCGGTGCTGATCCTGTCTAAGACGCCCGGAGCCACCGGCGTCTGGTGGCGGCACCTGACCGGCCGCGCGCCGGTGCTGGGCATCGCGGCGGGGCTGATGTTTGCGGTCTCCTCGGTGACCTACCGGGGCGCTACCCTGGAATTTGGGCCCGTCGAGCCGGCGCTGCGGGCGGCGTTGACACTGGGCTGCGTGGCAACGATGCAGATGATTGCCATGGCGCTCTGGCTGGGCTGGCGGGACCGGGCGCAGCTGGCGGCGGTCTGGCAGGCGCGAAACACCGCCGTCTTTGTCGGGCTGGCCAGCCTGGCCGGGTCGTTCTGCTGGTTTCTCGCTTTCACGCTGCAAAACGCCGCCTATGTCAAGGCGGTGGGGCAGGTCGAGCTGATCCTGAGCCTGCTGGCCTCGGTCCTGTTTTTCCGCGAACGGATTGCGGCGCGCGAATTGACGGGTATCGTGCTGCTGGGCCTGTCGATCCTGGCGATGGTGCTGACGATTTGACCCCCTAGCCGTGGGTCGGCATCGGGTGGCCGCGCAGACGCAGGAACAGGCTGGCCTCGTCGTTGTTACGGAAATAGGGCACTGATTCAGGCGGATCGAATGTCTTGACGCGGGCCTCGACCTCGGCCAGGACCACCTCGGTGATAAAGGGCAGATCAAAACCGCGGGCCTCGCTGAGCGGGATCCACTGCAAATGCGACAGCTCGTCCGAGGCATGGGTGAAATCGTCCAGATCGCCCTGAATGGCGCCTGCGTCGACCAGAAAGAACCGCGCGTCGAAGCGGCGCGGACGGCCCGGCGGGGTCAGGGCGCGGAACACGAACTGAAGCGCGTCGGCGGCGGGCAGGTGGCCGGTGGCGGCAAAGCTCTGCCAATCGGGCGGCGGCGCGCTCCAGGTGCCCGGCTGACCCAGCACCAGCCCGGTTTCCTCCCACAGTTCGCGGATCGCGGCGGCGGCCAGCATGGTCTGCATTCCTGCCGGCGCTTCTTCGTTCAGCCGCTCGTGGCAAACGGCGGGCAGGGGCGCGGCCAGCGGGATGTCGGCGTCGCCGGCATCCACCGCGCCGCCGGGAAAGACGAACTTGTTGGGCATGAACGCCGCCTTGGCGCCGCGCTGTCCCATCAGGATAGCGGGCTTGTCCATGCGGTCGCGCAGCACGATCACTGTCGCGGCGTTGCGGATTGCGGTCTTGTCGATGTTCATGGCCCCTCGCGTGTTGGTCAGGGGCGCGGCCGGTTGCGTTACCCGAACCCGTGCATGCGGCGCGCCCACTGGAACGCGACGATAGCCCCTTTCAGTCTGGGCAGAAGGTAAAGCGATAACGACAGACATCCAACCGCAAAGATTGAAAACAGCACCATCGGCGCGGGGCGGTAGTTTTCGAACACCACCAGCAGCAGCGGCGCCATCAGGTGGCCGACCAACAGGATCGTCAGATAGGCCGGGCCATCGTCGGCCCTGTGATGGTGCAGATCTTCGCCGCAATGGGAGCAGGCATCGTGCACCTTGAGATAGCTGTGCAGAACCGCGCCTTCGCCGCAACTCGGGCAACGCCGCCGCCAGCCGCGCCAGAGGGCAGGCTTCAGCGGGCGGTCGGGCTCGGAGGTGGCAAGCGCGGGGGGCTGGATCTGTTCGGTCATGGTTCGCTCATCTGCTGATGCGCCCTAAGTGGACCCTGCGGCCCGCCGAGCCAAGGGTGACACGGGCCTTTGCGTCGCGATGTCGCAAAAACCGGCCCCGATGGCAAACCCGAAATTTCTGCGACGGAATTCTGACACCGCCGCGTTTGGAGTATATCACAGGCGGCACGGGGCCGCCGCAAAACAAGGACTGACCCAGATGAAACATACAGGCTTTATCACCGGGATCGTGGCGGCTTCCTTGGTGCTGACCGCAGGCGCCGCCCTGGCACAGGGCATGGGCGAGATACCCGGCTGCGGTGGTCCGCGCCACGAACGCCCCGCATTCGGCGATCTCGACGCGGATAGCAGCGGCGAAGTCACCAGGGCTGAAATGGACGCCCGCCGCGCCGCGCGTTTTGCCGAGGCCGACACGGATGGCGACGGCAAGCTGAGCCTCGAAGAGGTGCAGGCCGCCGCCATGAAACGGAACGCCCAACGCGCCGCGCGCATGCTCGAACGCTTCGACGCCGATGGCGACGGCTTCCTCAACGCCGGGGAAATGCCAAAACCGGGCCGCAAGGGCGGCATGGAGCGCATGTTCGAGCGTCTGGATACAGACGGCAGCGGCGGTATCTCCGAGGCTGAATTCAAGTCGGCCCGCGACAAGATGCGCGAGCGGCACGGCAAGAAGGAAAATGGCATGATGAAGCGTCACGGCAATTGCGGACCGGACAAGACCTGATCCGGTGTGTCAAACGCGGCGGCCATATCCGGGGAAACCCCCGTTGCGTCCGGCAAGGTACGGGCGGGTGGGGGCACCCCGATGACCGGCGATGCGCCCAGCGACGACGCGCTGCTCGTTCTCTTCGCCTGTGGCGAGGCACAGGCGGCGCGCGAGCTGACCGCCCGGTTGGGTCCGCGTGTCTTTTCGGTCGCCCTGCGGGTGCTGGGCGACCAGGCCGAGGCCGAGGACGTGGCGCAGGAGGCGATGCTGCGCCTCTGGCGGATGGCGCCGGAGTGGCAGCCGGGGCAGGCCAAGGTCTCGACCTGGCTTTACCGGGTCGTGATGAACCTTTGCCTGGACCTGAAACGGCGGCGGCGTGGCGGCTCGGTCAATATCGACGACGTGCCCGAACCGCCCGATCTGGGACAAAGCGCGCCCGAGCAGCTGCAGGACCGGGCGCGGGCAGACGCGCTGCAGGCGGCCCTGATGACGTTGCCCGGCCGGCAGCGGCAGGCGGTGGTTCTGCGCCACATCGAAGATCTGCCAAACCCCGAAATCGCGGGGATCATGGACATCAGCGTCGAGGCGGTCGAAAGTCTGACCGCCCGGGGCAAACGGGCGCTGGCCGCCGCATTGGCCGGACGGCGCGCAGAACTGGGGTATAGCGATGGCTGACAATAACGGACATATCGACCTGGACGGGCTGTTTGACGCCGCCCGGCGCGACAGCGCCGCGCTGCCCGAGGCTCTTTCCGAACGGATCCTGGCTGATGCGGCGCAGGTGCAGGCCGGGTTTGCCGAACCTCCCGCACGGGCACCCTCGCCGGGTCTCTGGCGGCAGGTGAAGGCCCTGCTGGGCGGCTGGCCCGCTCTCGGCGGTCTGGCGGCAGCCTGCGCGGCGGGGGTCTGGATCGGGGTGTCGCCGCCGGCGTTCCTGCCGGACCCGGCTGGGCTGGTCAGCGCGGCGCAAAGCGAAGTCGACGTGCTGGGCGGCTACAGCCTGTCGTCGCTCTATCTGGAGGATGGCTGAGATGGCCGACGATATAACCGCCACGCCGCCACGGGCGCGGGCCTGGGTCCGGATCCTGTTGGGCGTCTCGCTGGCGTTGAACCTCGCGGTGATCGGGCTGGTGATCGGCGCCGCTTTCCGCTTTGGCGGGCCGGGCGGGGCGCACCGGCCGCCGCCTCCGATGGGCGCGATCCTGTACCGCGAATTGCCGCGCGAGGATCGCAAGGCGCTGCGGGGCCGCGCCTTTGGCGGCCGCGAGGAACATGCCACCAAACGCCGCGACGAAGCGGCGGCGATAGACGCGGCCTTGCGTGCGGTTCCGTTCGATGCCGCCGCGCTGGACGCTTTCCTGGACGGGCAGGCGCGGCACCGTGAAGAATTCCTGTCCATCGTGCAGGAGGCTTGGCTCGCCCGCGTGTCGGCGATGAGCGATGCGGAGCGCGCGGCCTATGCTGACCGTCTGATGCAGGCTGCGAAACGCTCGGTCGAGCGGAAGTGAGACCGAAAGCACAAGGACGACTGATTCAGGCTGCGGTGGTCGCCAGGGTGACCTGGTTCCGCCCGGCGTCCTTCGCTTCATAAAGCGCGCGGTCGGCGCGGTCGATCAGCGCTGCCGCCAGCGCCTCGTCCGAGGCACCTTGCGGCAGTACCACGGGGCCGGGCGTGACGCCGATGCTGACGGTCACGCCCAGCGACAGCCCATGCACCCGAAAGGGGCTGCCGTTCATCCGGCGGCACAGGCAGACGGCGGCTTTCGCCGCCTCCGCCGCGGTCCGGCCGGGCAGCGCAATCAGGAATTCCTCGCCCCCGACCCGGGCAACCAGATCGCCGGGGCGCATGTTGTGCTGCAGCCGGCGCGCGGCCTCGATCAGCACCGCATCTCCGGTCAGGTGACCATAGGCGTCATTGATCGACTTGAAGTGATCCAGGTCCGCCAGCATCACCGCAAAGGGCACCTGGTCCTCGACCGAGGTGCGGGCGATCCGGGCCAGTCGAGGCAGGGCGAACCGGCGGTTGAACAAGCCGGTCATCGGATCGCGCAGCGCCGCGCGCAGCCCGTCGCGCAGATCGTTGCGCAGCCGTTCCGAGCGCGCCTTGTTGCGCAGCCGCGCGGTCAGCCGCAGATCGAGTTCTTCGGGGCAGAAAGCTTCGGCGACCACGTCATGCGCGCCCCGGTCCAGCGCTTCGGCCGCCAGTGCAGGGTTGGCCGGGTCGGCCACGCCGATCAGAACCGTGTCACGGGTGACCGTCCGGGCGCGCAGGTCCGCCAGCAGCCGCAACCCGGTTCCGCCGGTGCCGGCCAGTTCCACGATGATCGCCTCGGGCACCGGGTCGTCCATCAGCCGATGCGCTTCGGCCATGGAATGGCTGCGGATGTGATGCGGGCTGGACCGGCCCAGCCGGATGCGCCATTGCGCCCCGGTTCGCGCGTCCTCGGTCAGGACCGCCACCTGCGCCGGGGCGACTGGCATCGGCACGGGGGCGGCCGCCCCGTTGAATTCCGTGGGGGCCTCCGACAGGCCATAGCGCACTGCCGGGGGAGCGTTCATCCGCAGTTCCTCGCGGTTCGACCGGGCCCGCAGCAGGCTGCGGATCCGTGCCTGCAGCATCATGTCGTCCACCGGCTGGCTCAGCACATCGTCGACACCGGCGGCCAGTGCCCGCAGCCGCGCACCCGAATCGTTCTGCCCGGTGATGGCCACCACGGGAATACCGGCGGTCGCCTCATCGGTCCCCAGCTGGGCGATCAGCGCCAGCGCGTCCCCGTCCGGCAGCGTCATCGCGGTGACGATCAGATCCGGCTGACAGCGCCGGATCAGCGGCAGCACCCCGTCCAGCCGGTCGCCCTGCACGACGTGGTACCATGCCGCCGAAAGCTGCACTTTCAGCATGATACGGTTGGTCGATATCCCATCCAGGATCAGGATTGTCGCCTGCACAGCCTCGCCTTTCGACACTTGCATTCGCCTTGTCCCGGAGTCTTAATGAGACTGGTTAACAAACCCTTTCCCGCGTCGATCAAAGTTGGTCCGATATGCCGATTTCCGCTCAGGCCGCCGAGACTCTGGCGCTACAGGCCTTGTCCTGGCTGGCTTCCCAGGACGATCTTCTGAACGTTTTCATGGGGGCGACCGGTGCGGGGATGGAGGACCTGCGGCAGCGCGCGGGCGAGCCGGAATTCCTTGGCTCGGTCCTGGATTTCCTGATGATGGACGACGCATGGGTGGTCGGTTTCTGCGATGCCGGCGGGCTGGCCTATGACCAGCCGATGCAGGCGCGCGCGGCGCTGCCGGGCGGCGCACAGGTGCATTGGACGTGACCGGCAAGATGCCCCGCACCGCCCGCCAGGTCGACGCGATCCTGTTCGACAAGGACGGCACGCTGTTCGATTTCAGCTCAACCTGGAATGTCTGGGCCGCCCGGATCATCGCTCAGTTGTCGGGCGGCGATCCCGACCTTGCGCGGGCCCTGGCCGCAGGCGCCCGGTTCGACCTGGACACGCAGAGCTTTCATCCCGACAGCGCGGTCATCGCCGGCACCAACCGAGAGGCGGCGGAATGTTTCGCCCCGGCCTTGCCCGACCGCAGCATCGAAGAGATCGAACGCCACCTGATGCTCAGCGCCGCCGATGCACCGCTCGCGCCGGCCGTGCCGCTGGCGGGGTTTCTCGACGGCCTGTCCGGGCAGGGTCTGCATCTGGGCGTGATGACCAACGACACCGAATACAGCGCCCGGATTCAGCTGGAAGAGGCGGGTGTCCTGGACCGCTTCGCCTTTGTCGCGGGGTTCGACAGCGGCTATGGTGCCAAACCCGCGCCCGATCCGCTGCTGGCCTTCTGCGATATGGTGGGCGTCGCGCCGGACCGCGCCGTGATGGTCGGCGACAGCACCCATGACCTGATCGCGGGCCGCGCGGCGGGGATGCGCACGATCGGCGTGCTTACCGGCATGGCCCCGACCGAAGAGCTCGCGCCGCTGGCGGACGCGGTGTTCCCCGACATCGGTCATATCCCCAGCTGGCTGACGGCATAAGAGACCCTGACATGGCGCGGATCGAGACGAAACTGGCGGAACGCGGGCTGATGCTGCCCCAGCCGCTGCAGCCCGGCGTGGTTCTGCCGTTTCCCGAGGTCAACCTGCGCGGCGACCGGGCCTATGTCTCGGGTGCCGGACCGCTGAACGATGACTGGTCGCTGGCCGGCCCCATTGGCAAGGTCGGTGTCGATGTCTGTGTCGAAGACACCGCCGGGCTGGCGCAAAAGACCGGGCTGGCGATTCTGGGCGGGCTGAAACGCGAATTGGGCGACCTCGACCGTATCACCGGCTGGTGCCGGGTCTTTGGCATGGTCAATTGCGACCCTGGATTTGAGCAGCAACCGGCGGCGACCAACAGGATCTCGCACCCGATTCTCGACCTCTTTGGATCCGAGATAGGTCGCCACGCCCGGTCGGCGGTGGGCGTGGCCGCGCTGCCGTTGCGGATTGCGGTGGAAATCGAGGCCGAGTTCCAGATCGCGCCCGCGGCCTGATCCGGGCCCGACCTTGGCAAAAACGACCCTTCATGTCGCTATCTGAGCGGCAGCCCGCCGGCTTCTGCGGCTTGCTGGACCCAGCAAAAGGGGAACGGTCATGGAACAGGCATCAACACTGGGGCGCAGACGGCGCAGTGGCGGGCGCGCGGGCGCGGCGTCCCGGCGCGGGACGGCGGTGATCGAACAGATGCCCTGGCGTCTGCCCGAGAACCTCGACCGCCCGACCGAGCCGCTGGACGGTGACGGTGTACAGGCGATCCATGACGGCGCCATGCGCATTCTCGAAGAGGTCGGCGTCGCCTTTCTGAACCCCGAGGCGCTGGCGCTGTTTCGAACGGCGGGCTGCATCGTCGAGGGTGACGTCGTCCGCATGGACCGCGATTTCGTGATGGAAATGGTGGCCAAGGCACCGCCCGAGTTCACCCTGACCCCGCGCAATACCGACCGGACGCTGAAAATCGGCGGCCGCAGGATGCTCTTCGGCAACGTGTCCTCGCCGCCCAACTACTGGGACATGGAGATCGGGCGCAAGGTGTCGGGCACTCGCGAGCAATGCCGTAACCTGCTGAAGCTGACCCAGTATTTCAATTGCATCCATTTCGCCGGCGGTTATCCGGTGGAGCCGGTCGACCTGCATCCCGGCATCCGTCACCTCGACGTGCTCTATGACAAGCTGACGCTGACCGACAAGGTGATGCACGCTTATTCGCTGGGGGCGGAGCGGGTCGAGGACGTGATGGAAATGGTCCGTATCGCAGGCGGGCTCAGCCACGAGGAGTTCGAGGCGACCCCACGGATGTACACCAACATCAATTCCACCTCGCCGCTGAAGCATGATTTCCCGATGATCGACGGCTGCCTGCGCATGGCCCGGCGCGGGCAGGCGGTGGTGGTGACCCCGTTCACGCTGGCGGGCGCGATGGCACCGGTAACCATGGCCGGTGCCGTGGCGCAATCCATCGCCGAGGCGCTCTGCGCCATCGCGCTGTTCCAATACGTCGCGCCGGGTACGCCCTGTGTGATCGGCACCTTTACCTCGAATGTGGATATGAAATCCGGCGCTCCCGCGTTCGGGACGCCCGAGTACATGCGCGCCACCCAGATGACCGGCCAGATGGCGCGGTTCTACGGGCTGCCGCTGCGGTCTTCTGGGGCCTGCGCGGCCAATGTGCCGGACGGGCAGGCGATGTGGGAAAGCTCCAACTCGCTTTGGGCGGCGGTGCAGTCCGGCACCCATATGGTCTATCACGCCGCAGGCTGGCTGGAGGGCGGGCTGATCGCGAGCCCGGAAAAATTCATCATGGACTGCGAGGTGCTGCAGCAGATCCAGCGCTACATGGAACCCGAGATCTTTGCCACCACTCCCGACGACGTCGCTCTGGAGGCGATCCGGCAGGTCGGCCACGACGGACATTTCTTTGGCATTGAGCACACGCAAAAACGTTATACGACAGCGTTTTACCAACCATTCCTGAGCGACTGGAAGAACTACGAGGGCTGGGAGCTGGCTGGCGGCGTCTGGACCGCCGAACGCGCGCATTTGTGCTACAAGGAGATCCTGGCGCAGTTCGAGCCGCCGCCGCTCGACCCGGCCATCCGCGAGGAGCTGGAGGCCTTTGTCACGCGCCGCAAGGACGAGGGCGGCGCGCCGACGGATTTCTGAACCGTCTATGGGGCCACTTTATGAACCTTAGTGCTCAGACCGGCATCTCCATGGTGATCGAGGTCGGGCGGTGAAATTCGGCATGCGCGGTCTCGCCGGTCCTGGCAAAGCCGATCCAGGCAAAAGCCCGGTGCACCTCGGTCAGTTCGACTCGCGACTGCAGCTGGAGCCGGGGCAGGCCGCGCGCCCGGGCGCGGTCGGCGGCGATGCCGACCAGCCGCGCGGCAAGACCCCGCTGGCGGTGATCGCGGTTCACCGCCAGCTTGCTCAGGTATAGGCAATCGTCGCGGGGAGTCAGCATCATGCAGGCCACGGGCGGATCGCCCAGCGACCAGACCTCGCCGGCATCGCAGGACCGCGCCAGATCGTCGAGCGTGAGCCGGTGCATCGACGACGGCGGGTCGATGCGCCCGTCCATATAGGCGAATTCGGCCTGGATCAGCGTCAAGAGGTCCGCCAGGGCGGGGGCGTCGGGTCTGAGGTGGCGGGCCGGGAGATCGCCGCCGCAGCAGAAAAGCTGTGAGGTCTGGGTCATGACAGGTCAGCGGGGGCAAGAGTGAGCGCGGGGCCGGGGGTATCCCGGTATCAGGACATGGGCCCCGGCGAAAGGCAAGCGGCGGGCATTGGTGCTGGTCGGCGGCGGCGGTGGGCGATAGGCTGGCGCGGGAATCCCGAAGCGGGAAACCTGATGCGAGGGCAAGGCGTTATGTCGGCAGGCTACGACATGCGGGTGACGATGGACCGAGTGGTCATGGCCGTGCTGGGCGGCTGCGCCGGGCTGGCGCTCTGGGCACTGGGGCGGATCTGGGACATGGGCGTCATGCCGCCGCTGCTCTATCTCGCGATCTTTGCCTTTGTCGCGATCTACGGATCTGTGGCGCTTGCGCTGGCTGGGCCGGTGCCGCCGGGCCGGGCGCTGGTGGGGGCGCTGGTGCTGGCGGTGCCGGCGACGATGCTGGTGGCGCTGGCGGGGATGCGGCACGGGGTGGCTACGGATCTGCTGGGCGATCCGGTAATGCTGGGGGTGACCGGGGTGCTGGTGCTCTTTGCAACCCCGTTCCTTTCGGTCTGGCTGTGCCACCGCGACAACTGGCTCTCGTATGCGGCGCTGTTCGAAACCGCTTGGACCATCGTGATCCGGTTCCTGGCCGCCTGGATATTTGTCGCCGGCGTGTTGCTGGTGGCTTTCCTCTCGGACGCGTTGCTGCAGCTTGTCGGTATCGACGCCATCGAACGACTGATGCGGCGCGAATGGGTGATGTTCACGCTCGGCGGTACCGTGCTGGGGCTGGCGCTGGCGGTGGTTTACGAGCTGCGGGAAACCATCTCGCCTTTCCTGATCCTGCGGTTGCTGCGGCTGCTGGTGCCAGTGCAACTGGCGGTGGTCGGGGTGTTCCTGGTGGCGCTGCCGCTGCGCGGGTTGTCGGAGCTGTTTGGCGAGTTTTCCTCGGCGGCGACGCTGATGGGGGCGGCGATCCTGGCCGTCATTTTGATCAGCTCGGCGCTGGAGCGCAACGATGCCGAAGCCGTGCGGGCGCCGCTGCTGCGCGGTTTGGCGCAGGTAATGACGACGCTGGTGCCCGTGCTTGCGGCGCTGTCGGTCTGGGCGGTGGCGCTGCGGGTCCGGCAATATGCCTGGACCCCGGACCGGCTGCTGGCAGCCTGCGTGGGGCTGATTCTGCTGGCCTACGGGTTGGGCTATGCCGGTTCTGTCTTGCGCGGGCGCGGCTGGGCCGGTCGGATCCGCCGGGTCAACGTGGCCATGGCTCTGGCGGTGATCGGGGGCTCGGCGCTGTGGCTGACCCCGGCGTTGAACGCCTACCGGATTTCCGCCGACAGCCAGGTGGCGCGCTACACCGCTGGAACGGCAGATGCCTTTGACCTGCCGCTGTGGGAAATGGCGCATCGTTGGGGTCGGGCGGGGCAGGCAGGGCTCGATCGGCTGGCGCAGGCGTCGGGCGGCGATACCGGCCCTGCGAGCCTGGCGGCGCGGATCGCGTTGGTGCGGGAAACCACCAGCCGCTACCGCTATAACCTCGATCTCGATCAGGTCCGGGCGCCGCAGATCGCGGCCGAGCTGGCGCACCTGATCTCGGTCCGCCCGGAGGGCGCGCTGACCCTTTCCGCGGCGGATCTGGCCGATCTGCCGCTCTACCGGCTGACCGACTGGATCGAAGGCTGCAAGCGGCTGCTGCCCGACGGGCGGACGGGCTGCGTTCTGGTGGCCGGCGGGTTTTCCCCGGCAGCGCCGCCGGAACGACAGGGTATGCTGCTGTTCCCGGACGGGCGGGGCGGCACACGGGCCAACCATGTCATGCGCCAGCCCGACGGCAGCATTCTGGTGCGCGAGGTCTTCGACCCGCTGCAAGGAACCTGGCCGTCGCTGCCCGAAGATGCGGTGCGCATGGCGCTGGATGGCGCGTTCTCGGTCCGGCCCAGCGGCGCACAGGCGCTATTTCTGGGCGACAGCGTACTGGTGCCGGGAAACTGACCCTACGTTCGACCGGTCATGATGCGGAAAAATAGATGCAGTTTTATTTGTTGGCGCTTTGTTAAGACGTCCCGCGCGATGCTGTGCCCAAATCGAACAAGAGGCCGGGCATGCATGGGCTGATCAACAGGGCAATTCAGTCGTTTGTCTGCACCACCTATGGGCAGGCACGCTGGCAACAGGTGACCGCGGCGGCGGGGCTTGGGTTTTCCGAGTTCGAGGCGATGCTGATCTACGAGGATGCCCAGACCACGCGCGTGCTCGACGCGCTGTCCGAGGAACTGGGACGGCCGCAGGGTGAAATCCTCGAGGATATCGGCACCTTCCTGGTCTCGAACCCGCAGATGGAGGCGCTGCGCCGGCTGCTGCGGTTCGGCGGCGTGACCTATGTCGAGTTTCTGCATTCTCTGGACGACTTGCCGGATCGGGCGCGGCTTGCGGTCTCCGACCTCGATCTGCCGGTGCTGGAACTGCGCGAACATGCCGCCGGTCTGTTTTCGTTGTCCTGCCAGCCCGGTCTGCCGGGGTTCGGCTTTGTCATGATGGGAATCCTGCGCGCCATGGCGGACGATTATGGTGCGCTGGTGATGCTGGAGCACAACGGCGTGGCCTGCACCACCACGGACTGCTCCACGCCGGGCTGCGAGGTGATCTCGATCACGCTGATCGAAACCGCCTTCGCCGAGGGTCGGTCCTTCGACCTGGGGGCGCGGGCGGGATGATCGGGGGACAGGATCTGACCGGGGTGCTGGACGGGCTCTGCCCGATGTATGTACTGCTGGACGATACCGGCCACATCCGCAGCGCCGGGCCGACGCTGACCAAGCTGCGCCCGGACCAGCCGATCGTCGGGCGGCGGTTTCTCGAACTGTTCGAACTGGCGCGGCCACGGGCGATCACCAATATGGAGGGGCTGCTGGCCGCAGCGGGATCCAAGCTGCACCTGTCATTCCGCGATGCCCCGCGTACAGGGCTGAAGGGCGTGATCGTTCCGCTCCCTTCCGGGGCCGTGGTGAACCTGTCCTTTGGAATATCGCTGCTGGACGCGGTGCAGGACTATGCGCTGACCAGCGCCGATTTCTCGCCCACCGACCTCGCCATCGAACTGCTGTATCTGGTCGAGGCGAAATCGGCCGCGATGGAAGCTTCGCGCAAGCTGAACACCCGGTTGCAGGGCGCCATGATCGCCGCCGAGGAACAGGCATTCACCGATACGCTGACCGGTCTCAAGAATCGCCGGGCGATGGATCATGTGCTGGCGCGGCTGACCGCGCGGGGCGGGGCATTTTCGCTGATGCATCTGGATCTGGACTACTTCAAGGCGGTCAACGACACGATGGGCCATGCGGCGGGCGATCATGTCCTGCAGCAAGTCGCGCGCGTCATGGTCGAGGAAACCCGCGATTCCGACACAATCGTGCGCGCGGGCGGGGATGAATTCGTGCTGATCCTCGACCGGCTGCGCGACCGTTCCGCCCTGTCAGGCATCGCCACCCGGCTGATCCAGCGGTTGGAACAGCCGATCTCCTTCGAGGGCAAGCCGTGCCGGATCTCCGCCAGCATCGGCATCGTCGCCGTGCCTGTCGATGCAGAGGCGGAGCCGGCGCAACTGTTGCACCGGGCCGATCAGGCGCTCTATGCCGCCAAACACGCCGGGCGCGCCTGCCACCGCTTCTTTGGGCCCGATATGGTCTCTACCCTGGCGCCAGCGGTCGAGGCCGGACCCGAGACTTGATCCCGCAACGCTGCACCGCCCGGCTAAAGCGTCCGGCCTTTTACTTGTATCAGATCGTGAAATGAACATCCCGAGAACGCCGAAGGCGTGGCGGATGTTCGTGTCTCAATTTTTAGGCCGGGCGCTTTAGGACCGACGTTGCCAAATCACCGTCAAACCGCTCTCCTGCTTGACATGTAGTGCCGATTTTGGTCCGCTGGCCCCATCAGAATTCAAGTTGTTCAGCGGTCCTGCCATTAGGGTCTCTGCCACCAGCGGTGCAGGTACCAAGCGAGGTTATACGATGTTTTACAGAAATCTTTGCGCCTCGGCGGTCGCCGCCAGCGTCATTTTCCTTCCCGTGCAACGGGCGCAGGCGGGCGATGCAGCCGCGGCCCTCGGCGGCGCTCTGCTGGGCGGGATCATCGTGAACGAAATGCACAAGAACAATCAGCGCAAGAAGACCTATTCGCGCTCTTCCGGGATCTCGTCGGCGCAGCGCGAGGAAAACCGCCAGGTGCAGCGTTCGCTCAATTTCTTCGGATATCACGTCGGTAGCGCTGACGGTGCCCTTGGCCGCAAGAGCCGCGCCGGCATTTCCCAGTACCAGGCCGACATGGGCTTTCCCATCGATGGTTATCTCGATGACCACGAGCGGGTGTTCCTGCTCAACAGCCACCAGCGCGCCCTGGCCAGCGCCCATGTCGCGCCCTATGCGCAGGTCGTGGCGACCCAGGGGCAGGCGGGTCTGCTGCGGGTCTACCGTAATGAACAACTGGGCATCGCCACACCGCAGGTGCCCTCAACGACCATGACGCTGCAGCCGGGCACCACCCATATGGCGATGGCGCCGGTTCCGGTGCAGCCGATGCCGCAGACCATCCCACAGGCCATCCCACAGGCCATCCCTCAAGCGGTACCGCAAACGATCCCCCAAGCGGTGCCGCGGACCGTGCCGCAGACGGTTTCGGTGTCCGCGCCGACCACGCAGGAACCGGTCGCCGCGCGGGCCGATACCGGTGGCGTGCTGCCCAGCTTCTCCTTCGCCGCGCCAAAGGTGACGGCGGCGGATCTGTGTAACCAGGTCAGCATCCGCACCGCGACCAACGGTGGCCTGACCACCCCCGCCAGCCTGACGGACACGACCTTCGCGCTCAGTGAACAATTCTGCCAGCAGCGCACCGCCGCCATCGCCGATACCGCGCGGATCGAGGCGTCGATCCCCAATATGACCCCGGCCCAGGTTGAGGCGCAGTGCAAGGGGCTGACGCAGGCCATCGCGCCGCAGATCGCCGCCATCACCACGGCGGGGGCCGACCAGGTCATCGCTCAGACCTCCGCATTCCTGCAAAGCTCCGGCCAGCCGATCGCGCAGCTGGTGTCGGGTGGCAAGGTCTGCCTCGGGGTTGGCTACCGCACCGGGGACAGCGAAATGGCGTTGGCCTCGGCGGTGCTGGTCACCTCCGCCGGGCAGCATGGTTACGGCGAGGCGGTCTCGCATCACCTGCGCGAAGGCATCGGTGTCGATCAACCCGCCGCCGGCCCGGCCGGTGGCTGGATGACGCTGGCGCTGGACGCGGCCGGCAGCGGCGCGCCGGTGCTGGGTCAGACGCCGGACCGCATCGCGGTGCTGACGGCGGCCTCGGCCACGCCGTCCAGCCAGGCCGCGCTGCCGGTCTTCCCGACCGCGCCCGCCAACAATTGATACCGCTGGCGCCGCAGGGCTAGCCCGGCGGCGCCAGCGCGCCCTCTGCCGACCCGATCACGCGCGGCCGCAATTCCCGTTCCAGCTTGCGGCGCATGGCGCGTTCATAATCCTCAAATCCTTGCGCCACCTCCAGAAAGGCGCCCGGTCCAT
>JBFHMM010000052.1:0-18482 GCA_041594355.1 Paracoccaceae bacterium | reverse complement strand
TTCGCATTCGTTTGCTCCTTCGAAAGGTTGAGCAAACTCTACATCAAAGTGAGGGAAGTTTCGGGGGGCAGGTCAAGGTCAATATTGCGGAAATCTTCATAGTACATCACCTCGGTATTTTCAGGTGATCGCCACTCTAGGATCAAAAGGGGGCGCACGACAAATTTTTCGTCGGGCGTGCGGGCGCATCCGGCGCGATCACGCCGCCCGTTCTGTGGTCGCGCGGCCCGCGCCGGTGTGCTCAGCTCACCTTGGCGGCGTGCAGTTCCTGCCGCGCCAGCGACCACATCTCGCGCAGGATGGGCGAGACATTGACCCCAGAAATATCGACATTGCCCTCGGTGTGGCTGATCGGGTGCTGTTTGCCACGCCCAAAGGTCAGCGCGTCGAATCCAAAGTCGCGGTCGCCGATGTCTTTGGTCTTCAGCGTATAGCTGCCCGTCGCTCCGGTGCCCGCCAGCGCGTTGACCAGATACTCGCCAATCGCCATGCCCAGCGCCGCGCCGGCAAAGCTGTCGGCGGGGAAATGCACGCCGGCCACCGTGCGGTTCTCGGCGATCCGCGCCGCCAACCGCATCAGCACCGGCGGGTCGGCCGCAAAGGCGCGGGTGGCGGAATAGACCTTGGCCGGCTTGCCTGACCCGGTGGTTTCGATCGCCTTCTCCTGCGCTAGCGCATGCAGCACCGTGCCCACGGCAAAGGCCTCGACCGAATGGCCCGAGGGGAAACTGCCATGTGTCGGGTTCTGGATCATCGGCATCGCATAGGGAGAATAATCCAGCGGCCGCCGCGCGTTGAACCGCAGTTTGATCGGCATCTCGATATAGGTGCCGAACCGCAAGAGCGCATCCAATAGCGCAAGCGTCCACGGCGTGCGGGCATCGTCCAGAAACAGGCACCCGCCCCAGAACGACAGCACATCCGTCTGCTGTACCATGATCTCGTCAAACCGCTCGTCGCGCAGAACCGCCGCCGACTTCACGAATTTCATCTGCTTCTTCAGATAGGCGTCCAGCGTCTCGCCCTTGGGCAGCGGCACATCGCACAAGGTGTTGCCGCCGGCCTCGGCCAGGGTCACCCCGTCTGTGCGCGACAGGTCCAGCGGCGAAAACAGCCGGTCGACATTGTAGTCGACGATATGATCCTGAAAAAAGTCCTCGTATTTGACAAAGGCCCGGAATTCGGGCGAGGCATCGTCGCCGGAATAGGGCTTGATCCGCGTCTCGACGGGGGTATGGGCCGCGTCCCACCGGCGCACGATGCCCTCAAAGGTCGACCCCAGCGCCGAACTCAGCGTGCCGTCGGAAAACCCGCCCGCGTGCTGGATGCCGTCCCGCCCGTTGCGCCCATTTCGCCCGTTCCGGCCATTGCGCCCGTTTCTCCCATTACGTCCGTTTCGGCCATTGCGCCCGTTCAAGGCCCCCAGGTTAGACATTCGCCCCTCCGCGTTAATAAGTTGAAATATTATCGGGTTGACGGTAATTTTGGGTCAACAGGTTGTTTTGGAAATCGAAGTTTTTAACGCTGAGCTGATGGAAACAGCTCCGTTTCGTGCGGCGTTTGGCTTGAAATTGGGTGACGGAATGTCTTCGGGATGTCTGCGGATACGGCTGCGCGGCAATTTCTCGGTCTGGTCCGACGATGGCCGGGATCTGACCCCAAAGAGCAAGAAGGCCATCGGCCTTTTGGCTCTGCTGGCCGAATGCGATACCATGACCCGCAACCGGCGCTGGCTGGAGGACAAGCTGTGGAGCGATCGCGGGCCGAAACAGGCCCATGGCAGCCTGCGCACCACGCTCAACGAAATCCGCAAGAGCTTTGGCGACCACGCGGCGCTGCTGGGTTCGGACCGCAGCTCGGTCTGGCTCGATCCCGATGCCGTCACCAACGATCTTGATGACCCCGGTTCGAAGCGCGAGTTCCTCGAAGGGCTTGACATCTCCGACGATGAATTCAACGACTGGCTGATCCAGAAGCGCGTCGAATACGACGTGGCCTCGGACGCCCCAGACGCCTCGGACGCCCCGGCCGAAGATCCCGGCCCGCAGCGCCGCGTCACCATCCAGTGCGGCGAGCCCTGGACTACGCCGGGACAACAGGGGGTGATGTCGCAGATCGTCAGCGACCAGATCGGCAAGATCGTGTCGGATTTCGTCGCCGCCTCGCGCTGTACGGTTAGCCAGACCAACGCCGACCTGATCATTCGCACCACGGTGCAGGAGGACGATGCCGGTTCGGCCGTCTTCGTTCAGGTGATCGACCCGGTCAAGGATGACGTTGTGCATTCCGACCATTGCCTGACCGACAACCTCTCCAGCTTCCTGCGCAGCCAGGACCTGTTGGGGCGGTTTTGCTGGAACGTGGCCGATATGGCGCTGGAAAAGCTGCCGGATCTGCGTGACACCCAGACCCCGATCGCCGTGCGCTCGGGCTTCGCGCAGGGGGCGCTGCGCGACGTGTTGTCCTTTGACGCGGGTCTGATGCGCAACAGCCTGACCACGCTGGACGCCGCCGCTGAACATCTTAATGCGGGGCTGTTTCAGGCGCTAAAGGCTTGGGCGATGACCTCGATGATCATGGAGGACTTCCTCGAGGAAGATGCCGCCGTGCTGGCCGAGATCAAGGGCTTGCTGAAACGGGCGCAGGAACTCTCCCCGCGCGAGGCGATCGTGGCCGCGATCACCGCCAACGTGCAGGCGATCCTGCTTGAGGATTACAACAGCGCGCTGGTCCTGGCCCGGCAGGCGCTGCGGGAAAACCCCAACAATCTCTTTGCGCTTCAGGCGATGTCGGCGGGCCGGGCGGCGCGTGGCGATCTGGACATGGCGTATGACCTGTCCCGCCACAGCACCACCATCGCTGGATTTTCCAAGTTCGAGGCGATGTGCAACCTGCACCATGCGCTGCTCTGCATTTCCATGCAGAAACGCGAAGAGGCGCTGGAAAGCAGCCGGATCGCCGCCGACACCTCGCCCAACTACCGGGCGCCACGGCGGCAGCTGATCGCGCTCAGCGCGCTGGGACAAAACCCGGACCAGGCGCTCGATCACATCGGCGACCTGAAAAAGATTGAACCGGATTTCAGCGTCGAACGGTTTCTGTTCGACCGCAATTACCCCTCCAACACCCTGCGCAAGTCGGGCTACCTGTCCAAGGTCCAGCCGTTCCTGACCGGCACCAAGTGACCGCGCGCCGACTCTGCCTGCCGCCGGCCGAGCCGGTTAACCGCCGTCTTCTGGCGAATCGCGATTTGGTCGCATTTCCCCTTTGATTCGGACTTTTTCGAGGCAAATTGTTTAAGATCCGGTTGCAATACCCGGTAACTTTGCCGGATTGGTTCCAATACCGGACCGAAGCTTGTCAAAATATGGGCAGACCAGTGCCACGGCTCGCGGACTCTCTCGCATCCGTAATTGTTGGGTTAAAGGAAACAGCAGCCGAAAGTTCCGCGCCGCAGTTTGCTCCACCCCCGACGATATAGGGGTCTGCGCGCCGATTGACGCTATATTGTGGCATGGATGGGAAACAGTTCACAACCATAGCGCGTGTTCTTCAATGGTTGCTTATGGTTAACACCGCCGGCCGAGTCAAAACCTGTCTTTTTCGTGGCTATTTTTTCCTTTGTCGGCTCTGATCCCTGCGGTAATCAATGATCAAGCCCAACTGGGGGGCGATGTTTGCTGGTCACGGGGGCGACCTGCACGATTGCATCGAAGAAGGTGCAGAGAACCTGCGTGGTTGCGCGGCTGCTGTCAGAGTGCCGTAAAAGATTGCGTATGAAACCGGCCTGACAAGGCCGTGTGGCGGTGCCGTATGCTGGCTCCTCGTTCTCTGAGTGTGCCCTCATGATGCACGCCGTGCCGGTCGTCTGTTTTGGCTGCTGCATCCGCCCTGGCTCGAAGTTGATAATTTGTTTGGATTGGTGCGACTGTGCGCCCAAGGAGTAAAGTCATGGCCGGAGATTTTGAAAACCCGAACGCGAGCGGCAGCGCAGGCGGCAATGGTATCGTTGACGGAACCAACACCAATGACGAAATCGATCTGGCCTATACCGGCGACCCCGAAGGCGACGTGATCGACGGCGGCGATGCGACGCTTCCGGGGCAGGGCGCGGACGACGATATCGTCGATGCCCTGGCTGGCGACGATGAAATCCACGCCGGCGAAGGCGACGACACGATCTATGCCGGCAGCGGATCCGACACTGTCTATGGCGAGGCCGGCAACGACACCATCTATGGCGACCGCAACGCCGCCGACGACGGCCTGCTCGGCCGAGAGGTGTTCCAGTGGGACCTGGCCCCCGACCCAAGCGGCACGGGAGAGGTCGATCCCGGCGATAACATCACCACCTTTACGCAGGACACGGGCAACACCACCGTGACCTTCTCGGTGCTGTCCTCCTCCTCGAGTGTGCAGAACCAGTTCATCGGCGAGGATAACATCGTCTCGGACATCGATTCCGGCACCGGCACCGTCGATCCGCGCAGCTCCTTTGGCTCGACGCTGAACGGCACCGACAACAGCGGCGAATACGAACTGGCCTTTGCCAACGAAGTCACCAATGTTTCCTTCCGCATCAATGACATCGACGGCGACGGCGTGGTCCGGGTGCAGGCGTTCGACGCCGAGGGCAACCCGATCACCGTCACCCTGATCGCCGGCAGCGGCGTCACCCTGTCGGACACCGACAGCGTCACCGGCAACGACACCGCCGATTCCGACGGCGGCTATGACGCGGCCACCGCGCCCGAGTTCTCGGTGCTGGTGGACATCCCCGGCCCGGTGGCGCGCCTGGTCATCGAACATGAACAGGATGGCACCGAGAATTCCGGCATCAACGTCACCGACGTCTATTTCGATGTGCCCAGCTCCGACACCGGCGACGACGGCGACGACGAACTGCATGGCGGCGACGGCGACGACACCATCTACGGCGGCGGGGGCAACGACACCATCGACGGCGGCGCGGGCTCCGATATCATGGTCGGCGGCGCGGGCGACGATACCATCCTGGGCGGCAATTCCACTGTCGGCGACGCCGGCGACCTGATGTCCGGCAACACCGGCGATGACACCTTCACCGATGTCGGCGAGGACGATGTGGTGGTCGGCGGCGAAGACGCCGATGGTCTCGACAACGACACGCTCGATCTGCGCGGCGCGGCCGAAGCGGTGAACCCGGGCGGCTCGCTGACCGTCGATTACGACGCCACCGACCCCGAGGCGGGCACCGTGCGCTTCTTCGACGATACCGGGTTGGAAACCGGCACCATGCGGTTCTCGGAAATCGAAACCGTAGTGGTCTGCTTTACGCCCGGCACCCTGATTGCCACCCCCAAGGGCGAGCGCAAGGTCGAGGATCTGGCCGTCGGTGACCGCGTGATCACCCGCGACAACGGCATCCAGGAAATCCGCTGGCTGGGTCACAAAACCGTTTCTGGTCAGGATCTTGCTCAGGCCGAGCATCTGCGCCCCGTGCTGATCCGCGAGGGCGCGCTGGGCAACGGGCTGCCGGAACGCGACATGATGGTCAGCCCCAACCACCGGGTGTTGGTCGCCAACGAAAAGACCTCGCTCTACTTCGAAGACCGCGAAGTGCTGGTTGCAGCCAAGCACCTGACAGGGCTCGACGGGGTCGACATCGTCGATGTCTCCGAAGTGACCTACATTCACTTCATGTTCGACCAGCACGAGGTGGTGCTTTCCGACGGTGCCTGGACCGAAAGCTTCCAGCCCGGCGACCACAGCCTGGCCGGGATCGGATCCGAACAGCGCGACGAAATCCTCGAACTGTTCCCCGAACTGAAGACCCGCGAAGGTCTCGAAGGGTACCATGCCGCACGTCGGTCGCTGAAACGTCACGAAGCCCAGCTTCTGGTTCACTGACCTGCCATCGCGGCCCTACCGGGTCTTGCACTACATGTCCCGCGCGAAACCCGGCGCGCGGGCCTCAAGGCTGGGCGGTTTCCGTCCGGCCTTGCTGCCGTTTATCCCACATTCCGGTCAGGCGTTCTCGCGTTCGGCCTGCCACTGCGCCCAGTCCTCGGGCGTGTCCAGATCGCGCCGCGCGCGCTGGCCGGGCAGGGGCACCAGATGCACCCGGTCCCCGGCCGCGGCCACCACCTCGCGGCCGCCGCTGTCTCCGGTCAGCGTGGCAAAAGCGCTGAACAAGGGGGCCGCGAACACGATCGGGTGGCCCGGCTTGCCGTCCTCGGTCACGCCCCGCCAGACCAGGTAGCTTCCGTTGCGGTCCACCGCGCCGGACACCTCGCGCAGATCGCCAACCGTCAGTTCCGCAAGATCCGCCAGCAGCAGCATCGCCGCCGGATGTCCGTCAACGGCGGCAAACGCGCGCTTGAGCGAGGCGGCCATGCCCTCCGCGGCGTCGGGCACCGGCAGCACCTGAATATCCAGCCCGGCCAGCGCGCCATAGCGCGGGTGCGGCCCGTTCGGCAGCGTGACAATCACCTTGCCGCTGGTTGCCGCGCGGGCGATCTTGGCCTGCCTGCGAATCAACGGCACCCCGTCGACCAGCTGCATTAGCTTGTCCGCGCCGCGCATCCGCGACGATTGCCCGGCGCCCAGCACCACAATCGGTAAGTCACTTGGCATGGTATCATCCCCCATTTCCCCGCGGGTATCCTACCACGCTCGCGCCCAAACGCGCAGCCCTATCCCCGCATTTGCGCGCCATCTGCGTCAAACAGCGGCGTCGTGATCAGCGTCGCGGGGCGCATCTGGCCCAGGATCTCGATCTCGACCCGCAGCCCGTGGGCGATTCGCTCCGACGGAAGGAAGCCAAGCGCCACCGATTTGCGCGCGAAATGCGAATAGCCGCCCGAGGTGCAGAACCCCTGTATCCGGCCATCCAGCCAGATCGGCTCATAGGCGTTCACGTCGGCGTCCCCGGCCTCCACCTCAAAGGCCGCAAGCCGCCGGGCCGGGCCCTTGTCCCGCTCGGCCTCTGCGGCGGAACGCCCAATGAAATCAACATCTTTCGCGAAGGAGATAAAGCGATCCAACCCGGTTTCCGCCGCCGTGTAGTCCGGCGAATACTCCGACAGCCAGCTGCCAAAGAACTTGTCCAGCCTCAGCGACATCATCGCCCGCATGCCGAAGGGCACGATGCCATGCGCCTGTCCGGCCTGCCACAGGGTCTCCCACAACTGTCGTTGCGCCATCGGATCGCAATAGATCTCATACCCCAGATCGCCGGTATAGCTGACCCGCTGCACGAGGCAGTCTGTCATGCCAACAGTCATCTCCCGCACATCCATGAACCGCAGATCCAAGGCATCGCGGGTACAGGCCGCCAGAACCGCGCGTGCCCTTGGCCCGGCGACCTGGAAGCCATTGCGCTTATCGCTTATATTTTCGATGGTTACGCCGTCTTCCTGATGTTTCCAGAACCAGCGCATGTGATAGGCTTGGCTACCATAGGACGCGGTCAGCTGGAATGTGCCCTCGCGCAGGCAGGACACCGTGAAATCACCGATCAACCGTCCCTTGAGCGACAGCATCGGCGTCAGCGACAGCCGCCCCGGCGCCGGGATGCGGCCCGCCATGATCCGGTTCAACCAGTCTCGCGCGCCTGGTCCCGTCACCCGGTACTTGCCAAAGTTGTGCAGCTCGTTGATACCAACACCCTCGCGCACGCCCCGCACCTCCCGTCCGGTGGCGTCAAAGGCATCCGAGCGGCGAAACGATGGCGTCTCGAACCCCGGCTCATCGCCCTGGGCATAGTAATTCACCACCTCCAGCCCGTATTGCTGGCCCCAGACCGCGCCCAGATCGCTGAAAATATCATACATCGGCGTGGTCCGGTTGGGCCGGGCGGCGGGCAGTTCTTCGTTCGGGTAGCTGACCGAGAACCGCTTTTGATAGTTCTCCACTACCTTGGGCCTTGTGTATCCCGGCCCGATCCAGTTGCCAAAGCGCGCCACGTCCATGGCCATCACGTCACGCTCCGGCTCGCCCTCGATCATCCACTGCGCCAACGTCAGCCCGACGCCGCCCCCCTGGCTGAACCCCGCCATCACCCCGCAGGCCGACCAATAGTTGCGCAGCCCCGGCACAGGGCCGACCAGCGGGTTGCCGTCGGGGGCGAATGTGAACGGCCCGTGGATCACCGACTTGACCCCCGCCGTGGCCAGAACGGGGAAACGTTTGTAAGCAAATTCAATGCTGTCGGTGATCTTGTCAAAGTTGTCGGGCAGCAGTTCGTGGCCGAAACTCCATGGCGTGCCATCCACCGCCCAGGGCTTGCAGGGCTGCTCGTAGAACCCGATACACAGGCCCCGGCCTTCCTGCCGCAGATAGCTTTCGCCGGCCGGGTCCATCACATGGGGGTGTTCCTGTTCGCGCTCATGGATCTCGGGGATATCGTCGGTGACGATATACTGGTGCTCCATCGGGTGTAGCGGCGCATATACGCCGGCCATCGCCGCCACCTCCCGCGCCCAGAGACCGCCGGCGTTGACCACGTGCTCGGCATGGATCGTGCCTTTATCGGTCACCACGTCCCAGGTCCCATCGGCGCGCGGGTTGGTTTCGTGCACCATGCAATGGGTCACGATGTCGGCCCCGCCGATGCGCGCGGCCTTGGCATAGGCGTGCGTGGTTCCCGATGGATCGAGGTGCCCGTCGAGCGGATCGTAAAGCCCTCCGATGATCCCCTCGATATTGGTGATTGGTGCGAATTTCTTAATTTCCTCGGGGCTTACGATCTCTGTTTCAAGTCCCATGAACCGGTGTTTCGCCCGTTCCGCCAGCATCATGTCAAATCGGTCCTGATTATCCGCCAGCGTCACGCCACCTACGTGATGCAGCCCACAGGACATGCCGGTGATCTCTTCCAGCTCCTTGTAGAGCCGGATGGTATAGCCCTGGAGCGCCGCCATGTTGGTGTCGCCGTTCAGGGTGTGGAACCCGCCCGCCGCATGCCATGTCGAGCCGCTGGTCAATTCCGATCGCTCCAGCAGCATGACGTCCGACCAGCCCAGTTTGGTCAAGTGATACAACACCGAACAGCCGACGACCCCGCCGCCGATCACAACAACTCGGGTGGTGGTTTTCATGACGCTCTCCTTGCCAGCTCTGGACCGAGAGTGATCCGCCGCCCCGCAGGCCGCTAGAGCGAATACGACATCTCGTGTCGCGGACCGATCACGTGGCCCAGCCGACCAGTTCCGCCACCCTGGACCGTAGCCACCGAACGTCGTCCCCGGCGATCGTGCGGTGTCCGCGCGGCCTGGCTCACGATGGCAGAGCTCGCCACGTCTTTCCGGCTGAAATTCAGGGGTAACTCCGGCCAGCGCGGCAGATTCTGCCCGCAAAGGGAGTTCGGTTCCGGCATTCGCCACCGATCCTCTCGCAATCCGGTTCGGGTCTGTGTCAGGATGGCCGCATGATCAAATCCACCTTTCGTCTCCTGCGGCAGATCACCCGGCGCCTGGCGGTGCGGGTCCTGCTGATCGCCGCGCTGGCGCTGCTCGCCTTGCTGTCCTCCATGCTCTTTGGCCACCTGATCCCCGACTGGATGGTCGAGGCGCTCGGGGTTCGCTCGCTGGACACCATCCTGAACATGCTGGCTATGTCGATGCTGACGGTGACCACCTTTTCGCTGTCGGTGATGACCGGCGCGATTCAGTTCGCCTCGTCGCAGACCTCGCCGCGCAGCCGGCTGGTGCTGCGCAATGACACGGTCACCCAGTCGGTGCTGGCCAATTTCGTCGGCGCCTTCCTGTTCGCGATGATCGGCATCATCCTGCGCGCCACCCCGATGATGGGCGAAAAGCAAAGCGTGCTGCTGTTTCTCTTCACCACGCTCGTGGTGGCGATGGTGGTGGTGTCGATCCTGCGCTGGATCAACCACCTTGAAACGCTGGGCTCGATGGATGCGACCGTCGCCGAAGTCACCGCCGCCGCGTTGACCTGCATGACCGGATTTGCGCGCCGCCCGGCGCTGGGGGGGCATGCCATGGCCATCGACGAGCTGGATCGGCTGCCGCGTGACGGTGCGATCCGCGCCCGCGCCGACGGCTATGTACAGCAGATATATGAGGACATCCTGCACGACCAGTGCACCGCCTGCGATATCGACCTCTATCTGGCGGTCCGCCCCGGCAGCTATGTCTGCGCGGGCATGCCGCTGGTCTTTGCCGAGGGCGGCGCGGAGCTGGGCGAGACTGCTCGCGGCCTGATCCGCAGCGCCTTCAAGATCGACGCCACCCGCAGCTTTGAACAGGATCCGCTGCTGGGCGTGGCCACCCTGACCGAAATCGCCAGCCGGGCGCTGTCCAGCGGCATCAACGACCCGCAGACCGCCATCGACGTCGTGCACCGGCTGACCTCGGTGCTGCTGCGCGCCGATCCCGCCAACCGCCCGGCGCCGGTCAAATCCGACAACGCGCGGATTTGGATGGTGCCGCCCTCGGTCGCGGATTTCTACAGCGCCAGCTTCGACGTCATCGCCCGCGACGGTGCCGATCTGGCCGAGGTGCAGCAGGCGATCCGAGCGGCGTTGGCGGTGCTTGAGCGGCAAAGCGGGCCCACCGGGCAGGCGGCGGCGCGGGCCTGCGCGGCGCGCCTGGGCTGAGCACCACGCAGGCCCGCGCGGGGGGATTTTGGGTTTTTGCGATGAGAAAGAAGCAGGGGCGACCCGCGATGTCGGTTTCCGGCCAGTGACACGGCGGCGTGGCGGTCAGTTTAGGCGCGAGGCGGCGTACAAGAAGTGCGGGTGCGATGCGGGCTGAGGCGCAGGCAGTGGTGATCGGCGGCGGTGTGATCGGTTGTTCGATCCTCTATCACCTGGCCAGGCTGGGGTGGAGCGACGTGGTGCTGCTTGAGCGTGACGAGCTGACCTCGGGGTCGACCTGGCATGCCGCTGCCAACATCCACGGTTTGCAAGACAGCACCAACATCAGCCGGATCCAGCATTTCACCATGCAGCTTTACAAGGATCTGGAGGCCAAGAGCGGGCAGGGCTGCGGCGTGTTCCAGCCCGGCGCGCTCTATCTCGCGCAAACGCTGGCGCGCGAACACCAGCTGCAGGCGGCCAAGGCGCGCCTCTACGGCATGAACTTTCACGAGATTGCCCGCGACGTGGCCGAGCGGCTGCACCCGCTGGTCGATTTTACCTGCATCCGCCGCGAGCTGTTGCAGCGGCTGACCAACGCGTCGCTTGCAACTGCGGATTTCCCTTTCATGCGCTCGCGGCGGATGCAGGTAGCGGGCGTCGATTGCGTGGCCCTGCGGGTCTCCTTTACCGGCGATCTGGGAGGAGCTGCATTGCGCGGAAGGCGATCAGGTGGCGCTCTACCGCGCGCTGGTGGAGGCCGGGCAGGCACTGGGGGCAGGGCCGGTGGGCAGCCGGGCGTTGATGAGCCTCCGGATCGAGAAAGGATACGGCTCGTGGGGGCGGGAATACGGCCCCGAATACTACTCGCAGGAGGCCGGGCTGGAGCGGTTGGTCAAGCGCGACAGGGCATTTCTGAACAAACCGGCGGTAACAGAAGTGCTGGCCCGCCTGGCGCGCGAGCGGCTGGTGCTGCTGCAGATCGACGAGGATGTTGTGACCGCCTCCGCCGCCGATGCCAGCGGCGGCGAGCCGATCTTTCAGGCCGGGCGTGGCGTCGGGCGGGTGACCTCGGGGGCCTATGGCTATTCGGTCGGGATGAGCCTGGCGCTGGGCTACGTCAAGGACGTGGCGGCGGGCAGCGAGGTCGAGGTGATGCACCGGGCGCGGGCGCTGGAGGCGCCGCCGTTCGATCCCGAAGGGGCGCGGCTCAGGGCGTAGGGTGCGTTGCCCGTTGCTTTTGGTTTAGGGGGCTCCGCCCCCCCGGTCTCACGGTCTCACGGTCTCACGGTCTCACGGTCTCCCCCCGGAGTATTTGCCGAAGAGATAAAAGGAGTTAGTCGGGGCTGCGGAAGCGCGAGGCCTGCACCACCGCCACGGCCAGCAGCGGCGCGATGGTGGTAACCAGGGCGGCGGTGATCAGGAGCGCGCCGAGCTGGCTGTAGTCGGCGGCAGTGGTGATGGTGCCATCCTCGGCGCGCACCTCGCGAGTGACCAAGAAGACCTCGTTGAGGTAGCGGGTGCCCAGGGTGCTGGCCGAAAGCGCGAGGTTGGTGAAGGAGGCCATCACGGCAAAGAAGGTGGCCTTGAGATTGTCCGGCGCGTTCCGCGCGATCCAGGCCAGCATCGGGATCATCGCGATCTGACCCAGCGGGCTTTCCACCGCGGCATCGATCAGCGCGATAAAGCGGGCATCGACAATGCCCCCCGTCAGCGGCGCGGTCCATTCGTGGATGCCGTAGTACAGGCCGATGTTGGGCAGGCTCAGAACGCCCGCCGCCACGGTCAGCAGCACCACGATATAGGTGATCGTGTGGTTGGCCATCAGCGGGCGCAGCACGAACATGCCCACCAGGGTCAAAAGTGCGGTGATCAGGTAGAGCACGGAAAGGAACTGCTGGTCAAAGCCCAACTCGTCAATGGTGAACCATGTGGCCGCGGCGCCGGGCACCGGGGTGGCCCGGAAGACGAAGATGATGATCGCGGTGCCCACCAGCGCGCGGGCCTTGGCGGGTTCCAGTTCCGCGATCAGCTGGCGCATCAGGAAGAGCACAATCGCCAGCGATCCGCCAAAGATGATCTCTTGTGCAAAGACCACGTCGGAAAGCCCCACAGTGACCGAGATGAACAGGAACAGCCCGCCGCCGATGAAGTAATACCAGTTTGGTTCGACGGTGCCGCCCTCGGGGGCGAATTCGGCCTCCGCCTCGGTGCGGCTCAGGCCGCCGGCCACCAGCATGGCCACCCGCCGGTGCTGGTGCCAGCGGGCCAGCAGCACGCCCGAGATCGAGATCAGCGGGATCGCAAGCCCGGTCAGGTAGATCCGGCCATAGACCGCGCCCTGTTCCTCCCTGGGCAGCTCCTCGATGCCGGAAAACAGGGTGATGTTCAGTACCGCCACCGCGCTCAGCGCGCCGATCAGCGCCACCCGGCCCAGCGTCTGCATGGTGGTGTGCAGCGCGTGCTTGGTCTCTTCGTCGTAGGGATTGCCATGCTCGTCATGCTCGGGCACCGCCTCGACCGACAGCGCGTCGGCCACTGCGTCCTGAATGACATAGCCCAGCGGCGACAAGAGCGTCGCCAGCACGTACCAGGCGGTCACGCTCATCACCGCAGGCATCCAGGCGACCCGCGTCGCCAGCCCGTACATGATCAGGAAACTCGCGCCGATCAACCCCGCGCCGATGAACACCAGCAGCCATTTCAGCCGCCACAGCAGGTCCACCAGATGCCCCATCGGCATCTTCAGCGCCCAGGGCAGCCCGGCCCAGAACGCCAGCCCGGCGATGAAGGCCGCCGAAACGTCGAGGTAATCCTTGACGAAAAACGTGCCCACAACGCTGGTGATGCCGCTGGCGCCGTAGGCGAAGTAGACCATCAGCGGCGGCAGGAACGACCAGCGCATCTGCCGCCCCAGATCCAGCACCACCGCGTCAAACCACCCACGCACGCCTGTCATCGCATATTCCCGGTCAACTTGCTCATGGGCTCCAGTAGTAGACCGGATCGCGCGCCGCGCAAGCCTTGCGGGGCAAAACGCTGGCCAGAGGGTGGGTCACCGCTCTATCCTGAGCCGCTCATGACCGTTTCGACCTTCAGATCCCTGTTGATCCGAATGGTTTTGCTCGCTGGGATTCTTGTGGTGGCCGCCGGTGCGGCACTGGCACAGGGCGGGATGGAACAGCGGGTGGCGCTGGTGATCGGCAACGCCGATTACGACTATGTGCCGCGACTGGCGAACCCGGTCAATGACGCCAGAGACATCGCCGCCGCGCTGGTGCCGGTGGATGCCTGCCGCAACAATCTCTTCGCGCCCGCGATGGCGCGCACCGTTGCGACCCGGTCAATCAAGCGCGGGCTGGGCCGGATTGGCCCGGTCGGCGGCGTGCTGGTGGGCTATGCCGCGCGCGAGGGTACGCAGGCGCTGGACGGGCGGGGGCGCAATTCCCCCTGCGCCCAGGCGCTTCCTCGGCATATCGGGGAACCGGGCCTGGAAATCGGCAAGCTCTTCCGCAAGGTTCGCGACACTGTTTACGTTTACCAACTCACCGGTGGCCGGCAGAAACCCTACACCTACGGATCACTGCCGGGCGTGGATATTTACCTCAGCCCGCCCGAGGCGCAGCAGGCGGCGGCCCCCGCCGCAGGAACCGGTGTCGAGGCGGCGCACGGAATCGTGACGGCCTACCTGCGCGCCGATCTGGCGGACACGATCGGGGGCTTGACCGCCTTTCTCTCCGATATTCGCTCCAGGGTCTATGGCCGCTATCGCAGCGCCTTTGACGGCGAGACGATGAACGCCGGGATGCGGCGCGCGGGACTTGACCTGATCGCCTTGCCGGCCGAAAGAGTCCGGCAGATGCAACGGGCCTTGAATAGCCGGGGCATCAACATCGGGGCCGTGGACGGCCAGATCGGGCCGCGCAGGATTCAGGCGCTGACCGCCGTTCAGCGGGCCAGCCGCCTTCCGCCACAGGATTGCCCACGCGGGCCACGCTGTCTGCTCGCGGTCGGATCGACAGCGGTTTTCCCGCCCGCGATCTCTTTGCCACATCCGGAGCCATCGCCCGCAGCATCGACACGGACTCGGCCGCCGCGCTTGAAAGGGACCGGCGCGTGACCCGGCTGTTGGAGCTGTTTCGCGGGCGTGACCTCATCTATGGAAAATTCGCCGGTCGCTTTTTCGCCGCTGTTAACCTGGGGACCACGATTGGTGAACCGCAACTCGACCGATACCTCGGTGACATCGGCGGCACGAGATCGAGATCGACAGCCCGCAAGAGCAGCGTTTTGTCGTCGACATGACCCGTTTCGATCAGAAAATGTGGCTGCGTGGGGCCTGCCAGTTCAACCGGGACTAAGGACCGACTATCGGGGCGACCAAGACGGGTTCGCGCGGCTGGGCGCGGCGGTCGGGGGCGCCGCTCGGCTACACCGCCTGGGCTGGGGCGAGCCGAGATCGGCCCCGGACCACCGCTATGGGCGTCTGGTCCCGGTCGGAAACCTGCGGCGCAATGCCGTGCAGGTCGACGAATCCCGCTGGGGGGCACCGCCGCCGCACTGGCGCATAACCATCATCGTCGAAATCGAATGTCCCTGTTTACAGCGGCCGGATCTTCAGCGCCGTGATACGGTTACCTTCGCGCTCCATCACCTCGAAGCGGAACCCGTGAAAGGAAAACACCTGGCCCTTGGTCGGAATCATCTGCGCCTCGTGGATCACCAGCCCGGCCACCGTGTTGGCCTCGTCGTCGGGCAGGGTCCAGTCGGTGGCCCGGTTCAGGTCGCGGATCGTCATCGCGCCATCGACCTGGAACTGCCCGTCGTCGGTCTTGCGCACCGGGTGTTCGGCATCGGGGTCGAACTCGTCGGTGATCTCGCCGACGATCTCCTCCAGGATGTCCTCCAGGGTGATCAGCCCCTGCAGCGATCCGTATTCATCCACCACCAGCGCAAAATGCGACCGGCGCCGCAGGAACTGCCGCATCTGGTTGTCCAGCGTCGTGGTTTCCGGGGTGAAGTAGGGCGGCTTGGCCACCGCCGAGATCTGGAACTCGCGCAGCCCGGCGGGGTCCCCGCCCGAGCCGTTGACCTGCTCGTGCATCGCCCGCAGCAGATCCTTGGCGTGGATCACGCCGACGATGTTCTCGGGCTCGTTGCGGTACAGCGGCAGCCGCGTGTAGGGGCTGCCGAGACATTGCTGCAGGATCGTCTCGGGGTCGCTGGCCGCGTCGATCATCTCGATGCCCGACCGATGCAGCATGATCTCCTCGACCGTGCGGTCACCCAGATCCAGCGCGCCCAGGATGCGGTCTCGGTCCTCCTTTTCAACCACGCCCTCTGAATGGCCCAGCTGGAGCGCGCCCGCGATCTCCTCGCGCACGGCTAGGATATGGCTGTCGGGGTCGATCTTGACCCCAAACACGCCCAGCACCGCGCGCACCAGCAGCCGCACGGCGCTGACAACCGGCGCAAAGACGGTCACCACCACGCCGATCGGCCGGGCCACGGCGGCGGCGGCGGTTTCGGAATTGGTGATCGCATAGGTCTTGGGCAGCACCTCGGCAAAGATCAGCACCAGGAACGTCATCACCAGCGTTGCCAGCGCCACGCCGCTCTCGCCAAAGACCCGCGTGAACAGCGCCGTGGCCAGCGACGCCGCCAGGATGTTGACCAGGTTGTTGCCCAGCAGAACCGAGCCGATCAGCCGCTCGTTGTCCTCGGTGATGCTCAGCGCCCGCTGCGCGCCTTTCGACCCCTTGTCGGCCTGCGCCCTGAGCTTGCCGCGCGAGGCCGCCGTCAGCGCGGTTTCCGGGCCCGAGAAGAACGCCGACAAAACCAGCAGGAACAGGATCCCGCCCGCCGTGCTCCAAAAGGCAGTGTCCAAAATCGTCGTGTCGGTTTCCATCGGCCCGGTGTTTCCCTTGTGTCCTACCGCTTATGGGCATGCGATGTGTTTCGTTCAAGAGGCCGGGTATGCCCAACCCGCCTTTGCCGGCCACGCCCGGATGAACCCGCCCGGTCTTAAGAGCGCCCGCCGCGTCGCAGGCTGCCAAATTTCTCCCAAGAAACTTGCCCGGAAAATTCGAATTTTCCGGCGCCGGTCAGCCACCGCTTGTCTGTTTCCTGCCGGTCCGGGCGGGCGCTGCCGTCTGTCCGGCGCCGCGCGCCAGCGGGTGATGCTCCAAAACCAGCTCGCTCAGCCGCTCGTCCAGCACGTGGGTATAGATCTCGGTGGTCGAGATATCGGCATGGCCCAGCAGCGTCTGGATCGACCGCAGGTCGGCGCCATTGGCCAGCAGGTGGGTAGCAAAGGCATGGCGCAGCGTATGTGGCGTCACCTTGGCCGGCGATACCCCCGCCGCCACCGCCAGCTCCTTGATCAGCAGATAGAACCGGTGCCGGGTCAGATGCCCCGACTTGCCGCGCGAGGGGAACAGGAACCGTGACGGCGCGGCGCCTTTTTCCGCCTTCGCGGTATCCTCGGCCGCGTCGCGCGCCGCCAGCCAGTCGCGCAGCGCGGTGCGGGCGGGCGGCGACAACGGCACCATGCGCTCCTTGCCGCCTTTGCCGGCAATCAGCAGCATCCGTGGATCGCCCCGCGCCGCTGTCACCGGCAGCGAAACCAGTTCCGTCACCCGCATGCCGGTGGCATAGAGCAGCTCCATCAGGCAGCTGTTGCGCAGCCGGTCGCGCTCGTTGCGCCCGCTGTGGCGCGCCGCCTCCAGCAGCCGGTCGACCTCGGTCACCTCCAGCGTCTTGGGCAACTTCTGGTCGCGGCCCGGCCCCTTGATCTGGATCGCCGGGTTGTCGGCGCGCCAACCCTCCTCGAAGGCAAACCGATAGAGCTGCCGGATCGCCGATAGCCGCCGCGCGCGCGTGGACCTGGCCAGCCCCTGGGTGTCCAGCGACACCAGATAGGCCTCCACCGTCTCGCGCCTGGCCTCGGCGAAACCGCTGCCGCGCCCGGCCAGCCACTCGGCGAAATCCTTCAGATCGCGGCCATAGGCCAACAGCGTGTTGGTCGCCGCGCCCAGCTCGGCGGCCTGCGCGTCCAGCAGGTTGGCGATCCAGCGATGATCCGAGTCAGGTGCGGACATGCTCACCCCCGCTCCAGCAGCACCGACTGCAGCGCCGCCCGCCGCGCGGTGTCTTCCAACCCGATGGCGCGCAGCGCCGACAACGCCGCCACCATGTCGCCCGTGTTCCCGCTCAGCCCGTTGTCGAAAAGCGTGATGACCTCCAGGATCACTTCGCCCAGTTGCCCCGCGTCAAAGGCGTCCTGCAGGTCGGCGGGCAGCGCCGGCGGATCGCGGAACCCTTCGGCGATGCTCTCGGCCAGCGGGTCCGGGGCCAGCGCGCGCTGCGGATTGTCCTGCGCCAGCGCTGCCAGCCAGGTGTTCTCGACGCTGTTGTCGGGCGGCCGCAGCGATGTCGCCTCATAGCCCACCGCCAGCAACCGGATCCGCCAGGCCAGCGTGGCGGTGTGCGGGTCCAGCCCGCGCTGGACCGCCAGCCGCTCGGCAAAGATCTCGGCGAAGGGCACCGCAAGCCCGGCTCCGCGCATCGCCGCCCAGACCGCGGGTAACGTCTTGGCCACCGCCTCGGCGCTGCCGGTGTTCAGCGCCGTCTCGAACAACTGCACCGCCTTGACCCGGTCCCACAACCCGCCCGAGGCTGCCGGCAACCGCTCCGTATAGAGCCCCAGCAGCCGGTTGGGGCTCAGCGCGCCATAACGTGTCAGCCGCTCTGCGGCTTCCAGCTGCGCCTTCCATCCGGCGATGTCGCGCAGGTCGGCGGTGGCAAAAGCGCGCGGTAGCGAGGCCGTGGGCGGACGCTCGCCAATGGCCTCGTAGAGCCGAAAATCCAGCGGGCCGGGATGCTCCGGCGCGGGCAGGGGCGG
>JBFHMM010000051.1:0-18584 GCA_041594355.1 Paracoccaceae bacterium | reverse complement strand
TTTGTGACTCCGTAGATCTCCGTCGGGTCGGTCTGCAGCCGCATGCCCTGGTTCAACCGGTTCACAAAGACCGAAGCCACCTGTCCCCGCTCTTCCGGCACCCCGGTTTCCTTTTCGATGATCGAGGCCAGGATCAGCATCTCTTCGGGGCTCTCCAACGGCAGTCCCTCCTGTCGGCCCTCCCAAGTCGCATTGATCCTAAGCTGTTGTTTTTCTTGCATTTGCGCCAGAATCGCTTGCCGCGCGGTGCCCGGCGAAATCTCGTAACTGTCCGGTGCCAGCATGCCTTCGGGCGGACGGTTGGGCACATCGCCGCTCAGCACGTCGAGCGATTTCAGCGCTTCGACCACCTGCCAGCTGGTAACGCCTTCGGCCAGCGACAAACGGTAGCGCGTATCGCGCTCTGCACGTTTTTCTTCATATATTTCAGGGGCTTCTTCTTCCGCGATATTGAACTTTGCCTTTTCCTCAAAGGTCAGTGTGGCGGGATTCAGCTCACGCACCTCGACGATGGTCCGGGTCACGCCGACCCGGTACAGGATCTCGGTGCCACAGGTGCTAGCACCGCCCCTGGTGATCTGATCGACAATCCCCTCCATCGACGTGCCTTCGCGCACCAGAAAACTACCGGCTTTCAACGATCCGGATTTGTCCGTATAATCAGCACCTAAGCGGAAGATGGTGCCGCTGGTGACCGCGCCCTGTTTCTCCAGCGTGCGGCTGACCCGTGTCATGTTCGAGCCGCGCTCCACCTTCAGGCAGATCGCAGTTTCCAGCGGCCCTTCGGCCACGTACTGCGATTTGCCCCACAGAATCAGACCGGCGAGCAGAAACAGCAAAACCGACAGGATTGTCAGCATGTTAGAAGCGAGGCTGCGCCACATTTTCAGACTTTCCCGAACAGAACACTCGCGTTCGTGCCGCCAAACCCAAAGGAATTCGACAGCGCCACGTTGATCTCCCGCTCGCGCTTGACATTCGGCACCAGGTCCAACGGCGTTTCGACCGCCGGATTGTCCAGGTTGATCGTCGGCGGCGCCACCTGATCGCGAATCGCGAGGATCGAGAAGATCGCCTCGATCGCACCGGCCGCGCCCAACAGGTGACCCGTCATCGACTTGGTCGAGGACATTGTCGCCTTGCCCGCCGCTTCGCCCAAGAGCCGCTCCACCGCCGACAGCTCGATAGTGTCGGCCATGGTCGATGTGCCATGTGCATTAATGTAATCAATGGCTTGCGGCTCGATCCCGGCATTCTGCAATGCCGCGCGCATGGATCGTTCGCCACCTTCGCCATCCTCTGACGGCGCGGTGATGTGATAGGCGTCACCAGACAGCCCATAACCCAGCACCTCGGCATAGATCTTGGCGCCGCGCGCCTTGGCATGTTCGTATTCCTCCAGGACCACCACGCCCGCGCCCTCGCCCATGACAAACCCATCGCGGTCTTTGTCATAGGGGCGGCTGGCCTTGCTGGGATCATCGGTGAACTTGGTGCTCAACGCCTTGCAGGCGTTGAACCCTGCGATACCGATTTCACAGATCGCCGCCTCGGCCCCGCCTGCGATCATCACGTCGGCGTCGCCTTGCTGGATCAGCCGGCTGGCGTCGCCGATGGCGTGCGCACCGGTGGAACAGGCGGTCACGACCGAATGGTTCGGCCCCTTAAACCCGTAGCGGATGCTGACCTGCCCCGAGATCAGGTTGATCAGCGCGCCGGGAATGAAGAAGGGAGAGACCCGCCGGGGCCCACGTTCCTTGATCATCACGGCGGTATTGGCGATCGAGTTCAACCCGCCGATGCCAGACCCGATCATCACGCCTGTGCGCAGCCGGTCCTCGTCGCCCTCGGGTGTCCAGCCGGCATCACGCACGGCCATTTCGGCAGCCGCAATGCCGAACAGGATGAAATTGTCGACCTTGCGCTGCTCTTTGGGCGCCATCCAGTCGTCGGCGTTGAAGGTGCCGTCGTTGCCATCGCCCAGCGGCACTTCGCAGGCATAAGTTGTGGTGACCCCGCTGGCCTCCGCGTCGAACTGTTTGATCGGCCCGGCACCGGACTGCCCGTCCAACAGCCGAGACCAGGTTTCTTCGACACCACAGGCCAGCGGCGTCAACAGCCCCAGACCGGTTACAACGACTCTGCGCATGAGCTGCCCTCTTGCCTCGTTCCAGTTGAGAACCGCTCATACCCCGCGTAAGGGCGTGGGGGCAAGAGCAACGGTATCAGCATTTCAGCAGCGAGTTGCCGCCCTTGCCCGGTTTCCGGCGAGTTTTCCCTATGGGGTATGCCGGTCATGCCGACTGTCATTGCAGCTGCGCCACCGGTTCCGGCCCTGGCTGTGCTACCGCCAGCGCCTCCTGCAATGCCACCGACCCGTTCAGCAACGCCCGGCCCACCAGCGCCCCCGCGATCCCGGGGATATGAGACAACCGGGCGATGTCGTCGCCATGGCGCACCACGCCGCTGGCGATCACCTGGGCCTGCGCCACCGCCGCCAACGACGAAATCAACCCCAGCTGGGCATCGACCTCGTCAATGTCACTATCGATATCGGTCACGATGATGCCGGCAAAGGGCGTGTCGCCGAAGGCGCGAATATATCCGGCGGGGTCAAAAGCGCCAGTCTTGCGCCAGCCTTCGGTCATCACCTGCCCCTGCCAGACGTCGACGGACAGCACGATCTGGTCTGGGTGAAACTTGGCCAATTCGCGCACCAGCGCGGGGTCCCATGCCGCCAGCGTCCCGATCACGATACGGCCGGCGCCCCGGTCGATCCACTGTTCGATCCGGTCCCGGCTGCGCATCCCGCCGCCCAATTGCACAGGAATGCCCGCCGAGCGGATGATCTCCTGCACCAAGTCCGCATTCCGATCATCACCATCGACGGCGTCAAGGTCGGTCAGATGCATCCACTGGGCTCCGTCCCGCGCGAATCCACACGCGGCAGCAACCGGATCCACCGGCCAGATCTGTGGCGATTCGAGTCGCCCGCGCGATAGCGATACGCAGCGCCTGTCTTTGAGTTGGAGTGTCGGATAGACGATCATGGCTCGGCTTCCCCCCTGCTTGATCCTGCGTCCTTAGGGCCGACTATACCATATGACAGGCCCGCTATTGTCTCAGCCCGACCGCGGCGGCCCGTTTCGCGACAACAAAAGACTGGGCGCGCCCTGATGTTCGACTTGGCGCAGCGGCCGGTACCCAAGCCGCTCGGCCACCCGCAGTGCGGCGGCATTAGACAGCGCCACCTTGGCCACCAGACGGCCGGGGATCACCCGGTCGAACCAGTCATGTGCCGCCTGCGCGGCCTCGTGCCCCATCCCCGCGTCCTGCGCTTTGGGGACCAACAAACAGGCCGCCTCGGGGAAGGGGTCAAAATCCTCGCCCAAATTGCGCGCGCCATAGAAAAAACCCGTGTGCCCGATGATTGTCCGGCTGCGCTGATCGACCACGGCCCATTGGCCAAAGCCAGTCATTTGCCAATGGCCCGCGTTGCGCAGAAACCATTCCCAGGCCTTGCCGCGCGTCCAGGGGGAGCCACCGAGATGGCGCACGACCTCTGACATCGCCCATATCTGGGCGAAACGGTCGAAATCCTCGGGCCGCATCGCACACAGCGTCAGCCGTGCGGTATTGATATTCGGGATGGATCGGATCATTTCGCGCCCGTCCTGCTGTCTGCCTCACCCCATCAGTGATCCAGCCAGCACATTCGCGCAAGTCCCATTCGCGAGCGCCCACAAAAAACGGCGCCTCCCCGCCGGGAAACGCCGCATGCCGGAAATATCCGGTTTCCGATCAGGAAGCTTCGGTGATGAACTTTACTGCATCGCCAAAGGTCTGGATGGTTTCGGCTGCGTCATCGGGGATCTCGATGCCGAACTCTTCTTCGAAGGCCATGACCAGCTCGACCGTGTCCAGGCTGTCCGCGCCCAGATCGTCGATGAACGAAGCGTTCTCGGTCACTTTGTCTTCTTCCACACCCAGGTGCTCTACAACGATCTTCTTCACACGATCTGCGACGTCGCTCATTTCTCTTCCTCGTTCCATTCAGGGCCTCGCGACCCCTGTTCTGCCCTCGCCCCCAGGGGGTGGCTTGTTGATGCCCTCTGCGGGCGGCTCGGTCCCGGTCAGCCGGGTCTTGGCACAGCACGGCCGTCATGACCGGACCCGCCGAAATGTGCGCCGCCTATAGCACAGACGGCGGCTTAGGCAAACGCTTTCGCGTGCCCTGGCCCTGTGGCTCACAACATGGCCATACCGCCGTTCACATGCAAGGTCGTCCCGGTGACATAGGCGGCCTCGGGACTGGCCAGATACAACACGGCGGCGGCGATCTCGTCGGCGTCGCCCATCCGGCCCGCCGGCACCTGAGTCAGAATCGCGGATTTCTGATCGTCGGTCAGCTTGTCGGTCATCGCCGTGGTGATAAAGCCCGGCGCCACGGCATTGACGGTGATGCCACGGCTCGCAACCTCGTAGGCCAGCGATTTCGACATGCCAACCATCCCGGCCTTGGACGCGGCATAGTTTCCCTGCCCCGGGTTGCCGGTGGCGCCGACCACGGAAGAAATGTTTACGATCCGGCCCCAGCGCGCCTTCATCATACCACGAAGCACACCTTTGCACAGCTTCATTGTAGCGGTCAGGTTGACGTCGATGACGCTTTGCCATTCGTCGTCCGACATCCGCATGAACAGGTTGTCGCGGGTGATACCGGCGTTGTTGACCAGGATATCAACGCTGCCCATTGTTTCGGCGGCCAGTTTCGGCAGGGCCGCGACCGCCTCGAAATCGCTCAGGTCGCAGGGCAGAACATGGGCGCGCTCGCCCAGTTCATCCGCAAGAGCCTGAAGCGGCTCAACCCGCGTTCCAGAGAGCGCCACCGTAGCGCCCGCCTGGTGCAGCGCCCTGGCGATCGCCCCGCCTATCCCGCCAGATGCGCCGGTGATCAGCGCGGTTTTTCCCGTCAAGTCGAACATTCCTGTTGTCCCCTTTGTCTCCGGACCGTTTTCTAGCAAAGAAAACGACCCGGAATTTTTCAAAAATTCCGGCGCGTCACGCCAGGCTTTGCGCGGCGGTCTTGACGTCGTCCGGCGATCCCACCGCCTGGCAGGCCAGCGCCCGGTCGATGCGGCGGATCATGCCGGACAGCGCCTTCCCGGCGCCGATCTCCCAGACCTCGGTCACACCATCTGCCGCCATTGCCAGCACGCTTTCACGCCAGCGCACCGCGCCTGTCACCTGCTCCACCAAAAGCGCGCGAATCTCGTCTGGGTCGCTGACCTTGGCGGCGCGAACATTGGCCACCAGCGGCACGGCAGGGGACTTGATCTCGACGCCTGCCAGCGCTTCGGCCATGATCTCGGCGGCGGGCTGCATCAGCGCGCAATGGAACGGGGCGCTAACTGGCAGCAGCAGCGCACGTTTGGCGCCTTTCTCCTTGGCGATGCCGACGGCGCGTTCCACGGCCGCCTTGGCGCCCGAGACCACAACCTGCGCCGGATCGTTGTCGTTGGCCGCTTCGCAGACCTCGCCCTGAGCCGCCTCTGCGGCCACCGCGCGCGCGGCCTCAAGGTCCAGCCCCAACAGCGCCGCCATCGCACCCTGCCCCACGGGCACGGCGCTCTGCATCGCCTGGCCACGGGTACGCAACAGCCGCGCGGCATCGTTTAGGCTGATCGCTCCGGCCGCCGCCAGCGCCGAATATTCGCCCAGCGAATGGCCCGCCACGCAGGAGGCCGCCGTCGCCGAGATCCCCTCGGCCTCCAGCGCCCGCATCGCTGCCATCGAGGTTGCCATCAGCGCCGGCTGCGCGTTCTGGGTCAGGGTCAGCTCGGCGATGTCCCCTTCCCAGATCAGCGTGCTGAGCTTTTCGCCCAACGCCTCGTCGACCTCGTCGAAAACCGCCTGAGCCTGAGGATAGGCATCGGCCAGCGCCTTTCCCATGCCAATGGTTTGGGCGCCCTGTCCGGGAAAAACGAATGCAAGTGTCATCAGGCCCTCTTTGATCTTGGATTTCGAGAGGTTTAGACCGCGACCGTCCGCCATACAACCCGGATGGCGGTTCGCGATGGTCACGCGTTCTGGCGCACGACTGTTGTGCGCCCCAGACTATTGTTCCACGCATCCACTTGAATAGCTATGGGGTCAACCCAACCAAGCGGAGCCCGAGATGTCCCTGACCAACACCACACGCAGCTATGGCGCGCTGGCCAAGCTGTTTCACTGGAGCACCGCCGTTCTGATCCTGGCCCTGTTTCCGCTGGGGATGATCGCTAATGCAATGGCCGAAGGTCTCCGTGACCCCGCCGCCTCGGTTTCCGAGGCGCAGATCGCCCGGACTGTGGTGCTGTTCTCCGCGCACAAAACACTGGGCATGGCGGTCTTTGCCATTGCGCTGCTGCGCGTCGGCTGGAGCCTGACCCAGCCGCGGCCGGGGCTGCTGAACGCCGAGAACCGGATCGAGGCGACGCTGGCCGAAACAGTCCATTGGCTGCTCTACGGGTCGATCCTGCTGGTGCCACTCAGCGGCTGGCTGCACCACGCAGCCACCACCGGTTTTGCGCCGATTCGTTGGCCCTTTGGCCAGACGCTGCCCTTTGTCCCCAAGAGCGAGGGGTTTGCCGAGCTTATGGCAGGACTGCACCTGGTGCTGCAGCGGGTGTTGCTGGCAGCCGTGGTGCTGCACATCGCCGGAGCCCTCAAACATCACGTGGTGGACCGGGACGCCACCTTGCGTCGGATGCTTCCCGGCGGCGGCGCAACGCCGCAGCCGCCAAAGCAGCACACATCCCTGATACCGCCCTTGGCCGCGCTGGCGATCTGGGGCGTGGCAATTGTTGTGGCTGCCGGCTCTGGCCTGTTTGGCCACACCAGCGCCCCCGCCGCCGCACAGGCCCCGCTGGACATCGCTCCGTCACCCGGCGTTGCCGGATGGACGGTGACAGACGGCAGCCTCGGCATCACCGTGACGCAACTGGGCAGTCCGGTATCCGGGCAATTCGCCGACTGGACCGCTGCGATCACCTTCGAAGATCCCTCCGAACCCGGCCCTGCCGGTCAGGTCGACGTAGTCGTGAACATCGCCTCGCTGACGCTGGGCTCGGTGACAGATCAGGCGATGGGACCGGATTACTTCAACGCCGCCGCTTTCCCGACTGCGATCTTTTCCGCCGACCTCGAAAAGACCGCCCGGGGGTATCTGGCCAACGGAACGTTGACGATCCGCGATCAGACCGTGCCCGTGCACATGCCGTTTGAACTGACCCTGGATGGCGAAAACGCCAAAATGACCGGTCAATTGCAGCTGGATCGCATGGACTTCGGTGTCGGCGCCGCTGTCACCGATGCCGCGACGCTGGGGTTCGGGGTCGATGTCGTGGTCGCGCTCACTGCCAGCCGGTCCTGACCCGGCGGCTGAGCAACAAAAAAGGCCACACGCTCGTTCCAGCGCGCGGCCTTTCCTATGTGTTGCCGGGCTGGCTCAGCTGCCGGACTTCTCATCCTTCATCGCCTCGACGGAAATCATGATCTGGACCTCATCGCTGACGTAGGGCGCGAACATGCCCATGTCGAAGTCGGACCGCTTGACCGTTGTGGTGGCGTCAAACCCGGCCCAGGGTTGCTTGGCCATCGGATGTTCGCCCGCCTGGTTCAGCTTGGCATCCAGCACAACGGGCTTGGTCACGCCGTTCATTGTAAGATCGCCGGTGATCTTGGCGGTATTGTCGCCCGTCACCTCGATCTCGGTGGAGGCAAAGGTAATCAGTTCATTTTCATCAGCACCAAAGAAATCACCGGACATGAAATGCGCGAACCGCTCTTCCCAACCGGTCAACATGGATTTGGCCGGCATCGACACGGTCACGCTGGAGGCCGCCGGGTTGTCCTGATCGAACTGTATTTCGCCCTGGAAACCCGAAAACATCCCGTAGGTCGTCGAGTATCCCAGATGGTTGTAGTTGAACACGATCTGACTGTGGCTGGAGTCCAATACATAGGTTTCTGATGCCGCGTGGGCACCAGTGGCCATCGCGGCAAAGGCGGCAGCGAACAAGAAGGATTTCATGGGCAAGTCTCCGTAAAGATGAAGGTTTCTGTGCCCAAGACATTGAAGCCGCAGCGCGGCGAAACAAGTCTCAAAAAACCAACAGGGTCTGTGTTCAACTGAACACAGACCCTGCCGAGATGTCAGACCGGTATGGCGGTCAATTGGAGATATTGGTCTGACCGCAGAGCTGCATCCGCAGCGCGTGGCGGATTTCGGCGTTTTCCATGGGCAACTCCATAAGCCGGCTGCCGTCCATGCCGAACAGCTCGACCGTGTGATCTTCGAAACGGACGCTGCCGATGCTGTCGTAGCTGCGGCGCAGCACCGTCCGCGGACGCCCGCGATTGCACTTTTTAAGGATGCGCACTTCGCGGCGGATCGGGTCGAAATAGGCGTCCGGCTGGTTGTCGGCATGGTTTATCATCAGCAGTGCGAGACCGCAGAACAGAAAGAACACAGACATGCCCAGTTTCATCAGCACAAGGTCCGCGGCGCCCTGGCTGCCCGGCATCAGCCACATCCCGGCGGCCCCCAGCACCAGAGCGGTTCCGACCACGCGAAAAATTACCACGCGGACATGCCAGTTGGGCTTGAACCCGATCAACAATGGCATCGCATCGTCGAAGCTTGGAAGCGACACGCCGGGTTGCATGGTCTTGTGTTGAACTGCGGTCATCTTGATCTGTCCCGTCGCAAGCTGCATCTGCACCGGACTGCGCCCGGCTTTGTCCCCTGCCATAATGGTTAACAAAGCGTCAGAAATGCGGCGATAGCGCGGAAATTGCCGGGCAACGCGATATGGGACCGGCACAATCGCTCAGGGGGCTTGTTCCCTGGGCCCAAGCGTGTATATCGGGCCATCCTTTCGCAAACCAACCGTACCGCGCAGTCTCTCGTGGCGGGGCCGCGAAAGGAATCTGGCCCCACCTTTGAAATGCGCCTTGATAGAAACAGGAGTACACATGGCACTCTATGAGCATGTCATGATCGCCCGCCAGGACCTGTCGAACACGCAGGCCGAAGGGCTCATCGAACATTTCGGCACCGTGCTGTCCGACAACGGCGGCAAGCTGGTTGATCACGAATACTGGGGCGTCAAGACGATGGCCTACAAGATCAACAAGAACCGCAAGGGGCATTATGCCTTTCTGCGCACCGACGCACCGGCACCGGCCGTCCAGGAAATGGAACGTCTGATGCGCCTGCACGACGACGTGATGCGCGTTCTGACCATCAAGGTCGACGAGCACAAGGAAGGCCCCTCGGTCCAGATGCAAAAGCGTGACGAGCGTGAAGGCCGTCGCGAGCGTCGCTGATAGTCACCTGAAGAAAGGACACTAAGACATGGCTGCAAAACCGTTTTTCCGCCGCCGCAAGGTCTGCCCGTTCTCGGGCGACAATGCACCTGCAATCGACTACAAGGATACCCGCCTGCTGCAGCGCTACATCAGCGAACGCGGCAAGATCGTGCCCTCGCGGATCACCGCCGTTTCCGCCAAGAAACAGCGCGAACTGTCCCGGGCCATCAAGCGTGCGCGTTTCCTCGCCCTGCTGCCCTACGCAGTGAAGTAAGGAGCCAGACAGATGCAAGTTATCCTTCTCGAACGTGTTGCCAAGCTGGGCCAGATGGGCGACGTCGTCGACGTCAAGCCCGGGTTCGCGCGCAACTTCCTGCTGCCGCAGGGCAAGGCGCTGACCGCGTCCGACGCCAACGTTGCTTCCTTCGAGGCGCAAAAAGCCCAGCTGGAAGCCCGCAACCTCGAAACCAAGAAAGAAGCCGAAGCCCTGGCCGAGCGTTTGGACGGTCAGCAGTTCGTGGTGATTCGTTCCGCGTCCGACGCCGGATCGCTCTATGGCTCGGTCACGCCGCGTGACGCCGCCGAAGTCGCCACCGAAGGCGGGTTCTCGGTCGACCGCAAGCAGGTTGTCCTGATCAACCCGATCAAGGAATTGGGCCTGCACAGTGTTTCGGTCGTGCTGCACCCCGAAGTGCAGGTCGAAATCAAGCTGAACGTTGCCCGCTCGGCCGAAGAAGCCGAACTTCAGGCTTCAGGCAAGTCGATTCAGGAACTGGCCGCCGAAGAAGAGGCTCAGGCCGAATTCGAAATCGCGGAACTGTTCGACGACATCGGCACCGCCGCGTCCGACGACGACGATCTGGCCCCCGCTGCCGAAGGTGCGCAAGCCCCGGAAGACGATCAGCCCGCCTGATCCAGTTCTTCCGCGCTCCAGACCATTGCCAACCGGCGCCCCGCGGCGCCGGTTTTTCTTTGCGCGCCGCGCGGGCCTGCTCCGGCCCTAAAGCGCCCGGCCTTAAACTTGAGACACGAACACCCTGCCACGCCTTCGGCGTTCTCGGGATTTTCGTGTCACGATATGATTCAGGTAAATGGCCGAACGTTGTAACCGCCAAAGAATCCGTCGCCCAGCGGCAGCGGCGCCAGCCGGATCAGCCACGAATCCTGGACGGCGGCCTGCCGATGCGCCACCGCTTGGCGGTACTCGGGATCCTTGGCCATGTTCGCAAAAGCATCGGGCGAGTCGTATTCGGGGATAAAACACAGATCCCAATGCTCACAGCCGGGCCGATCAAAACCTGCTCCAGCGCGCCGCGCCAGACAATCCGCCCCCCAGACGCTGAAACAACGGCCCGATTACGCGGCTGTAGGCGGTACAGGCCTCGGCGCTGGCTTAGGTGTTGTCGCGCCCGTCTTCGTACCGGGCCACGTCGCGCCGCCGCACCAGGTTCAGCATCTGCATGGCGCCGAGCCGGTTATTGGCGCGGAAGGCTGCAAACTCGCCGCGTGTGAATGTCGTGTGGCCCATGTCTCTCTCCCCGGAGAAACCTCTGATTGGCTGTACTGTGTGCCATGGGGCTGCCGGCGCAACCGCCCCACCGCTGTTTTTGCCCCGGACCCTCGGCAAAAGGCCGCGCAGGGCGGCCTCGCCGGCTTGCCCGGACCGCCGCCGGTCCGCATACACTCCCTGCAAACGACACAGCCTAAACTGGAGCCCGAATGGCCCTTGTCACCCGTCGAGTCATAACATTGCAAATCGGTGCCCTGCTGCTTGCATCCGCCTGCAGCAGACGGTCTGCTGTCAGCCGCAGCTCTGCCTTCAACCCGCCGCTTTACCCCAACGAAACGCCCGAATTGCGCGTCAAGATCAACAAATGGGCCGACCACTACGATGTGCCGCGCGATCTGGTCCAGCGTGTGGTGATCCGCGAGAGCACCCATCGCCCCGAGGCACGCAACGGCCCCTACTACGGGCTAATGCAGATTCACCCCAAAACCGCACGCGGCATGGGGTTTCGGGGACAGGCCGCCGACCTGCTGAATGCGGACACAAATCTGGAATTCGCTGTCAAATACCTGCGTGGTGCGTGGATGGTCTCGGATGGCAATTACGATAAGGCCGTCGGCTGGTACGCCCGCGGATTTTATTACGAAGCCAAGAAACGCGGACTCCTCAAGGAAACCGGCCTGATCTGATACGGTCGGATCGCGGCGGCCAGCCCCCGGCCCGCCGCGCCGACGGTCAGTTGTCGGTGGTCATCGCCTTCCAGATGACCGCCCCCCGGTGCGGCGCCAACCAGCGGCGCAACCCAGAACAGCCAGAGCTGCCCCAGTGCAGCGGTTTCGGCAAACAGCGCCACGCCGGTCGATCGCGCCGGTTTGACGAATATATTGTTGATCGGGATCGAGATCAGGTGGACCAGCGTCAGCCCTAGACCGATCACGATGGGCGCAAAGCCCGCCTGGGCACCGCAGGACGTCGCGCCGAGGATGATTATCAGGAACACCGCCGTCATGACGACCTCTGTCACCAGAACAGCCGTCATCGAATAGCCCTGTCGAGACAACTCATGATAGCCGTTGGTCGCGAACCCGCCGGTGCCGGCAAATCCCTCCGCGCCCGAAGCAATGACATAAAGGCTCACCGCCACTGCCACGGCACCCACCACCTGCGCGGCTCGGTAGGGCAGCAGTTCCTTGCCGTCATGACGCCTGCAAGTCACCAGACCCAGCGTGACCGCAGGGTTGAAATGCCCGCCAGAGATGTGGCCGACGGTATAGGCCCTCGTCAGCACCGTCAGGCCAAATGCAAAACTGCCGCCGCGCCCGGCGATGCCGATATCGGCAACCCCGTCGTCAGGGCCGCGCTGCCGCAGCCCCCCAGAACCAACCAGAATGTGTCGATGAACTCGGCCAACAGTTCTTTGTCATCGTTACTCTCTCAAACTCTGCCCGAATGCTACATCACAACATACATTTGCAGGCAGATTTCCGATTTCGCTTTCATCACATTCGAAGTTGATCCGAAAAATCTGGCAAAAAACCTAAAAAAAGGCCGCCCGGTCTGGGCAGCCAATTTTCGCTGAGTCAGTTTTCGCTGGGAAAGAAGGATTATTCCTCTTCCAGTGCCTCGACAGCTTTCTGCAGGTCTTCCTTGGAGACCTCGTTCTCGGTGACCTCGGCCAGTTCCAGAACATAGTCCACGACCTTGTCCTCAAAGATCGGCGCGCGCATCTGCTGCTGCATCTGGGCGTTCTGCTGCACGAACTCAAAGAACTGGCGTTCCTGACCGGGGTACTGGCGCGCCTGGTTCATGATGGCCTGGGTCATCTCGGCATCGGTGACTTCAACCTCGGCTTTCTGGCCCAGTTCGGCCAGCAGCAGGCCCAGGCGCACGCGGCGCTCGGCCAGTTTGGTGTGTTCTTCGGTGGTCTCGATCTCGGGATGATCGTGGCCTTGCACTTCGGGGTTTTCCTCGTGCCAAAGCTGATGCGCGATCTGGCCGGCTTCGGCCTCGACCAGCGACGGCGGCAGGTCGAACGACACCATCTCGTCCAGCTTGTCCAGCAGGCTACGCTTTACCACGGCACGGGCGGCACCGGCGTATTCGGCTTCCAGACGCTCGGCGATCTGGGTCTTCAGTGCGGCCAGATCCTCGGCCCCAAATTTCTCCGCCAGCTCGTCGTTGATCTCGGCGGCAACCGGTTCCTTGACCTCTTTGATGGTGCAGGTGAACACGGCTTCCTTACCGGCCAGGTCCTCGGCACCATAGTCCTCGGGGAAGGTCACCGTCACGTCCTTGACTTCTTCGGCCTTCACGCCGACCAGTTGATCCTCAAAGCCAGGGATGAAGCTGTTGGAGCCCAGCACCAGCGGATAGTCGTCGCCCGCGCCGCCTTCAAAGGCTTCGCCATCGACCTTGCCGAGGAAGTCCATGACCACCTGGTCGCCGTCCTTGGCCTTGGACCCTTTGCGGCGGGCTTTGAAGTCCTGCGCTGTTTCGGCCAGGCTGGCCAGCGCTTCTTCGACCGCAGCGTCGTCCGCCTTGACCACCAGCTTTTCCAGAGAAATCGACTTCAGGTCGACTTCGGGGATCTCGGGCAGCGCCTCGTAGGTCATATCGACGTTGATGTCGTCACCCTCCTTCCAGTCCTCGTTGGTCATCTTGACCTCGGGCTGCATGGCGGGGCGGTCGCCGCTGTCTTCAAAGTGCTTGTTCATCGCACCGTCGATGGTTTCCTGCATGGCTTCGCCCAGCAGGCGCTGGCCAAACTGCTTTTTCAGCAACGCCATCGGCACCTTGCCCTTGCGAAAGCCCTTCATCTCGACTTCCGGCTGCGCCTCGACCAGCTTTTCGTTGACCTTCTCGTCCAGCTCGGCTGCTGTAACGGTGATCGCGTAGGCGCGTTTCAGACCTTCGTTCAGAGTCTCGGTGACCTGCATCAGTATTCCCCATACGGTTCAGGGCGCGCAAATGGCGCGCCACAAGCAAATTTGACGCCTTCTATGTGTCCCGCCCCGCCTGCGCAAGAGGCATTGCGGGCCAAACCGCCCGATCTAACCCGGTTCCGGTCAATCCGGCCCCCAAACGCGAAACGCACCCCGGATCCGGGGCGCGTTTCGACCTGTCCGTGACAGCCAGTTCAGAATTTCCAGCGCGCGCCCATAAGCACGGACTGGGAATCGCGATAGGAGACCCCCGGTTCGGTCAGGCTGTATTCGCGATAGCCCAGGTAGGCTTCGATCCGCTGTTTGTCGAACTTCTGCACCGCGCCGATGCCGACCGTGCTGGCGTCCGAACCGGCCACGGTGGTGTCGCTGCTGCTATAGTAGTCGATTGACAGCGCGGTTTTGCCGACGGCGAACCAGTCGGCCTGATAGCCGAGCTTGGCATAGCCATAGCTGCAACCGTTGGCGCAGGTAGCCCCGGCCTGCTCATTGCGTTTGCCAAAGGCCAGGGTGGCACTGAACCCCGAGTTGTGCAGCGCGCTGAACGATCCGATGGTATCTTGCCGGTCCGCCGACACGGCCGGCTCGATGTCGGCATAGGCCACCGCGCCCTGCATCTTCCAGCCCGCGACCTCGCCGCTGTAGCGCAGCGCGATGTTCGTGGTAGAGAAATTCGCGTTCTGGGCCAGGACTTCCTCGCCATAGGCGACGGCGACCGAGAACCCGCCAAAGCTGGGTGTGTCATACCGGATGCGTCCGCGCCGCCCGCCGTCAAAGTTCGGCATTGCCGCGCCGATGGTGCGGTTCGTCAAGGCACCTGCGGCAGTCCGGAAGCGGAACGCCCCTGCATCCCCCGCGATCCAGGAATAGGTGACAATAGCGGTATCGGACAAGTCCACCTCCGCCGCGCCGTCGCTGGCCACGCTGCCCTGACCGATAGAGATACTGCCCCAACTGTCCGACTTGTACGAGAAATCGACTTTACGGATACTGGTCCGCTGCCAGTTGATCCCCTTTGGGGTAACCCCCTGGGCCACCTGCGAGGACTGCCGGAAACCCAGCGCGGTTTCGAAATTGAACGACAGCGTTCCACTGGCGTAGGCCTGGCGCAGCCAAAATCCGACGCGGCTGTTGGAATTGGCGTTGTCGACGAGATCATCATAGCTTTGGACGCCGTCGTCGAACGATTGCCACGCCGGGTTGAATTGCCCGTAGAACAAAGCGGTCCCGCCGGACCCGTTGTCATAGCTCAGGTCGGCCAGTGCCGGCGAGGATGCGATCAGCGCACCGGCGACCACGCACAGCGCCGCCCGTTTCGGGAGGAATTTCTGTTTCATGCCTGCTCTCTCAATCTATCTGCCGCATATAGTAGCAACGCGGCTGGTTCTTGCCGCCATCGTAGCCGGGCGCCCGGCGCGGTCCAAACCCTATCTCGGCCGCGCGCTACAACACTCCGCCGCTGTTGCCGGGCTTCAACGCTCACGGCGTTGTGATATCGTCAGACCTTTCAGCGCGCGCCTGCCAGAACCGAATAGGCAGTCAGGTACCTGAACGGAAAACTGTCGGGAACATCAGACCGGCGCAGGTCCAGGCATCCCTCAACCGGGGGTTGGAGAACCGTTGCAGCAGCCCGAAGCCATAGGATTCGAACCGCGACCCCGGCGACGCCATGTTGTTGGCCGCGTGATAGCCGGCCGAGACCGAAAACGGCCCGATCCGGGAGCCCGGCCATACTTGCACCCCAACCTGAAATAACGGTGGTTGCCCACCGTAACCCGCGTTCCGGCAGACATCGTGAAACAGATGCCGGTGTGATTGTGAACCACGCTGGCCGACCCGATCGCAGTGCGGTTGTTGCTCCACGTCTGTCGGTCGACCCATGTGTATCCGCCCGCCGCCGCGACCTTAAACGTCTCCGTTCCCAGGTTGTGACGCCGGGTGATGTCGCTGTCCCGGGTCAGGCTGATGTTGGACAAACCTGTTCGCCCGCGGAATCCGACAGCACGAACCCGCGTATGGAGGGGCTGTCAGAGCACAGCCGCAGCCGCTGCCTCCATCCGTAAAATTCGGAAATGCCTGCGCCACGCTGTCCAGCGACAGCGGCCGCAGTTCAGTCCGCAGAAGAAACGAGCCCGCAGTATCGGGAATTCCCACCTAGGACACCACCGACATTCGCCACCCCGTCGCTGGCCATGCTGCCCTGCCCGGCATAGAAGGTGCCAAAGCGGGCGGCTTGCCAGATGGCCTCGACCTTGCGGATGTCGTTGCGGCTCCAGTCCCAATCCGCCAGCGACTGGCTTTGGGTTTCGGTGTTGGCCCCGAAAACCCCAGCGCCGTTTCAAAGTTGAAGGAAAGTCCACCCGCTCCCGCTGGCCGTTTCAGCCACAACCCGATCCGGCTACCCGAGTTGCCGCTGTCAGCCACGCCGCCCGAGGTCTGCGCCCCGTCGTCAAAGACCAGATGTGACGGAAAAGGCCCAGGTCTCGGTATTGATCACCGGGTCATGGTCCGGGACAGGTCCCCCCCTGGTCGTTTACGCGGCCCACTCCCACGGGCGCACAAAGCCTCCCAGCACCTTGGCCACGTCCTGTTCATCGGCGCCATTCCGACGCAGTTGAGCTACGAGACCACGTTTTTTGTCGTCGATCACCGATTCGACGCGCGCCTGCACGCCGGCCTCTTCCAGCGCCCCGTTGTAAATGCGGGTTATCGCGTGTTTCCGCAGGTCCGGCTTGAACACCTTGCCGACGGCGGTCTTGGGCAGTTCGTCCAGAATCGTCACATGCTTCGGACGCGCGGCGCGCTCGTGCACATGGATTCGGCAGTATTCCACCAGTTCCTCGGCGGTGGCGGTCTTGCCGGCGACCAGTTCGACAAAGGCGCAGGGCACCTCGCCGGCGTGGGCATCCGGCTGGCCGATGGCGCCGGCAAAGGCGACGGCCTCGTGCCCCAGCAGCGCCTCCTCGATCTCGGCGGGGTCGATGTTGTGACCGCCGCGAATGATCAGGTCCTTGGCACGGCCTGTGATCCACAGGTACCCATCCGCATCCACCCGCCCCAGATCTCCTGTGCGCAGGTATTTGTCGTGATAGTAGAGATCCAGGTTCTTCTCGGCCTCGGTATAGGTATTGCCCGCATAGATCCCCGGGTTCGAGATACAGATCTCGCCGATTTCATCCACCGCGCAGTCCTCAGGCCCGTCCTGCGTGCCCTTTATGATCCGCACATCCGTATAGGGGAACGGAATCCCGATCGAGCCGATCTTCTTTTCGCCGTCTACCGGGTTGCACGACACCAGACAGGTCGCCTCCGTCAGCCCGTAGCCTTCGACGATGGTCACGCCGGTGGTCTTCTCGAACCGTTTGAACAGCTCCACCGGCAGCGGCGCCGAGCCGGAAAACGCGGTCTTCACCGTACTGATATCGGCATTCACGGGCACCTGCATGGTGGCCGAAATCGCCGTCGGCACGGTGATGATAAAGGTAATCTTCCAGCGTTCGATCAGCTTCCAGAAGTTTTCGAACACCCCCTCACCGCGATAGCCCTGTGGTGTCGGGAACACCACATGCGCACCTGAGGCAACGGCGGCCATCAGGATCACATGGCAGGCAAAGACGTGGAACAGCGGCAACGGACAGATCACGTTATCTTCGGCCGTATAAAGCAGCGTTCCGCCCACCCAGCCGTTATAAATGACGCCCGAATACTTGTGCTGCGCCACTTTCGGCATACCGGTGGTGCCGCCGGTATGGAAATAAAACGCGACGCGGTCCTGTTTCGCATCTTCGAACGTCAGGGTCGTCGGTTGCTTGGCCAGGCTCTTGTTGAAGTTCATATAATCGGCGTGGGCCAGTTCGGCCTTGTTTTCGTTCTTTGGTCGGATCAGCGGGATGATCCAGGATTTTGGCGGCGTGACATAGCGGTTCAGATCGACCTCAAGCACCGTATTGACGCCCGGCGCATGGCGCACCGCCTCTGCCACTTTTTGGGCGACGTCGGTCTTGGGGAATGATTTCAGCGTCACGACGACCTTGGCTTTTGTCTCTCGCAGGATCGACGCGATCTGTTCCGGCTCCAGCAGCGGATTGATCGGGTTCGCGATACCGGCCACGGCACCACCCAGCAGGGTGATCACCGCTTCGTTACAGTTCGGCAGGATATAAGCGACGACGTCATTCTCCTTGACGCCCAGCGACCGGAACAGGTTCGCGGCCTGGTTCACCTTGCCCAGCAACTCCGACCAGGTAAAGGTTTCGGCCTTGTCGTCGGGGCCGGAAAAGATCTGGTAGCTGATCGCGTTGTTGTTAGGGTACTTCTTCGCGGTGCCCGACAGCATCTGGTGCAAAGTGACCGGCAGATCGCGTTCTTCCCATGCCGCCTCGGCTTCAATCGCCGCGCGGTCTTCCATCCCTGCGAAGCCCATGTCCGCATCCTCCCTCTTCGCCCGTGGGCGAGTCTTGTTTGATCCTCCCCCTTAAAATGAAAGGAAACGCCCCGTCACGCAAGCGCGTCAGAGGCTGACGTCAGGCCACCCAACGCCGCGTTAGACCGGTCGGTCTGATTCGTGGGGTGACCTTAAACAGCGCCGTCGGTGAACTGCAGCCTGGCCAACCTGGCATAAAGCCCATCTTCGGCCACCAGCTGATCGTGGGTACCGGTGGCCACGATCCGGCCTTCTTCCAGCACCACGATCCGGTCAGCCTTCTTCACCGTGGCCAGCCGGTGTGCCACGATCAGCGTCGTGCGGCCCTGGCTCAACTGGTCGACCGCGTACTGCACGG
>JBFHMM010000050.1:0-18631 GCA_041594355.1 Paracoccaceae bacterium | reverse complement strand
CCTGACCGACAGCGAGCGGGCCTTTGCTGCTTCCATTCACGGCGACGCAGTGGACACCAGCCGGGTACGTCTGGTCAAGGGCGCGCCGGTGGGCAGTGTCACCTTTCACCGCAAACCGAGACCACGCGTGACCTGCCGTGAACTGATCCTGCCGCCCGCCCGCGATGAGATCGTCACCACCAAGCCTGCGGCCGTCGCGCTTTTCAACTCGGTCTACTTCAGCAAGGACTGGTATACACCGAACTACATGCCCGGCTACCCAGAGAGGCTGTACCTGATCGAGGCCATGCTGCTGGCGCATGAGCTGACACACGTCTGGCAATGGCAAAACCGCTCTGTAACGGGGTATCACCCCCTACGCGCCGCTGCCGAGCACAATCAGAGCGACGACCCCTATCTGTTCGATCTGGACGGCGCACCCGATTTGCTGAGCTATGGATTTGAGCAACAGGGCGCCATCGTGGAAGAATATGTCTGCTGTCGAGCATTGGCGCCCAAGGCCGCCCGCACCCAGCGCCTGCACACGATGCTGGCGGACGCTTTTCCGATCTCGGACCTGCCGCAGAGCAAGCGCGAATACAGTGTCTATCTGCCGTGGAAAGATGCTGAACTGACTGGGATCTGCGATTAAAGCTCGTCCACCTGAATACTTTCGAGGTAGGCGAGCAGAGCCGCCAGCGGTCGCGGAGTCGGTGTCAGAGTTCCGTCAATGTCAACCGGAACCAATTCGCCATCCAGCAGCGCGCCGAACTCGGGCATGATGTCCGACGACACCTTGCCCTTGCCATAACCGTCTATCTGGCTCAGCACCTGGGTGCGCGGAAACACGCCATCGTTGCGGGCTGCAATGCCAGTCAGATCAGGCGCCACCTGCCCGCCGATCAGCTCACCACCTTCGGCACGGTAGCCATGGCAGGCCGTACAGTTGTCAGCGAACAAGACCGCCCCCTCATCCGGGCCGGGCATCCCGCTCTGGATACAGCCGGCCAACCCTGTCAGGGCGACCCCCAGACACACGCCGAAATATGCTCGAACCATGTTATTCCACCTGGATAGACTGCAAGTAGGCCAGCAGATCGATGATCGGCTCGCTGGTCATGATCGGCTGCCCACTGGGAGCTTTGATTGCCTTATCCCTGCCCTCGAAGAAATGGCCGTAGATCGGCATTGGACTGCCATGACTGACCAGCGGGTCGCGTCCGTCGATCCGTTTGACCACCCGTTCGGTGGGGAACACGCCGCCATTTTCGGTTTTCAACCGCTTTAGGTTGGCCGGTTTTATGACGAGGACACCCGCCATGGGCCCCTGCCCTGTCGCATCGATCCCATGACATGTCGCACAATGCACCCTGTAGAGACCGGCTCCGGTCTCTGTATCCTGCGCCAACGCCGTCCCGGCCCCGGTCAAAAGCGCCAATATCAGCACGCTCGTTTTCATCTTCATGCACCTTGTCCTTTTCTGTCGCCCCGACCTCAGTGATCCTGCAACGTTTCAAGATACTCCGCCAGCATCACCAATGCCGAGGGTATTGTCACCTCGCGACCGTCCGGCGCTGTCCACATGGTTTCCGGACTGTCCAGAATGCCCCCGAACGCCGGCATCAATCCTTTGGATTCCTTGCCACGATAGCCATAAATCGTGGCCATCACATCCTCCGCCGGAAATTCGCCGCCATTCGCAGCCGCCAGCCCGCGCAGGTTTGCAGGCGGGACCGGCAGATCGGTCGCCAGCGGGCCGTCCCCCGCGCCACCCGCACCATGGCAGGCCACACAGTTCTGCCGGTACAGAACGTTGCCCGACGGGGGCGCAGCACCCGAACAGGCGCCCAATCCCGCCAACAAAGCAAATGGAAACAGCGTCAGGCGTTTCAGCATCGCTCTCATGTCCTTTACCGCGTTGATTTCAGGCTCCTGCAGTGACTGAGGTTGCGCCATGATCCAGATCAAGCCGATTGGCGCCGCCAGACCGGCGAAGGGATCACGCCGGTCATTCCGCCAATTGCCCGCTGTTCAGCCGCAGCACCCGGTCCATCCGGTCCGCCAGCGCGTGGTTGTGGGTGGCGATCAGGGCCGACAAACCGGTATCCCGCGCCAGATCCATCAATGCACCAAACACTTGGTCCGAAGTCGCCGGATCCAGGTTCCCTGTCGGTTCGTCCGCCAATAGCAGACGCGGCGAATTCGCCAAAGCCCGGCAAAACGCCACCCGTTGCTGTTCGCCGCCCGACAAGGCCGCCGGACGGTGAGCAGCACGCGAAGCAACGCCCACACGGTCCAGCAAATCCAGCGCCCGCTCATTTGCCGCCAAGGCCGAAACGCCGTTCGCCAGTTGCGGCAAGACCACATTCTCTGCCGCCGTGAACTCAGGTAGAAGATGATGGAACTGGTAGACGAAACCGACATCGCGGCGTCGGACAGCCGTGCGCGCCCGGTCGCTCTTGCCGGTCATGTCCTGTCCGCCGATCCTGACCTTGCCCGCGTCTGGTGTATCCAGAAGGCCTGCAATGTGAAGCAATGTCGATTTCCCCGCACCGGACGGCGCAACCAGGGCGACCACTTCGCCCGGAGAGATGTTCAGGTCGATCCCTTGCAGGACGCGCACCTCGCCCGGCAGCCCGGCATTGTAGGTCTTGGCAATCGCGCTGAGACTCAGAACCGGATCACTCATAGCGCAGAGCCTCTACCGGGTTCATCCGCGCCGCCCGTCGGGCCGGAAAGAAGGTGATCAGCCAACTCAGCGCGATGCTTAGCCCCGCTGATGCCGCGACATCCCCTACCGTGAGTTTCGCCGAGGGAAAGATGAAACCGTTCGCCTCCAGCCGCTGCACCCCGTCGCCAGACAACGAATTCACCAATGTGTAGACGGACTCAATGTTCAGCGAGAACACGATACCCAGAATGACACCCAGAACGGTGCCGCAGGTCCCGACCAGCGCGCCGCACAGGAAGAATACGCGCAACACCGAGCCTTCGCTCAGACCGACGGTTCGCAGGATGCCGATGTCGCGCCCTTTGTTCTTGACCAGCATGATCAGCCCGGACACGATATTCAGCGCGGCAATCAGGACCAGAATGGCCAGCACGACAAAGATTGCGTTGTCCTGCAGCTTCAGTGCGCGCAGCATGTCGCCAAACTGGTCCTGCCATGTCCAGGCATAGGCGCGCGGCCCGGCGGCAGCCTCGATCGAAGCGACAAGCGTTTGAACTTTTTCCGGTTCACGCACCAGCACGTCGATCTGGTCGACACCGCCTTCTTTGTTGAAAAACGACTGTGCCTCGGTCAGCGGCAGATAGGCACGCGTCCGGTCGATCAGCCCCTGATCGAAGGAAAACACATAGACCACCTCATAGGCCGATATCCGGGGCGAGGTGCCCAGAGCGGTCTTGACGCCGTCCGGCGAGATGAACTTGACGCGGTCACCGACACCGACAGACAGTTGCCGCGCCAGCGCGCTGCCCAGAGCGACCCCATCGTTCAGCCGCGTCAAATCGCCCGTAGCTGTTTCTGGGGCCGCGACCAGAGGATAGTCCATCAGGTCGTCAAGCGTGATCCCGTAGACATCCACCGGCGCGTTGCGGCCACGAAAGCTGCCCATGACCTGCGCCCTGACAAGGGGCGCGGCGTCAACGACGCCCTCCAACGCCTCGAGTCGACCGGCGACATCTGCATAGTCGCGGATCAGATGATCTCCCGGCCGCCCGTCGGTGAGTTGCGGACGCATGTGCACCTCGACATGCGCGTTCGCCCCCAGCATTTGTTTGATGAAATCGGCGCGCAACCCCTCGCGGATCGCCAATGTCGAGACCAAGGCAAAGACCGCAAGCGCGATTCCGACCAGGCTGATCCAGGTCATGACGCTGACCCCGCCTTCGGCTCGGCGGGCGCGCAGGTAGCGCCAGGCGATCATCCATTCAAACTGCGCAAAGGGGGCGGGAGATTTGGCCATTCCGGCTCCTGCTCTTTTGGCCGAAACCTGAGGGTTTGCAGGCAAGTGGTCAAGCGCAGAATGCTGTTGGGCGCGCGCGCACCCGGCGGTCATAGGTGCCCCTCAGCGGGTGTTTCATCTGGTCAACAATCGCCGAAACGCGCCGCCACTGTCATTTTGATCCGGCACAAATTAACCATCAATTTCGCGTTCGGGGCGATTGCACTTTGGATTGTGTCCATCGTTTGAGAAGCTTTCGACATCGCAAAAACCCGGCGCGTATAGCGGCTTGTCACACTTTGAACCGATCACGGAGGAGATCATGAGAGCGGAACATGACGTCGCCAAGTCAACCGCCGTCTCCGGCATTCGCCCTGCCGAACCATTTCACACGGTACTAGATTGTGAATCCGCGTCGTTGATGCGTGGTTGGCTGTTGCCGATCCTGAACCGCGCCAGCAGTTGGCCCGCGTTATGCGAGGCTCTGCAGGCCAACGGCTATGTTCTGGCATTTCGCCATGGAACCTTATGCCTGACGGATCAGCACACAGGGGCGCCTGTGTGTTCACTCCAATCTTTGGGCATCAGCCTGCGCGAACTGGTCGTGCGGCTGGGAAGACCGGTTGCCCGACGAACAGACCGTGATACCGGACGGGGAGAGTTGCATACCTCGGGCCTGCCCCGCACACCGGACTGAACTCTTATCGAACGACTTGCCCACCCGCAAAACCGTTCCCGGTCGCTCCAGGTTGGCACCAACCCAGACCAATGACTACCCGTTCTCGGACCGGACGCAGGCCAAGAGCTCTTTCCGGGTTGCTGCCGGAATGTCGCGGCGAAACGGCACATCAATGGTCGGCATCGCGCTCCCGGAGTAGGCCAACCCCGCATAGCAGAAAAAATCTCCCGGCTGCGTCGCAGGGGCGCCAGCGATCAACGCAGGCGCGGTCCGGGCGGTCGCAACAGTCGGTGCACCAATCGCACATATCGCGGCACGTGCCAGTCCGGGCATGTCAGGTCCGAGCATCACACTTTCCTCCAGAGGTCATGCGCCCGCGCAATTCGCATGGCGGTTCTCGCGACAATCACATCGGCAGCCCGACCGACGCTACTGCTTTGCCGCTTGCGCCCCGCCTCAAGTCAACGAATGTCAGACCCAGGTGTGAAACGACCTTTTGGCCATAGGTTCCCAGTGTTTGGCCACGTGTGCGTGGTGCGGTGAATAGATCTCCACCACCTTGCGGACGGCCTCTTCGGGTGTCAGCTCTTCGCTTTCTCCGGTTCTGCGCGAGGTCAGTTCAACGACGCCGTTCTTCAGACCCCGCGGCCCAACCGTAATCCGCCACGGCAAACCGATCAGATCCATGGTGGCAAACTTGCCGCCAGCCCGTTCCTTGCGATCATCATACAACGGTTCCAATCTGGCCGCCGCAAGCGCCTTGTAAAGCTGATCGCAGGCGACATCAGCGGCTTCGTCGCCCTGTTTCAGATTGACGATGCCACAATGGAACGGTGTAACCCCCTCGGGCCAGATAATGCCGTTTTCATCGTGGTTTGCTTCGATCAGAGCGCCGACGAGGCGGCTGACACCGATGCCGTGGCTACCCATATGAACTGGCACAGACTTGTCGTCAGGCCCCTGAACCGTGGCACCCAACGGTTCGGAGTATTTGGTCCCGAAATAGAAAATCTGCCCGACCTCGATCCCACGCGCCACGCGGCGGCGGTCTTCGGGGACCTGATTGAACAGAGCCTCGTCATGGGTTTCGTCCGTCCGGGCATACCGCGATGTGAACTCTTCCAGCACGGCTTGACACTGTTCGACATTGTCATAATCGATCTCGCGGTCCCCGAACTTCAGGTCGGTAATCTCGCGGTCGTAAAAGACTTCGGATTCACCAGTGTCCGCCAGCACGAGGAATTCGTGCGTATCGTCGCCACCGATCGGACCGGAATCTGCGCGCATCGGGATCGCCTGCAGGCCCATGCGTTCATAGGTCCGCAGATAGCTGACCAGATGCCGGTTATAGGCGTGCAGCGCATCTTCCTTCGTCAGGTCGAAGTTATACCCATCCTTCATGTAGAACTCGCGACCCCGCATCACACCGAAACGCGGGCGGATCTCGTCGCGGAATTTCCATTGGATCTGGTACATGGTCAGCGGCAAGTCCTTGTAGCTGCTGACATGAGACCGAAAGATGTCGGTGATCAGTTCCTCGGCGGTCGGCGTAAACAGCATGTCGCGGTCGTGCCGGTCCTTCATCCGCAACATTTCCTGACCGTAATCGTCATACCGGCCCGACTCCCGCCACAGATCAGCCGATTGCAGCGTCGGCATCAGCATCGCGATGTGACCCGCCCGGGCTTGTTCCTCGTGCACGATGCGTTCGATGTTTTGCAAAACCTTCAGGCCCAGGGGCAACCAGGAATAAATGCCGGCGCTGGCCTGTTTGATCATGCCAGCACGCAGCATCAGCCGGTGGCTTACAATCTGCGCCTCGGACGGCGTTTCTTTGAGTACGGGCAGGAAATAGCGGCTCAGGCGCATGGGGCTTCCTTCTGGCGGTCAAGCGTCATTTGTTGAGACTGGCATAGGGTCGGACCCCGATCTATGCCAAAGCCGCAGGGCAGGCAATCATCCTTTGCGCAACTTAGAGTGCAGAGGGAAACGACCCGACGCTTTCCCAGACGGCTGCTCTTGCAAGCCCGACGACCATGAGCGATGAAGGATCAGGAGCAACAGGCAGGCGCAGAGCTATGGCACTTCCGGTGAATACTCAGCTGAAATACTGGGGCTTTGCGCTGGCGACCTTAGTCGTGGTGCTGTGGCTGCTTGGCGATGTCCTGCTACCTTTTGTCCTCGGCGGTGCAATTGCCTATTTCATCGACCCGGTCGCAGACCGGCTGGAACGGGCGGGACTGTCGCGGGTTGCGGCCACGGTGCTGATCACCGTGATGTCAGTTCTCGTGTTCGTCATCATGTCGCTGTTGGTAATTCCGACCCTTATCACCCAGTTTGCCGACCTGATCAACATCATGCCCCAGCTGTTCAGCGATCTTCGCGGCTTCATCAATCAGCATTTCCCGTCGCTGCTGGACCAAAACTCGAGTGCGCACCAGGCGTTGGAGTCCTTCGGGGACATGCTCAAGAGCCGGGGCGTCGAGGTTCTGCAAACCGTGCTGGGATCGGCCGTATCCGCACTGAACGTTGTGTTGCTGCTGGTTATCGTGCCGGTGGTTTCCGTCTACCTTCTGCTCGATTGGGACCGGATGATCGCCAAGATCAGCGACCTGCTCCCGCGCGATCATGCCCCGGTCATCCGCCAGCTGGCGGGCGAAATCGACAATACGCTGGCCTCGTTCATCCGGGGCATGGGCACCGTCTGCCTGATCCTTGGCACCTATTACGCCATCGCGCTGATGGCGGTCGGATTGCAGTTCGGGCTCGTGGTCGGTGCGATTGCCGGCCTCGTCACGTTCATTCCTTACCTTGGCGCGCTGATCGGCGGAGTCCTGGCGATCGGGCTCGCGTTGTTTCAGTTCTGGGGCGACTGGGCGTTTATCGGGCTGGTCGCGCTCGTATTCGGTATCGGTCAGGTGGTCGAGGGTAACTTCCTCACCCCCAAACTGGTCGGCAGTTCGGTGGGACTGCACCCGGTATGGCTGCTGCTGGCATTGTCGGTGTTTGGTTCGCTTTTCGGCTTTGTCGGCATGCTCGTCGCCGTACCCGTTGCCGCGTCACTTGGCGTGGTTGCGAGATTTGCCGTCGACAAGTACCTGCACAGCCGCCTCTACCAGGGGACGGACTACTCGGACACCTGAAACCATGCCCAGACAACTGAGTTTCGACCTGCCGACGCGCGCGGCCCTCGGACGCGACGACTTTTTCGTATCGCCTGAAAACGCCATGGCCGCCGCAGCGGTCGACGATCCCGCGCTATGGCCCGACAGACGACTGGTTCTGACCGGTCCGGCAGGGGCCGGCAAAACCCACCTGGTGCATGTCTGGGCAGCACAAAGCGGTGCGCGTATCATCAAGGCACATGACCTGACCGAAGCCGACGTGCCCGAACTTGCATCTGGCCCGATCGCCGTCGAAGACGTGCCGGACATTGTAGATGATCCGGCAACTCAGGCCGCCCTGTTTCACCTGCACAATCTGGTTCTGGCCCAGGGCCACTCGCTGATGATGACCGGACGGGGCGCACCGTCGCAATGGGGGCTCAGCCTGCCCGACCTGCAAAGCCGCGCACAGGCGGCCTACCACGTCAGCCTGCCCCCGCCGGACGACGCACTATTGGCCGCGGTGCTGGCAAAACTGTTTGCCGACAGGCAGGTGACCCCGAAACCCGATGTCATCCCGTATCTGGTCCAGCGTATGGACCGCTCTTTTGCCACCGCCGCCCGGATCGTCGAGGCGCTCGACCAGATGGCACTGACCGAAGCCCGCCCGCTAACCCGCCAGCTGGCCAGCCGCCTGCTGGCGGACGGTGCCCCCGAGGGTTCCGGCGCGCGGGACGAACCATGACAAACCCGCGACCGGACCAGAGCAATTGACCGAGACGGCACCTTACCGCATCCTGCACACACAAGACGACGGGGAATACATGAACCTGCAACCGGATCCCGCCGCCCCAGACACTGCGTCCGACGCAAATCCTGACTGGGGGCCATTTGGCCGCCCGCTTTTTGACGACCCGAGTTCGCGCGCCTTGGCCCGTGTCGGAGTGGTCGATGTCGGGTCGAACTCTGTCCGCCTGGTCGTATTTGATGGCGCCGCCCGTTCGCCGGCCTATTTTTACAACGAAAAGATCATGTGCGCCCTCGGGGCTGGCCTGTCGGACACCGGCAAATTGAACCCCGAAGGCCGGGTGCGGGCCCTGAATGCAATACGACGGTTCCAGCACTTGGCGCATGGGATGAACCTGCCGCCCTTGACCGCGGTGGCCACGGCCGCGGTTCGCGATGCCAGCGACGGCCCGGATTTCTGTGAAGAGGTTCTGCGTGAGACAGGTCTCAAGATCTGGGTCATCGACGGCGAGGAAGAAGCGCGGTTGTCCGCACAGGGGGTTCTGCTGGGCTGGCCAGGGTCTTATGGTCTTGTCTGTGATATCGGTGGGTCCTCGATGGAACTGGCCGAAATCCATGACGGAAAAGTCGGACGGCGAGTAACCTCGCCCCTGGGGCCGCTGAAACTGCGGGATATCAAGGGCGGGCGACGCGGTCGCAAGGCGCACATCAAGACGGTTATGGAACAGTTGAGCGGCGCGATGGGCCCCCAGCGCGACCGTTTGTTTCTGGTCGGCGGCAGTTGGCGGGCCATCGCAAGGATCGACATGGCCCGGCGCGGCTACCCGATGAAGGTTCTGCACGAATATCGGATGACCGCGAAGTCCGTGCGCGAAACCCGGGCCTATATCGAGCAAAGCGATCTGAACGAGCTGCGCTCGCGATGCGGGGTATCAGCCGCGCGCATGGCGCTGGTGCCCTATGCCATTGACGTGCTGGCCCGGCTGGTACGCACGTTCAAACCCAAAGACATCGCCATCTCGAGTTATGGCATTCGCGAGGGTCTGTTGTACGAGCAGATGCCGCAGCGGCTGCGCGATCGCGACCCGCTGATCGAATCCTGCTATTTCGCTGAATCGAAGGACGCGCGCCTGCCCGGTTTCGGTAAGACACTGTTCAACTTCGTGATGCCTCTGTTCAGCTCCGCCCAGCCCGCGCAGGTTCGACTGATCAAGGCGGCATGCCTTTTGCATGACGTCAGTTGGCGGGCACATCCCGACTACCGCGCCGAGGTCTGTTTCGACAACGCCACGCGGGCCAACATGGGGGGGCTGAAGCATTCCGAGCGGGTATTCGTCGGTCTGGCCCTGCTCCACCGCTATCGCAACAAACGCGAAGGCACCCGTTTTGAGCCGCTCTACGAGTTGCTCGAAGAGCCCCGGCAAAAGCAGGCCGAGGTTCTGGGCAAGGCCATGCGTTTTGGCGCGATGCTGTGGATGCAGCCGGAAGAGACTATGGGCCAGATGCGCTGGTTTCCCAAGAAACGCCAGCTTGAACTGATCCTGCCCACCCAGGCCGCCCCTCTTTACGGAGAGGTTGCCCAATCCCGGTTCATGTCGCTCGCAGCGTCGCTTGATGCCTCCGTCACTGTCCGGATCCGTAAGTAACCTTTAGATATCCGTCATGCCCGGAGGCGGGTCGTCCTGTGGATCGGACTTGTCGGGCGTTTCCGGCTCGGCCTGCTTCTTGCGAATGATGATGTCACCGTTGGGCAGCACCTCAGGCGGATGATACCTGCTCCAGTCGCGCACCTGGTCCAACATCTCGGCAAAAGCCGGTCCCATTTCCTGCAGGAAACTGCGCATCGACGGACCCATCTGCTCCGCCAGATCGCGGAGATCGTCCATGGCCGGGGCCATTTCCTTGCGCAACCCCTCCATGAACAGGTCCAAACCTTCTTCCATCAGGGACCGGCTGTCTTCTTCCTCGGCCATCGCCGGGGCGGACATCAATGACAGGATCAGGGCAAGGAATGCAATGCGTTTCATGCCACTGATATAAGAGCGAGAACGGGTCAGAAAAAGGGTCACAGGTCGATCTCCAGCGTGACTGGAAAGTGGTCCGACGCCATCAGCAGCGCCTCGCGCAACTCTGGCATGTTCCAGCAATCGACGTCGTCGAAGGGGTGCCAGATCCGCCAGGCCGGACGCCGAGACATCAGGTCTTTGGACACCATGATGTAGTCCAGCAGCGCTCGCAGAAAACGCCCGTTGCCCGGCTGGACAAATCGCGCTGTTGTCGGGATCGCCCCTGGCCTGGGTTGCAGCGACTGATGGGCGTTGGGGTCGAACATATCGTCACCCAGCAGGATTTCGACCGCAGACCGTCCAAAAAGATGCTCGAACTCGTCCAGTCCGGGGCCATCGTTTAGATCCCCCATCAGGATCACCGGATCGCCATCGCCCAGATGCGCGGTGACCCGCGACCGCAGCCATATCGCCTGCGCCAGTTGTTTGCGCCTGTTGGCGATCGAAGCGCGCAGGATCCCGTCGCGGGTATATTCCCCATGCGGCGCCTTGGATTTCAGATGCGCTCCGATCAGCCGGAATTCAGTCCCCGATTTGCTTCGCGCGGACAGTTCAAGCGGCGGCTTTGAAAACCGGACGAGATCCTCGGTTGCGTCGATGTCCAGATCAATGCGAAACGTACCGTCAAAGCGGGGCGCATTTGGGCTGCCCTTGCGCCCTGTCTCCTCCCCCCTTGGGTCATGGGTGGCACTCAGCTTGTCCGCGTCGTACAGCAGCGCGATTTCCTGGTGGGTTTCATTGGCAAATCCGATGACTGCGTTGCGGGTCCGCAGGTCAAACGCCTTGGCAAAGCCTTCTAGGGCACGCACGCAATCCTGCTTGCGCCCTGTGTTGGGCGCTTCGATGATCATGATGGCATCTGCGTCCAGCGCAGTGAAAACGATACCCAGCGCCTCGATCTGCTGGGCGCGCGTCACCCCCTGACGTCCGGACGGCGCATCGTCGACCATCAACCGGTCCTGATTGTCGAACAGGTTGGCAAACCATTCCACGTTGTAGGTGGCCAGTTTCATCTCGTCCCCGCGCGTATCGGGCGGTCAGCCGTTATTCTGCGTGCAGGTTACGCCGGATCGCAGCTGATGTCCCAGCAAATCCCGCTGGGCACCACCAGTTTTGCTGCTGTTGAGCGCCGCAAGGGGCGTCTCGATCGCCTCGGCCTGAGACGGGAAGCGGTAGAGCACCAAGAGGCGGTCGTAGCCCTGCAAGGCCGGGCACAACCTATCATGCGTCAATGGACGCAAATCTGGCGACAATGACATGCCGGCCTCGTAAAGCCGTCCGGCTTCTGTGGAGGGCAGCGCATAGACCGGCGGCATGTCTGCGGCAGTCCAGTAGTGTTCCAGCAGCACGGCGGTAGACACCGAGACCGGCAGGTAGGGTCCGCTGGCCAGCACAATCGCGGTCTTTGGCCCGGCATCGGCCTGCATCGCTTGGATCGCCTGCCGCCAGTCTTCCTTTTGTGCTGCGGGGTAGTAGGCGACGAGGTTTGCCGTCTGCGCCACAAAGATCACCACGGCGGCGGGAAGCACAAAGTAGGAATACCGCATCGCCATTACGGAATACCCCGCGATCAGGGCAATCATCGGCACGCCGAACAGGATGGTCCGTTCGATCAGCACCGGCTTGGCTTGGCTGACGCCAAAAAACAAGGCACCGAGAGCAGCCAGGGCCAGGCCTATTGCCGGAACGCTCCAGAACTTCTGCCGCAGGCTCTTCCACAACCCGAACAAACAAACCACCAACAGCGATCCTTCGGCCAACCTTCGCGGCGCGAACAACTTGCCAACCGCGCCTTCGGGCACCTGATCGGGCAACCAAAGCGGCCGGTCGAACGACAGGAAGCGGTGACCAAAGGCCTGGTGAAACACCCACTTGCCGTCGGACAGTGTGGGCGGGTGCATCCAGCCGGCCGGGTTGTCCGGCGACCCAATGTGGCCAACAGACCAAACCACAGGTGGAATGGACAGCGCCGCCACCGCGAGCACGCCCCCTCCCACGGCGACCATGGCGCGACGCTGCAGCAGGCCGCGCAGTCCCAGATAGGACAGAGCATAAACCAGCAGCACCAAGGCAACGAAGAACCCGCTAAAGTGCAGATTGGGCAGGGCCGCCGTCGTCACAACCAGCCCGACCAGAGGTGCCCCGAGCGGTCCACCCGTCGCCAGCCGATCCACCAGCAGGTTGACCAACCAAAGCCCAAGGGCAAAGAACAACGTGAGAAAGGCATAGGCCCGCGCCTCTTGCGCATAGAGCACCTGAACCGCCGACAGCGCAAGGAATGTCGCCGCCACAATCGCCGCGCCACGCCCAAAGGCGCGGTGGCCGGCCAGGTAGACAGCCGTCACGGCCAGCGAACTGGCCAATACGCCGGGCATCCGTAGCGCCGCCTCGGACGTGCCTGCCAGCTGTGTCCACAGCTTGAGGATCATGTAATAGCCGGGCGGATTCGTCTCGACTTGGGGCAGAACCGTCCACAGATAGGACCAATCAGCGCGGGCAAACAGCAACGATGCCCCTTCGTCGACCCAGAGCGAATGATGTCCCAGGCCAATGCCGCGCAGAAGAAAAGCCGCCAGCGTTAATCCAACAGCGATCAGAATATCGGTGCGTGTCATGGGGTCTACAGGTGCAAAAGGACGCTCCAGCAGAGATTTCAGCCGCGCTTCTTCGTCAGGCAAGGGGCCGGGTGGCGCGCCCTTCATGATGGCAGCCGCGTCATCACGTTACCGGATATGGGTCTTGCGAAAAATGACATACCGGTTGCCGATGTAGTTGAAGATCATGCCGCTGGCGATCCCCACCAGCGCCGACAGGTGCAACCCCAGCGGCATCGCCCCCACCGACGACTTGAGCACGCCCAGCGCCACCGCATAGTTCACCGCCATACCCAACGACGACACGCTGATAAAGCCGATGAACTGCTTCCAGATGTTTCCCTCTCGGGCGTAGCTGAAGGTAAAACGCCGGTTAAGCAGGAAATTGCTGACCACGCTGGTTGCGATCCCGCCCGCCAGACAGGCGGCATTGGGAAACCCGGCAAGCAGCATCAAGGACAGAGTGGCCAAGTTCACCACCACACCAGACGCACCGACAACCAGAAACTGAAGGAAGTACATGGCGTTGGCGAATTTGTGGATATACAGTCGGCGCAGGTGCTTGATGTACTTCAACTGCTCACGCAGCGTCAGCTTGCTTTCCCCATGCTGGCGGTCGGAGAAGTGGATCGGCACCTCGGCAACATTGTCAAAATGGCATTTGACGATCAGTTCCAGCGCCACCTTGTAACCGACAGGGTTCAATGGATCGGAGGCATTGAAATCGTCGCGGCGCAAAGCAAAGAAGCCCGACATAGGGTCGCGCACCTGTGTCAATGGCCGTGCCAACAGGGTCGCGACTCGGCTGTTGATATAGCGGAAAATGCCCCAGTCATCGTCGGTCGATCCACCGGAGACATAGCGCGACCCCAACACGAACTGCTGACCGGTGGCCAGCGCCAGCACCATCTGCGGTATCGCCTCCACCGGGTGGCTCAGGTCGCAGTCCATGCAGATCAGAACCGGATGGCGGGCGCGCTGAAACCCGTCGATCACCGCCTGGCTCAACCCGCGATCTGAGGTCCGCACCACGATCCGCGCCCAGTCAAACCCGGCACGTTCGACCGCCTCGACGCTGCCGTCGCGGCTGTCATCGTCCATGAACAGCACTTCCAGTGTCAGGTTCTGCTCTTGCCGCAACCGGTCGATACGCTGCAGAATCAGCGGAATATTCTCCGCTTCGCGATAGGTCGGGATAACAATCGACAGACCGCTTTGAACCTGAATCCGGGCCAACTCTTGAGCGTCACGGACCTGAGTGTCGAGGTTCGTTTCCATTTTCACCGTCATTCTCCCGTCCCGCCCTTGCTGACCGTCCTGTCAGCTTTTGGCGAAAACGCAAAGCAGATCACCGAATTGCCGCGAAAAGACACAAAAAATGTTTCGTTCGGGCCGACAATCGCAAATTCGCTCCTGTTTTGTGGACACAACAACGGGGTCATGGCGCCCTCTGGCCGTTGATCTCTTCCCAGGCCTGATTGATGTCAATCAGCCGCTTCTCGGCAAGGCGAACCGCTTCTATCGGAACACCACGCGCCATCATCCGGTCCGGGTGGCAGTCACGCACGTGTTGCCGCCAGACTTTGCGGATCTGATCCAGAGACATTTCGCGGGACACGCCAAGAACAGCGTAGGGATCGGGTTTGGCATCCGGCACGAACCGGGTCCGCAGCGCCAAAAATTCAGATTCCGGCACGCCGAAAATCCGCGCCACATCTTCGAGAAAGGCGTTTTCGCCAGGATGATAGAAGCCATCCGCCATGGCGATGTGAAACAAACCCTCCATGAGGTCATTCAGGGTTTCGGGGTCGTTGTCGAACATGCTGCGAATGCGCCGGGCATATTCTTGGTAGCCCGCAACGTCGGTCCTGGCCATGTTGAAGACCCGTGCGGCTCCCGCTTCGTCCTCGCGTGCGATCTGAAACACATCGCGAAAGGCAGTCACCTCGTCGCGGGTCACCTGACCGTCCGCCTTGGCCATCTTCGCACCCAACGCGATCACCGCAATGGTAAAGGCGACGCTGCGCTGCGGCGGTGCACGCAGGCGGTCAAATACCGCCGTCAGCCCCTCGCCCTGAGCAAGCGCGGCCAGCGCATCTGATATCCGTGTCCAGATCGACATGATGCCAATCTACCCGCTGCGGTTTGCGGTGTCAGCGCCTGCTCAGTGTTTCACAAGAATTTTCTGCATCAGCACAAGATCCAGCCATTGCCCTGCCTTGAACCCGACCTCTGGCATTCGCCCGGCATGGTCAAACCCCATTGCCGCGTGAAAGGCGATGCCGTCCGGGTTGGCCCCGCTGATAGCGGCCACCATCACGTGAATTTCATTGTCACGCGCCACGAGCTCCAATCGCTCCATCAGTGCACGTCCAAGCCCACGGCCACGGGCCTCGGGAGCCAGCTGAATAGAATGCTCTACAGTCCTGGCATAACCGGGGCCCGCGCGAAACGGTCCAAACGTGGCAAACCCGACAACGCTTCCGTGAACTTCGGCCACGGCGAACCTGGCGCCGCGCGCAGCAATATCAGCGGCGATCTCGGCGTCGCTGCGCTCCCGCGTGGTGAAGGTGATCACAGAGCCGCGAATGATCGCATTTGTGATCCGCGCAATCCCGGCCGCGTCCGCTCGAACCGCCTGTCGCACTTTCACGCCAACACCCGCAGCCCATGCGGCGTATCAATTTCGGCCCGCAGCCCTGCTGGCCCCGCCTCAAACTCAACGCGCGGCGTCTGCAGCACCGGCGCAAGAATATCGCGCAGAGCTTCCGCTTCGGGATGTGCAACCACCAACCGTCGCAGCGAACAACCCGATGGGGCGAGCATCGTCGCCGGATGCAACGCGCCTTGCCACTGGATCAAGGCCGGGAAAAGATTATCAAAAGGCAGAACGCCATCCGCCGGCACCGCCATCCGCCAGCGCAGATCTCCCCTTTCCAGATCTACGATGCATCCGGCCCCGTCCGGCATCGCGGCCAGCAATGACTCAAGATCTTCACAGCGGCAGATCCAGTTTGTCAGCCGTGCGCCTCCACTGAAATGGTCCAGATCGAACCAGCGCGCGCGTTGCGGCACCTCGGCCTCCGGATCGATGGCGATCGCCTCGAGGTACAGCCCGTCCGCGAGCCCCAACAGCCGGTTGTGGGTCCCGAAGGTCGCATGCACCCCGCCCGGCTGCATCGTCACGCCCAGCGCGTCCTCCACATGGGCCGCCGCTGCTTCCAGCGTCGTGCCCGCCACCGCGATGTGATCCAGCCGCATCTGCCGCCCTCCCCCGGATTTGACCGTTTTGTACATCCTCACGGACCGGCTTTGACCGTTTTGTACATCGTCCGGCCAAGGTCAGCCAGACCGCAAAGGCCCAGAGCCCGGCCAGCACCATGGGATAGAAGCCGGCCGCGAATCCGAACCTGCGCAGCGGCGGCGAGACATGGTAACGGATCCAGAACATCACCCGCGTCACTGCAAGGCCAAGCCCCAGAACGACCACCGCCGACCCGCCCAGCGAGAGCGCCGCAAAGGGCCAGATCACCATCGCCAGCAGCAGTTGCTCGATGGCGTTCGACAACATCCGCTGATCGATCCCGGCGGGTGATCCCGACGCCAGCGGCTGACCGTCAATAATGGACTCGTCAAAGAACCGCCGCTGCGCCAGCCGTCCAACCATCGCCGCCAGCACCAGGCCCGGCGCGGCAAAGACCAGCGGCAGCGCGATGGGTGGCGGCAGGAACGGCTACCCCGCCGCCCGCCCCCCGCAGACCAGCGCCAGCGCCAGCGCCAGCGCCCAAATCGCACCGCTTGCCATACCCGCGAGGATCACCCGCCGCTGGCCGTCCATCTCCGCACCCCCTATTCCTCTCTTTGAAGATACTCTCGGAGGTGAATTGCCCGCAAGGACAAGAGGGGGCAGACAGCCCCCTCACAGGCCCGCCGCCTCAGGCGCCGGCGGCGCGGGCCTCGCGGACCAGGCGCAGGCTGTCCTGCGCGGCCTCGGGGATGTTGGTGCCGGGGCCGAAGATCGCCTTGACGCCGTTGTCATAGAGGAACTGGTAATCCTGCTGCGGGATCACCCCACCGCAAATCACGATGATGTCCTCGGCTCCGGCCTTTTTCAGTTCTGCGACCAGCTGCGGAGCCAGTGTCTTGTGGCCCGCCGCCTGGGAGGAAATCCCGACAACATGCACATCGTTGTCGACGGCATCCTGCGCGGCCTCTTCGGGGGTCTGGAACAGCGGACCGACATCCACGTCAAACCCGATGTCGGCAAAGGCGGTGGCGATCACCTTGGCGCCGCGGTCGTGGCCGTCCTGGCCCATTTTGACCACCAGAAGACGCGGGCGGCGACCTTCTTCCTCGGCGAAATCCTCGATGCTTTTCTGGATCGCGGCAAACCCTTCGTCGCCCTCATAGGCGGCGCCATAGACCCCGGCCAGCGTCTTGACCTCGGCGCGGTGACGGCCGAATTCCTTTTCCATTGCCATGCTGATTTCTCCGACAGATGCTCGGGTACGCGCCGCCTCCACGGCCGCCTCCAGCAGGTTTCCTCCTTCTTTCGCACGGCGGGTGAGCTCGTCCAGAGCTGCCTGGCACGCCGCTTCGTCCCGCTCGGAACGCATTTTTTCCAGGCGGGCAATCTGGCTTTCGCGGACCGCCACATTGTCGACGTCGAGAATGTCGATCGGGTCTTCTTTCTCCTTGCGGTACTTGTTGACGCCGACGATGACTTCTTCGCCACGGTCGATCATGGCCTGCCTGCGAGCTGCCGTTTCCTCGATCCGCAGCTTGGGCATGCCGGAGGCCACCGCCTTGGTCATGCCGCCCATCTCCTCGACTTCCTCGATCAGCGCCCAGGCTTTCTCGGCCAGTTCGGCGGTCAGGCTTTCGACGTAGTAGGAGCCCGCCAGCGGATCGACCACGTTGGTGACGCCGGTTTCCTCTTGCAGCACCAGCTGAGTGTTGCGGGCGATGCGGGCGGAGAAGTCGGTCGGCAGGGCGATCGCCTCGTCCAGCGCGTTGGTGTGCAGCGACTGGGTGCCACCCAGCACCGCCGACATCGCCTCATAGGCGGTGCGGATGACGTTGTTGTAGGGGTCCTGTTCCTGCAAGGACACGCCGGAGGTCTGGCAGTGCGTGCGCAGCATTTTCGAACGGTCGGACTTGGCTCCGAATTCGGTCATGATCTTGTGCCAAAGCAACCGGGCGGCGCGCAGCTTGGCCGCTTCCATGAAGAAATTCATACCAATGGCAAAGAAGAACGACAGCCGACCCGCGAATTTATCCACATCCATCCCGGCCTCGATCGCCGCGCGTACATATTCGCGGCCGTCGGCCAGCGTATAGGCCATCTCCTGCACGAGTGTCGCGCCGGCCTCTTGCATATGGTAGCCGGAGATCGAGATCGAGTTGAATTTCGGCATCTCGTTCGAGGTGTATTCGATGATGTCCGAGATGATCCGCATCGAGGGTTCGGGTGGATAGATATAGGTGTTGCGGACCATGAACTCCTTGAGGATAT
>JBFHMM010000049.1:0-18638 GCA_041594355.1 Paracoccaceae bacterium | reverse complement strand
CGGCACCGATGATCGCCACATCCGCCGTTTCGTTTTCATGCAGACAGGGCCAGTCCGGCGCGTCGATGGTTTCATCCCACCAGCAGCTTTGGCGCGGCACGGGTCCGTAAGTGAACGCGGGAAAGATTCGTTTCATTGCGCGCGGGCCGCAGCGTGCTCTTCCTGCTGTTGCCGGACCGAGTTTCGTTTCGAGACGAGCGATGCCACGATTACCCCAACCGTGACGATGCCGATCATGATCGTGGACAGAGCGTTGATTTCCGGGCTTACGCCCAACCGCACAGCTGAAAAGATCTTGATCGGCAGGGTTGTTGCCGAAGGGCCGGAGGTAAAGGACGCAATCACCAGATCGTCCAGCGAAAGGGTAAAGGCCAACAGCCACCCGGCAATTACCGCAGGTGCGATGATCGGCAAGGTCACCAGCTGGAACGCCTGAGCCGGGGAGCATCCCAGATCCAGCGCCGCCTCTTCCAGCGACCGGTCAAAAGTCACCAGTCGGGATGATACGACGACCGACACATAGCACATTGAAAACGTCGTATGCGCTAGAACGATGGTCAGAACGCCGCGATCCAGCCCGATACCGATGAACAGCAACAGCAACGACAGGCCCGTGATCACCTCTGGCATGACCAGCGGCGCATAGATCATTCCCGAAAACAGCGTGCGTCCCAGAAACCTCCCGCCTCGCACCAGGACATAAGCGGCCATGGTCCCAAGCACCGTGGCGATTGTCGATGAAAACACCGCCACCTTCAGCGTCACCCAAGCGGCGTTCAAAAAGGCCTCGTTCTGCAACAGCTCGCTATACCATTTTGTCGAGAATCCGGCCCAGACGGTAACCAGCTTGCTCTCGTTAAAGCTGAAGATCACAAGGATGATCATCGGGATGTAGAGAAACGCGAACCCCAGCGTCAGCGAGACGACATTGAACCACGACAGCCGGGTCATTGATCCGCCTCTGCCTGTTTCTGCTGATTGCGCTGGAACAACACAATGGGGATCACCAAGATCAGCAGCAGGACGACCGCGACGGCGCTGGCCACCGGCCAGTCGCGGTTGGAAAAGAACTCTTCCCACAGCACCTTGCCGATCATCAGCGTGCCGGACCCGCCGAGCAACGACGGGATCACGAATTCACCCAGCGCCGGGATAAAGACCAGGAAACTGCCCGCCGCGATGCCCGGCCGCGACAGCGGGATTGTCACCAGCCAAAAAGCCTGCGCGCGCGAGCATCCCAGATCTTCGGCGGCTTCGATCAGCGATCCGTCCATACGCTCCAAGGCCGCATAGATCGGCAGTATCATGAAGGGCAAGTAGGTGTAGACGATGCCGATATAAACGGCGGTATTGGTGTTCAAAATGGTCAGGGGTTCACCGGTGATCCCGGTCCACATCAGCAGCTGATTGAGGAACCCTTCGTTGCTGAGAATCCCCATCCATGCGTAAACACGGAACAGGAACGACGTCCAGAATGGCAGGATGACCAGCATCATTAGTGTGGCCCGCCATTCCTCTGGTGCGCGGGCCATGCCATAGGCGATCGGGTAGCCGATCAGCAGGGTCAGCGCGGTGGACACCAAGGCGATTTTGAGACTGCTCAGATAAGCTTTCCAATACAGGTCGTCGCCGGTCAGCCAAATGAAGTTCTCGAAATCCAGTGCGGCAAAGAAATCCTTGATCCCATGCCAACCAGCCGAGAAATCCAGCGTCGGCGTATAGGGCGGAATCGACAGCGCCACGTCGCTGAGCGAGATCTTGAGAACAATTAAGAAAGGAATAAGAAACAGCGCCAGCAACCAGACGTAGGGCACTGCAATGAGAAAGAACCGCCCCATCAATTCGCCAGCAGAACACCGGCCGTGGCTGTCCAGGACAGCCAGACAGGGTCTTCCCAAGTGAAGCTGCGGCGCGAAATCCGCTGCGTGTTTGCGGTTTGCGCCTTGATGATTGCTCCGGAGGATAGCTCAACGTGGTAGGTCGACAGATTGCCGAGGTAGGCGATGTCATGCACCTTGCCCTGCACCGCATTGGCCGCGTCCTGCGGCCGGTCGGCGCTGATGGTTATCTTTTCGGGCCGGACCGCCAGATGACACGTATCGCCCTCGGAAAACGGGCGGGGCGACGTGGCCAGCAGCGGTGCCTGTCCTTCCGCCCAGTCGATTCGATACGTACCGTTGCCCTGCGCCGAGGCGCGCCCCTCTATGATGTTCACATCGCCGATAAAGTCGGCCACATAGACCGATTCAGGGCTTTCGTAGATGCGGTCTGGCGTGGCCACCTGGATCAGCTTGCCTTCGTCCATCACCGCCACGCGGCTGGCGACCGTCATCGCCTCTTCCTGATCGTGGGTGACGATGACAAAGGTGGTGCCGGTGGTTTCCTGAATGTCCATCAGCTCAAACTGCGTATCCTGGCGCAGCTTCTTATCCAGCGCGCCCAGCGGTTCGTCCAACAGCAGCAGCTTCGGTGCCTTGGCAAGACTGCGCGCCAGCGCCACCCGCTGACGTTGCCCGCCCGAGATCTGGTGCGGTTTGCGACGGGCGAATTTTTCCAGTCGGGTCAGCTTCAGCATCTCTTCGACCCGTTCCTGCAGGTCGTGTTTCGGCATCTTGTCGCGGCGCAATCCAAAGGCGATGTTTTCCCAGACGCTCAGGTGTGGAAACAGCGCATAGGACTGGAACATCATGTTCACTGCCCGCTTGTTGGGGGGAACCGGTACGATGTCTTGGCCGGAAAGTTCGATCTGGCCCTCGGTTGGGTTGTCGAACCCGGCCAGCAGTCGCATCATTGTGGTCTTGCCACAACCTGACGGGCCCAGCAGGGCAAAGAATTCGCGTTGGTAAATGTCGAGGGACAGATCGTCGATCGCGGTGAAATCGCCAAAGCGTTTGGTCACGTTGCGGAAACGGATCAACGGTTTTTCCTGCGGATCGTCCCAGGGTGCAAAGACGGTGGAATTCAAATCGGACCCCCGGTTGTGCAGATACGAAAAGGGCGGGCCATTGCTGGCCCGCCCCGTTTTGAAATTAGGTGCCTGATTTGATTTTGGTCCACATACGGGTCACAATCCGCTGCACCTTCGCTGGATAGGGTGTAGTGGTGAACAGGTTTTCAAGAGTTGCTGCATCGGGGTAAATAGCGACGTCGCCGATCACGTCCTCTTCCAGAAACTCCTGCGACGCCTTGTTGCCGTTGGCGTAGTAGACATAGTTCGACGCCGCCGCCATGTTTTTGGCGTCCATGATAAAGTTCAGGAACACGTGGGCCGCATCGGGGTTCGGTGCGTCAACAGGGATCGCCATCTGGTCGAACCACATTTGCGCGCCTTCGGTTGCCGCGAAATACTCGATTTCGACGCCATTTTCGGCCTCGGCCGCACGGTCGCGAGCCTGAAGGATGTCGCCGGACCAGCCGACCGCAACGCAGATATCGCCGTTGGCCAGCGCGTTGATGTATTCCGAGCTGTGGAATTTCTGGATGTAAGGACGCACCGCGGTCAGGACCGGTTCGGCCTTGGCAAGGACATCGGGGTCATGACTGTCAGGATCCTCGCCGATGTATTTCAGCGTCATCGGGATCATCTCGGCAGGGGCATCCAGAAAATGCACGCCGCAGTCGGCCAGTTTCGACATGTTGTCCGGGTTCAGAACCAGCTCGAGGCTGTTCATCGGGGCATCATCACCAAGAATCTCGGTCACTTTTCCGACGTTCACACCGATACCTGTCGTTCCCCACATGTAGTTGATCGAATAGGCGTTGTCGGGGTCGTATTGCTCCGTCCGGCTGCTGACCACGTCCCACATGTTTGCCAGGTTCGGCAGTTTGTCCTTGTCCAGTTTCTGGAACGCGCCGGCTTGGATCTGACGCTGCAAGAAGGTGCCCGAAGGCACAACGACGTCATAGCCTGACCCACCGGCCAGCATCTTGGTTTCCAGAACTTCGTTGCTGTCGAAGACGTCGTAGATCAGCTTGATGCCGGTTTCTTCTTCGAACTTGGTCAGTAGCTCTTCGTCGATATAATCCGACCAGTTGTACACGCGCACCTCGTCGGCAAAAGCGGCGGTACCGCCCAATGCCACAAGGGCGGTCAGTGTCAGTGATTTGAGTGTCATGGTTTTCTCCCTGCAGATGACAGGTTGGCCCCGTCTTTGAGGATTTGATCAAGTTTTGCTTTCAACAGCAACACCCGATATGGTTTCATGCGTCAAGACCCTGTGCAAGACAGGCGCGCGGAATTGGGGAACTGAGCGGTGAACATGATGGAAAACGAGGCATCGGATAGTGGCCGGCCAAGCGCGAAATTACCGGCGCACGAAAACGTCTACCAAACGCTGCGGGCGCAAATCCTTTTCGGTGAATTGGCGCCGGGTCAGGCCGTGACCATTCAGGGGTTGACAGATTCGCTGGGCGCCGGAATGACTCCGGTGCGCGAGGCGATCCGTCGGCTGATTTCCGACGGGGCCCTGATCTTTCAGGGTAACCGGCGGGTCAGCGTTCCGATTTTGACCGTCGATGACGTTGAACAGATAATTTTCGTAAGAAAAACAATAGAATCAGATTTGGCAAGACGTGCCGCAGACCAGATAGACCCGGATGTTGTAACGGCCTTGGAATATACCGACACACAGCTGGACGTGGCCATCAGCAACGGCGATGTCGCCGGATATCTGCAAGGGAATTACAAGTTTCACGCATTGCTGTACGCACAGGCAAACGCGCCGATCCTCACCGATCTCGCGGACCGCCTGTGGCTCAGGTTCGGTCCGTCTCTGCGGGTGGTTTGCGGGCGCTTCGGAACACAGAATCTTCCTGATCGACACAAGGACATGCTGACTGCTCTGCGAAACCGCGATGCAGAAGCCGCCTCCGCCGCGATGATGGCGGATGTCGAACAGGGAATGCAGATGGTTGCCGCAGTCCTGACTGAAGACGCTGTTAAAAACTGATTCGATTGACACCTGATAATTTGATCATATTCTACGGGAAACGCCGACTTCAGGAGTTCTTCCATGACCGCGATCACCAATCACATGCCAACCGCCGAATTGCAGGCACTGGATGCGGCGCATCACATGCATCCGTTCACCGAAAACGGTGCGCTTGCCGACAAAGGCGCTCGGGTCATTACCCGTGCCAAGGGTGTCTATCTGACCGACAGCGAGGGCGCAGAAATTCTGGACGCTATGGCCGGACTCTGGTGTGTGAATATCGGCTACGGCCGCGACGAATTGGCCGAGGCTGCTGCACGTCAGATTCGGGAACTGCCCTACTACAACACCTTTTTCCAGACGACGCATGTGCCGGTCATCGCTTTGTCTGCCAAGCTTGCCGAACTGGCGCCGGGTGATCTGAACCATGTGTTCTTTGCTTCTGGCGGGTCGGACGCAAATGACACCAACATTCGCATGGTGCGCACCTATTGGGCGGAAAAGGGCAAGGCGGACAAGAAGATCATCATCAGCCGCCACAACGCCTATCATGGCTCGTCTGTCGGCAGCGCCTCTTTGGGCGGAATGTCGGGCATGCACGCACAAGGCGGCATCCCGATCCCGGACATCCATCATATCAACCAGCCGGACTGGTGGTCCGAAGGGAGGGACATGTCGCCCGAGGCCTTTGGGCTTGCCCGCGCGCGCGAACTGGAAGAGGCGATCCTAGAGCTCGGCGAAGACCGGGTTGCGGCCTTTATCGCCGAACCGGTGCAGGGCGCGGGCGGTGTGATTGTGGCTCCCGAAACTTATTGGCCCGAGATCCAGCGCATTTGTGACAAGTACGAAATCCTGCTGATCGCGGACGAGGTGATCTGCGGCTTTGGGCGTACCGGAAATTGGTTCGGGTCGGAAACACTGGGCATTCGCCCCCATATCATGACCGTGGCCAAGGGGATGAGCTCGGGCTATCAACCGATTGGCGCGTCCATTGTCTGCGACGAAGTGGCGGCAGTCATCGGCGCGTGCGAGTTCAATCACGGATACACATATTCCGGACACCCTGTCGCCTCAGCGGTAGCGCTGGAAAACCTGCGTATCCTGCAGGAGGAACGCGTGATCGAGCATGTGCGCGACGTGGCGGCGCCCTATTTAAAGAAACAGTTTGAATCCTTGTCGGATCATCCCCTGGTCGGTGAGGTCAAGATCGTCGGGATGATGGGCTCAATCGCGCTGACGCCCCACAAGGAGAGTCGTGCCAAATTTGCGTCCGAAGCCGGCACCGCGGGGCTGATCTGCCGCGAACGCTGTTTTGCCAACAATCTGATCATGCGCCATGTCGGCGACCGGATGGTTGTGTCGCCGCCGCTTGTCATCACGCCTGACGAAATCGACATTCTGATCAGCCGCGCGCGCAAGTCGCTGGACGAATGCCACGCAATCCTAAAAGAGCGTGATTTTATGCGGGCAGCCTCCTGAGCGGCTTGCGAAAAGCAATCGAAGCGTTGGGGCTCGCCGATGGCGCCACCCTGTCGTTTCATCACCACCTGCGCAATGGCGACAGCGTTATGCGGCAGGTGCTTTGGGCCTGTCGGCAACTGGGCTTGCGCGACCTTCATATTGTGCCATCTTCGCTGTTTCCCTGTCACGGCGACCTGTTGCCGTTTTTTGCGACGGGACGGTGACCCGCATCACGACCTCATATATGAACGGCCCGCTCGCGGACGCCGTGATGGCCGGAGACTTGCCGCACCCCGTCACGATGCAAACGCATGGCGGACGGGCCTTTGCCATTGAATCCGGTCAACTGGCAATTGATTGCGCATTCATCGCGGCGCCGGCGGCAGATCGGGCGGGAAATCTGTCAGGCGCCGTCGGACCAGAGGCCTGTGGCCCGCTGGGGTATGCCATGGTCGATGCGGACCATGCCGCCCAGGTCGTCGCCCTAACAGACCATCGCGCGGATACCCTGCCGCGTATCTGCATTCCGGCGCATCGCGTGAGCCAGATTGTCGATGTCGACAGCATCGGCAGCGCGGCGCAGATCGTATCGGGGAACACGGGTCGTGCACCGTCCGACAAGGGGCGAGCGATAGTTGATCTGGCTGTCGCCCTGATCGCTGCGTCAGGTCTGTTGCGGGACGGGTTCAGTTTCCAGACCGGAGCGGGCGCAACCTCTCTCGCGGTCGCACGCGCTCTTGCGCCGGAAATGGTCGCATCTGGGGTCCGTGGCGGCTTTGCCGCCGGCGGCATCACGGGGACGTTGGTCGACATGTTACGCGCCGGGTTATTCTCTGAGATCCGCGATGTTCAGGCCTTCGATTTGGCGGCGGTCGCGTCTTACCGCGATGACGTCGCGCACCACGCGATGTCGGCGGCGCAATACGCCAGTCCTGGACGGGCTGACGCCTTTGCCGGACGTCTGGATGTAGTGATCCTCGGCGCGGCCGAGGTCGACACGGCATTCAATGTGAATGTCACCCAGTCCAGCGATGGCCGGATCATCGGTGGCTCCGGCGGACATGCCGATACGGCTGCCGGGGCAAGATTGCCGATCGTCACGACACAGCTTTCAGCCGGAGGTTATGCCAAGGTCGTGGATCAGTTGATGTGCCTGACGACCCCTGGCGACACCATCGCAGCCGTGGTGACCGAAGTTGGCATCGCGATTCATCCCAACCGACCAGACCTGCGCGGCGCGGCATTGCGCGCAGGCCTTCCGATTGTAGATATCGACGATCTTCGCCGCGCCGCCGGGGCCGAAGCCGTCCATGATCAACATCCCCGGCGAACGGGTCGCGTCGTTGCCCGTTGCGAGTTTCGTGATGGCAGCGTGATTGACGAAATCCGGCTCTAGGCGCGGGTGTGCCAGGCCAGCGCTTCTTCCAACCTGTCGTCGCCCCAGAACAATTCGCCGTCGCTGGCGACAAAACTTGGCGCGCCAAATATCCCGCGGCCCCGCGCCTCCTGCGTCGCGTCGGAATACGCTCGCCCGATGTCGTCCGCAGTCTGTGCGTTCAGGACGCGCGCCACGTCCTGACCGAGTAACGGGAGCACTTCCGCAAGGCTGGCGTCGCTGCCCGCCGGTACCCCCTGCTGGAACCACCGCTTGTAGCTTTCGAACGTAAAGCGATCGCACCAGCCCTCTTGCCGGGCCAGGATTGCAATCCGGTTGGCCCGGTCGAAATCGGCCAGTGGATAAGGTGCGGGGACCTTGACTGGTAGGTCGAACCCGGTCGCTCGCCTCTCGATATCGCGCCACATGTAGGCGGCCTTTACCGGTTTCTTCGCAAACGGCACGTTGTCCATTTCGACCATAATCTCGCGCACGCTGAACGGGCGCCAGTCAAGCGTGACACCGGCCCGCTCCGCCAGTTTCCCGATCCGCATGATCGTCAAATAGCTGTAGGTACTGCCGACCGAATACCAGAACTCCAATAGTTTCATTACGTTTTCTCTCTATTTTCCGTCGCGGCTGATTACCGATACCATGGCGCGCTGATGCGTCAAAAACCCTTCACGAATGTTTTGCCAATCCGTCACGGAAACGTTCCGCAACCTGCACAGATGACGGGCATGGTTTTGCCACGACCGAGATTGCCCGCCATACTGGGCCAGCCAACAGGAAAACGCGCCATGACTTCTCATCGGATCCTTCGCCCTTCCCGCCGTGCCGTACTGGCCGGGGGAACCGCATTTGCCGCCAGCCTCGCCATGCCGGCGATCAGCCGCGCCGCATCCCGCCCCGTGTTCACCCATGGTGTTCAGTCCGGTGACGTGAACACCGATTCGGGTATGATCTGGACCCGCACCGATCGTCCGGCCCGCGTGATGATGGAGGTTTCCACCACCGAGAGCTTCGCCAACGTCCGTGCGCTGGCGCCGATGAACGCGCTGCCGGGCAGCGACATGGCCGTCAAACGGCTGGTCGATGGCCTGCCATCCGATCAGGATATCTTCTACCGGTTCACGGCCGCCGACCTGTCCGATATTAATGCGGTTTCAGAACCGATTGTCGGCCAGTTCCGCACCGCGCCGACTTCGCGCCGGAACGTCCGGTTTGCGTGGTCCGGCGATACCGCCGGCCAGGGCTGGGGGATTGATGACGAAGGTATGCGTACCTACGCCACCATGGCCCAGCACCGGCCCGATTTCTTTATCCACTCGGGCGATACCATCTATGCTGATGGCCCAATGCAGGACGAGGTGGAAAAGGACGGCCAGCTGATCTGGAAAAACACCACGCTGACCGATGACAAACGCAAGGTGGCCGAAACGTTGGATGAATACCGAGGCCAGTGGAAATACAACATGATGGACGAACACGTGCTGGCGATGAATGCCGTTTGCCCGACGTTCTTCCAGTGGGATGACCACGAGGTCGTCAACAACTGGTCCGCCGCCAAGAACCTGATGTCGGACGATCGCTACAGCGAAAAATCCGTTCATGTGCTGGCCGCCCGTGCCGCCCGCGCGTTCCACGAGATGACGCCGATCAGCTACTCCCCCTCCGAACCGGGCCGGGTCTATCGCAAGATCTCATATGGGCCGATGTTGGATGTATTCTTCCTTGATCTGCGCAGCTACCGCGGTCCGAACGGCGCGTCGATGCAGGATGAAATCAACGAACAGAGCCAGATCCTGGGCGCCGAACAGCTGGCATGGCTCAAGCGCGAACTGGCCGGATCGCGGGCCACATGGAAGGTGATTGCCTGTGACATGCCGATCGGCTTGATCGTTTGGGACAACTGGAAGGAACAGGCGGGGGCCGAAGCCGTGGCAAACGGCGATCACGGTCCTGCCAGGGGCCGCGAGTTGGAATTCGCCGAACTTCTGCGCTTCATCAAGACCGCCGGCATCACCAATACCGTCTGGTTCACCGCCGACGTGCATTACACGGCCGCGCATTACTACAATCCTGACAAGGCCCAGTTCCAGGATTTCGATCCGTTCTGGGAGTTTGTCTCTGGCCCGCTACACGCAGGCAGCTTTGGCCCGAACGCGTTGGACGAGACCTTTGGCCCCGAGGTGAAATTCGTCAAGGCCCCGCCCGCAGGCCAGGTCAACCTGCCGCCCAGCGCCGGTCTGCAGTTTTTTGGTCTGGTCGATATCGACGGCGATACCCAGCAGATGACGGTGCGCCTGATGGACCGTGCCGATCAGGAATTGTGGTCGGTCACGCTGGACCCCAAGTCCGGCACCATCTGATCGCAGCTGCGAAGCGTGGAAACCCGGTGCGTCAAACGCCGCGCCGGGTTTTTTCTGCGCTGCCGCGAATTTGCGCTGCAATGCAGTGTGTTGCGCTAAATTCACGCTTGACGCTGCTTTGATTGATCCTGTGGCCACAAAAACTTGATCCAAATCGGCCAGCAGCCAATACCTGTAGTATCTTCGCTGGAGATCGGACCATGTTCGCGAATCTCGCAGAATTCAGTGCCGCACCGGTTTTCACCGGTGCTCGCGCCCGCAACACTATGCTCGACTGGTTTTTCTACGATGTAGAGGGGCTGACTGTTGCCGAGCGTACAAAGCTGGTTGCAGAACGCAATGTCGAAGGCTCTGTCCTGGTGGTCTGGCCCGAAGGTGCAAAGGGCGACATTAGCGTTCAGAAGTTCGAAGACTATGAAACCCTGCGCGCTGCGCCCGGTGCATTGCTAACCCGGTTTGCCATTGCTGGTGTCGGCAGTTCCGATGTCGGCGCCGCGGCATTTGCCAGAACACTGGCCAATCATTACGATGCGCCGGTCGGCGCTATTGTTGCCGGTTACGGTGTCGCCGACTTGTTGAGCGAAGCAATGGGCGGCTGGTTTGTGTTGGGTGGCGCCAACCGGATCATGCAGATGTATCATGATGCCGTTGACCAAGCCCCCGCAGTGGAACTTTCGACGCCAAAGGAACAGTCGTCGTTGGAAAAGGTCGACCATCGCAACGATTCCTCGACACTGGTCAATCTGATGCTGGACCGGGACCGTGTGATCGAGTCCATCGCCGGCCATTCCAAGGGGTGCCTGTCGATCGCCTATGCGCTGGAGGCGCTGGTGCTCTCTCGGCAAACGGAGGCCATCGAACGACAGGCAAACATGCGGATCACCACCGTTGGCGCGGTGACCGCGCTGCCCACCGCCTTTGCCAATGCCGGGCAGTATCTGGGCGAGCTTGACTGGTTTGGTGGCATGAATTCCCGTCTGGCGCTGGATTACACCACCATTCCCGGTGCCTGGCATCACCTGAATACACGCCTGCCGGGGCATCTGGACCTGGCCGATGTCCTCAGACAGGAACCGGCCTAGGCCGGGTCAGAAATCGACGCCGCGCTGCGCCTTGATGCCCGCCGCGAACGGATGCTTGACCTCGGTCATCTCTGTCACCAGATCCGCGTAGTCGCACAACAGTTGCGGCGCGTCGCGTCCGGTGAGGATGACGCTGGTGCGGTCCGAACGGCTCTTCAATCCGTCCACGACCGCCTGCGCGGTCAGATAGTCGTAGCGCAGCGCGATGTTGATCTCATCCAGGACGATCAGGTCGTATTCGCCGCTCTTCATCATCTCGCAAGCGCGGGAAAAGGCCGCTTCGGCCGCTGCAATATCGCGGGCGCGGTCCTGAGTATCCCATGTAAACCCTTCGCCCATTGTATGCCAGTCGACGCCGCCCAGCCGGTCAAAGAACTGCCGTTCCCCGGTGATCCATGACCCCTTGATGAATTGCACGACCCCGACCGTTTTTCGCCAGCCCAGCGCCCGGACAATAACGCCGAACGCGCTTGAGGATTTGCCCTTGCCATTGCCCGTATGCACCAGCACCAGACCCCGCCCTGGATCGGTGGCCTCTGCAACCTTGGCGCGCTGCTTGGCCTGCATATCCTGCATCTTGGCCTTGTGGTCGTTCATGTGATCGTCGGTGTCGCTCATTGTGTGTTCCCCGTGTTCGCAATGCCGCACCTTAGCGTTTGAGAGAAGCGTGCGAAAGCTCAGCCTTTGGGATCGGCAAAGTGACGGTTTCGGGCCTGTTCCAGGCTCAATTGCCGTTCGCGCCAGATCACCAAGGCGTTGCCCGCCACAACCAGCGCGGCCCCGGTCAGCATGACCAGTGTCGGCAGTTCACTGAACCAGACATACCCGATCAGGATCGCGAAAAGCATCGAGGAATAGTCGTATGGGGCCAGCATCGACGCGGGACCGAACCGGTAGGCCGATGTCACTAGGATCTGCGCCACCCCGCCGCCCAGACCCGCCAGTATCAACATGGCGGCGTTCTGCGGCGAAGGGATGACCCATCCAAACGGCAGGGTCAGCAGGGACAGCAGTGTCGCCGTCGCCGAAAAGTAAAACACGATGGCCGCCGTGTGTTCGGTCTGTACCAGCTTGCGGATATGGATCTGGACAAACGACCGGCAAAGTGTCGCGCCCAGAACGCAAAAGGCACCCAGCGTCGCGCCTTCCTGCATCGATCCGCCACCCGACAGCCGGGGCCACAGCATGATCAGGACTCCAACGAGACCCAGCACGACGGCTGAGATCCGGATAATCCGGATTCTCTCCCCCAGCATGATCGCCGCGAGGATCAGGGTGAAAATCGGTGTGGCATATCCAATCGCCGTCACTTCTGGCAGCGGCAGCAACCCCAGACCGGCAAAGGTCAGCCCCATAGCGCTGGTGCCAATCACCCCGCGCCACATATGGCCCATCGGGTTCTTTGTAATCAGCCCGTTGCGCAGTTGCCCGCGTGCGGCCAGCCAAACAACGATAACCGGAATGGCAAAAAGAGATCGAAAGAACACTGCTTCGCCGGGCGGAACCTCGTCCGCGGTGGCCTTGATGACCCCGGACAGCGCCGTGAAAAGGAAGATTGCCGCGCATTTCAGCGCGATAGCCACCCCTGGTCGATGCGATGTTAACTGCCGCGCCATGGGAGCTTCCTGCGCCTCTCCGCGCCAAAGATCAACGGGTTGATTTCACGGACGCAACTGGCGCAAAAAGCATCAGAATGACGGAGCAAGAAGAATGTACGAGCAAAATCACCTGATCGCCGGCCTGCGCGCCGCCTCTCTTGGCCGCGAGAAAGAGGTGTTTGCCTATCTCCCCGATGGCGAAAAGGTGACATTCGGGGCGCTATTTGCCGGCGCGGACCAGATGGCCTCGGCGCTCGAGGCGTCGGGAGTAAAGCCCGGTGACCGGGTTGCCGCGCAGGTACCCAAGACCATCAAAACGATCCAGCTGTACCTTGGGACCGTCATGGCGGGCGCGGTGTTTCTGCCCCTCAACACCGCCTACACCACTTCCGAGATCGCCTATTTCATTGGTGACGCCAGCCCGTCGCTTGTCGTTTGCGATCCTGCGCGACAGGAGGACATCACGACCATATCAGGCGAAGCCAGGGTGCTTACATTAGATGGCTCGGGCAGGGGCAGCCTGCGCGATCTGGCGGATGTGCAGAGCGGTTTTGATCCTATCCAGCGCGCGCCCTGGGACCTGGCCGCGATTCTCTATACCTCGGGGACTACGGGCCGCTCCAAGGGCGCCATGCTAAGCCATGACAACCTGCTCAGCAATTCCACGGTATTGCGTGACTACTGGCATTTCACCGAGGGTGACGTGCTGATCCATGCCTTGCCGATCTTCCACACGCACGGTCTGTTCGTCGCGACCAACGTGGCCCTGCTGGCCGGGGCGCAAGTGGTGTTCCTGCCCGGGTTCGATGTGGATGCCATCCTGGAGGCAATGCCGTCCGCGACCGCGCTAATGGGGGTGCCGACGTTCTACACCCGCCTTCTTGCGGACGACCGCCTGACCAAAGAGCGCGCCGCGAACATGCGCCTCTTCATTTCGGGTTCGGCCCCGCTATTGGTGGATACCCACGAAAAATGGCAGGCGCGGACAGGGCACCGCATTCTGGAACGCTATGGCATGACGGAAACCAATATGAGCACGTCCAACCCCTATGACGGCGACCGCAGGGCCGGAACGGTGGGCTTCCCCCTGCCGGGGGTCGAGGCGCGAGTGATGGCTGATGGTCGGGAGGTGCCGGTGGGCGAGATCGGTGTGCTTGAGGTGCGCGGCCCGAATGTGTTTCAGGGCTATTGGCAGATGCCGGAAAAGACCGCTGAGGAACTGCGCGAAGACGGCTGGTTCATCACCGGCGATCTGGCCAGGATCGACGCCGACGGCTATGTCACGATTGTCGGGCGCGAGAAGGATCTGATCATCACCGGCGGCTTTAACGTCTACCCCAAGGAGATCGAAAGCCTGATCGACGATCTGCCCGGTGTTCTGGAAAGCGCGGTGATCGGCGTGCCCCATCCCGACTTTGGCGAGGCGGTCGTGGCCGTCGTCGTTCCAGATTCTGCGGGCGTGGACGCCGGGGTAATTACTGATGCGCTGGCTGACAGGCTGGCAAAGTTCAAGCAGCCCAAACATGTGGCCTCGGTGCCGGCACTGCCGCGTAACACAATGGGAAAAGTACAGAAAAAGGCGCTGCGCGAGGAATATGCCGGGCTGTTTTCCTGACAGCTTCTCTGGTCAGGTCAGCCAGTAGAGCGCGGCGCTGAGGGTAAAGAACCCGCCGGTTGTGGCCACCAGCATGGCGATGGAGGCGAGCCCTTCCAGTTCAAGCTCCTGCGCAAGAACGGTGTAAATGCCGAACATCGGCATCGCGGTTGACAGGATCACCGCTGCGTAGAGGTCCGGCGGCAGCACGACCCATCCCAGCGCGGCCAGCCCGGCAGCGATCGCAGCTGTTAGCGCCGGATGCACCAGCAGCTTGCCCACCGCAATTTGCGTGGCGCGCATCCGGCTGCCCTGCATCGGCAACCCGACCAGCGATCCGCCAATGGCAAAGAGCGACAAAGCGGCGGCCGAAGCTGCAAGCATCTGGAACAATCGCCCGGCCGCTTCGGGCAAGTGAAACCCCGACAGCGAGAAGGTCACGCCCAACAGCAGCCCCTGCACCATTGGCCGTTTGATCACTCCAAGTAGGATACGACCGACCCTGTGTGGGATGGAAACCCCATCGTGAGGTCGCGTAAGGTCCATGAGGATCAGGCAGATTGGAATAAGAAAAATATTTTCAACCAACATGTTAAGCGCCAGAATGACGCCAGCGAGGTCTGGAAAAACCAGTAACATGACCGGGTAGCCGATATAACCGGAATTCGGAGACGAGGCCCCCATAACGGCGATGGCGCGGCGGGGTTTGTCTGGGGCCGCGAAGGCGAACCAAACATAGCTGACTGTTATGATCGCAAGCCCGCCAATCAGGTAGACCGCCATGTAATCGAGGCGCAGCACCTCGTCGAGATCCCGTGTGGCCACGGCGTTGAACAACAGGGCCGGAAGCGCGATGTCGAGAACATAGCGTCCCAGTACCCGCATGTCGGTGGCGCTGAAGCAGCGCCGGCTGACGGCGAGATAGCCGATGGCGATGGCCCCGTAGATCGGGAAGATAATGCCGAGGATCGCGGTCACGGGTTCTTAGCCGATCTTGCCCCGCGTTTCGCCCACCACGCCGCCGATCTGGCCACGTTGCAAGAGGATGTGATCGAGGATCACACAGGCCATCATCGCTTCGCCAACCGGGACCGCGCGGATACCCACGCAGGGGTCGTGGCGACCTTTGGTAATGATTTCAGTGGCTTCACCGGCTTTCGTGATCGTTTTCCGGGTCTTGAGGATGGACGAGGTTGGCTTGACCGCAAAGCGAACGACGATGTCCTGTCCGGTGGAAATGCCGCCGAGGATACCGCCCGCGTGGTTCGAGGAATAGACCGGCTGGCCGTCGTTGCCCATGAAGATTTCATCGGCATTGTCTTCGCCGGTCAGGGTTGCGGCGTTCATGCCTTCACCGATCTCGACGCCTTTGACCGCGTTGATCGACATCATCGCCGCGGCGAGGTCGGTATCGAGCTTGCCATAGACCGGCGCGCCCAGCCCGGCGGGCGCGTGGCGCGCCACGACTTCGACCACGGCCCCGACCGAGTTTCCGGATTTGCGCAACGCGTCGAGATAGCTGGCCCAGTCTTCGGCCACCTGCGCGTCGGGGCAGAAAAACGGGTTTTGGTCGATTTGTACGTCGTCAAACCGGTCATAATCCATTTTGTACGGGCCGATCTGGGTCATGTAGCCGCGGATTTCGAGTTTGGGCGCAAGCGCGGCGAGCGCCGCGCGGGCCAGCCCGCCGGCGGCGACGCGAGCGGCGGTTTCGCGGGCCGAGGAGCGGCCGCCGCCGCGATAGTCGCGGATGCCGTATTTCTGCCAGTAGGTGATGTCGGCATGACCGGGGCGAAATTTATCCATGATGTCGCCGTAGTCCTTGGAGCGCTGATCGGTGTTTTCGATCATCAGCTGCACCGGGGTGCCGGTGGTGCGCCCCTCGAAGGTGCCGGAGAGGATTCTCACAGCGTCCGCTTCGCGCCGCTGGGTGGTGTATTTGCTGGTGCCCGGTTTGCGGCGGTCGAGCCAGTGCTGGAGCATCGCTTCGTCAATTGATACGCCCGGCGGGCAGCCGTCGATGGTGGCACCGAGGGCGGGTCCGTGGCTTTCACCCCATGTGGTGACGCGGAAGAGATGGCCAAAGCTGTTCATCGACATGTGCGGGCTCCTTTGCGAGGCTGCTTAGCCGGGCGGATGCAGGGGCTCAAGTTGTTTTGGGGGCGCTGCCCCCGTCCCGGACCGGCGGTCCGGGACTCCCCCGGGATATTTTTTCAACAGAAGAAGGGGACGGGCGACGCTTGTCTTTGGCAGGGCGCGGCACTAGATTGCCGATCACCTCGGGGTGCCCGGCGGCGGGCTGAGATGCGCTTCTGCGAACCCGTTGAACCTGAACCGGCTAATACCGGCGGAGGGAAGGTTGTTGGACATCTCCATAACTTTGCCCTGTCGCCGCAAAAGGAGGATGCCGTGAAGTATCTTGCGTTTGCAGCGGGCGTTTTTTGTGCATCGGCAGTTGCTGCCGAGACGCCAGAGCTGACCGTTTACACCTATGACAGTTTTGTTTCCGACTGGGGCCCGGGGCCTGCGGTTGAGGCGGCCTTTGAAGAGGTCTGCGGCTGTGACCTGAAACTGGTGGGGGCAGGCGATGGCGCTGCGCTGCTGGCGCGGATCAAGCTGGAAGGCGCGCGGTCGGAGGCCGATGTCGTTCTGGGGCTGGACACCAACCTGACGGCGGCGGCGCTGGAGAGCGGGTTGTTCGCTCCGCACGGGGTGCAGGCGGAATACGATCTGCCGATCGCCTGGGAAGACGCGACATTCGTGCCTTATGACTGGGGCTACTTTGCCTTTGTGCACAATGCCGATCTGGCGGCGCCGGGCGATTTCCGGGCGCTGGGCGCGAGCGATCTGAAGATCGTCATTCAGGATCCTCGGTCGTCGACGCCGGGTCTGGGACTGCTGATGTGGGTCAAGGCGGCCTATGGCGATCAGGCGCCCGAGATCTGGCAGGGGTTGGCAGACAATATCGTCACCGTAACCAAGGGCTGGTCGGAGGCCTATGGGCTGTTTCTGGAGGGTGAGGCGGATATGGTGCTGTCCTATACCACGTCGCCCGCCTATCACCTGATTGCCGAGGAGGATGCCAGTAAAGCGGCGGCGGTTTTTGACGAAGGCCATTATATGCAGGTCGAGGTAGCCGGCAAGCTGGCGGCATCGGACCAGCCGGAGTTGGCGGATCGGTTCCTGCAGTTCATGGTGTCGGACGCGTTCCAGTCGATCATTCCGACCACCAACTGGATGTATCCGGCGGTGATGCCTGAGGCGGGCGTGCCGGATGGGTTCGAGAACGTCGTGGATGCCGACAAGGCGCTGTTGCTGCCGGCTGATGAGGCGGCGGCGCTGCGCGATGTGGCGCTGGGCGAATGGCTCGGCGCGCTCAGCCAGTAAACCCCTGGTTCGGGGGTGGCGCGGCGGTTCTGGTCGCCGCGCTGATCCTCGGTTGTCTGACGGCGGTCGCGCTGCGGGCGGAGCCGGGGGCAGGTCTGGGCCTGGCGGATTGGCGCGCGGTCCGTTTTACCCTGTGGCAAGCGGTTCTGTCGGCGGTGCTGAGCGTGGCGTTTGCCATTCCGGTGGCGCGGGCGCTGGCGCGGCGGCGGTTCCCGGGACGGCGGATGCTGATCACCCTGCTGGGTGCCCCCTTTATCCTGCCGGTGATCGTCGCGGTTTTGGGATTGCTGGCGGTGTTTGGGCTGAACGGCTGGCTCAGCCATGTTCTGGGCTGGGTCGGGCTGCCGCCGGTGCGGATCTATGGGCTGCACGGGGTGGTTCTGGCGCATGTGTTTTTCAATCTGCCGCTGGCAACGCGGCTGATCCTGCAGGGATGGCAGGAAATCCCGGCCGAACGGTTTCGGCTGGCGGCGCATCTGGGCGCCGGGACGGGGGCGATCTGGCATTTGTTGGAACGACCAATGCTGCGGCGGGTGGTGCCCGGCGCACTGGCCGTGGTCTTTGCGATTTGCGTGAGCAGTTTCGCCGTTGCGCTGACGCTGGGGGGCGGGCCGCGGGCGACGACCATCGAACTGGCGATCTATCAGGCGTTCCGTTTCGATTTCGACCTGGGCCAGGCGGCGTTGCTGTCATGTATCCAGATTGTCGTAACGTTGCTCGCGGCGCTGCTGGCATTGCGGGCCGCACCCGGTGGCGGGTTTGGCGTTGGGCTGGACCGGCCGGTGCGGCGCTGGGATGCGGATGCACTGGGATTGCGGGCGCTGGACGGGGTTGCGAT
>JBFHMM010000048.1:0-18736 GCA_041594355.1 Paracoccaceae bacterium | reverse complement strand
CCGCGGGTTTCGGTGTCTGCGTCGGTCTTTTGCGGTTTTCACCGTCTCAAGTGCTCCGGGGAGCGCGAGGGGCAGCGCCCCTCGCACCGGTCGGATCGGCAAAGCCGATCCGATCCCCTGTTCGCGTTTGCCCCGACCTGATTGTCCATTCCCTGAACGGGTCCGGAACCGGGGGCTGCCGGGGCCGGGCGGTCAGCCGAACCGCCAGCTAGAGGCGGTGACACCGCCAAAGATACCGGTCTGGTGATAAACCCGTGCCGCGGCGGCATCCTCGGCCGCGCCGAGGGCGGCGAACAGCGGCACCAGGTGGTCTTCCCGCGCGTGGCAGTCGCGGGCATGCGGGGCCTGTTCCCAGTTCGCGATCGCCTGCGTGCGGTCCGCCGTCGCCAGCGCCAGCGCCTCGGTCAGCCAGCGATCGAAGGCGGCGGAGGGCACCCGCGCCTGCGGGCCGAACTGGCGCAGGTTGTGATAGCTCAGCCCAGAGCCCACGATCAGCACTCCCTCGTCGCGCAGCGGTGCCAACGCGCGGCCCAGCGCCAGATGTTCGGCGGGGTCGTAGCTGTGCCGTATCGAGACCTGGAAAAGCGGCATATCCGCCTGAGGATACATCAGCGCCATCGGTACGAAGGTGCCATGGTCGAACCCCTGTTCGGCATCCTCGACCACCGGCAACCCGGCCCGGGAGATCAGCTCGGCGGCCCGGGCGGCGATATCGGGCGCGCCGGGGGCGGGATAGGTGATCTGGTAGGTTTCGGGCGGGAAGTTATGGTAATCGTAGACCATCGGCGGGCGCGCCGATGTCATCACGGCATAGGCGTCCCGCTCCCAGTGGCCCGAGATCATCAGCACCGCCTTGGGGCGCTCTGCCAGTTCGGCCGGCATCCGGGTCAGCGAGACTTCAAGCGGTTCCATCGCGGCGCGCATGGCGGGCAGCCACGGCCAGGGGCCACCGCCGTGCGAGATAAAGTAGGTGGGCATGCGCTGGGTCATCGGTCGGTCCTTCTCAGGCAAGTCCTGCTATGCGGCCAGTCTAGGCGTCCGTTGCGGCGACGGGAATGGCGCAGCGCGAACAGTCTCTGTGCGGAAACGTTGCGAATCGTGGCCGGTTTCGTGACACTTCCGCCATTGGTTGATTTATTCTCATTGGAGGCCGAAGATGTTCCGCTTCATAATTCCGTTGTCCTGTGCCCTGACGTCCCCGGCGGCGGCAGAGTTCTGTCCCGATATGCAGATGTTTCGCGACTCCGTCAGCGATAAGATCGAAGAAGGCGATTTCCATGTCGGTTACACCTCGGGCTACGCCATCGACCGCAACGGTGCTTACCTGTATCGGCGCTGCGTCGAGAACCTGCACGGGTCAGGCTGGGTCAATTTCAAGTGGAAGGGGCCGCGTCCAAGCACGCTATTGTCGGGCACGCTGCCCCGTGGACGTGCCAAGGTCGAGGCTTGGAAGCGGTCACTGAAGCCGCAGGAGCGTGACCTGCGGAAACTGGGCCTGTCGCTGAACGATGACAACGATGACTATGAGTACTTTGACGCGGACAGTTTCTTTGAAAGCGCCGAGGCGCCGGGCGCGCGGATCACGAGGGTTCAGGCGGTCGAGGATCCGGTGTTCCCGGAGATTTCCGCACGGGATTTCTTCGACCGGGTCGAAAGCGGTCTGCGGCAGCAGGAGCAGACGGTGTTCTCGATGAATTCCGGCATCATCGCCTCGATCCCGGCTGAGGCCGAAGACTGGCCGGCGTATCTGGAGCGGTCGGGGGGGGCGGATGATCCGCCGCCGCTGAGCGCCTTCACCGTGATCGTCGGCACCACCTACGATTTCGAGAAAGAGGAGATCGGGCTGAGCGCCGCCTTGGGTGTGGATGCGCTCACAAGCCAGCCGACTCTATGGCCGCAACTGGCCGGGGCAGTCACGTTGCGCATCGGCGGCTTGCAGGAGCTGGGGTTGGAAGCTGTGGAACAGGTGGTTTTCGAGACGGACCAGGCGGCCGAACCGCTGTTCCGTAGCTTTGCCGGCGGATCGGTGGACATCCCGCTGGGATCTTTCTCCGATGCACGCGGGGACGATGGCGATATCGGTCTGGTGACCCGCGATCTGCCGGTCACGGTGTCCTTGCGGGGGATTGATCTGTTCAGCTTTTACATCGAAGCAATCGGGCTCTCCGGTCCAATCTGATGGCCGCACCTGCTTTTGTCGTCGATGGAGAACGCATTCGCCCCTGCGACGTCGGAGGGCGCGGCGCCTGGGGCGCGAGCGCGCGTATTGTCGAGGTCTGGGATGCGGCGCAAACCTGTCTTGGCCTCATTCCCACAGGGCTTGTCCCCGATCCCAATGAGGGCCGGCGGGCTGAGATCTGCGCAGTTCTGAACGAGGCCTGGGCGGGCGCCCCGGCGGACAGCTGTATCGCACAGCTGCGGCAGATCGAAAAGGATCTGCAGCGCGACCGGCTGTCGGTCCGTCGGCGCGCCTTTCACCTGGGTCTGAAAGAGGTGGCGCTGACGCTGTTGCTGGCGCTTGTCCTGCTGGGAGTTTACCGGGTCTTGAGGTCGTTGCAGCTGGTCGATGTCGACAGTCTTGAAGCCGCCGTGCTGTGGAACAAGGTCGAAAACGTCACCGGTGCGACCGGGGCGGCGCTTGCCGGGTTCGGCTGCGCCCTGTTGGTCCGGCGTCATGCCATGGCGATGCATGCCGAGTACCGCCAAGTGCTGGAATTCACATTGGCGGGCGATGCGGCGATGATCCGGGCGCTGGGCCACGTCGCGGTCACGTTCCTGTTCGTCCTGGCCCTGTTGTTCGGGGCTTCGGTATTCGACATCAAGTTCGGGTCGCTGAGCAACCTGGCCAGACCGCTGACGGCCTTTGGGCCGGGGCTTATACTGGGATTGACCGCCGAGCGGCTGCTACGGGGGCTGACCAGGGGCGGCTAGAGGCGCGGTCATCGCGGGCCGACGCAGGCCCGCGATGGGGTGGTTCACCCCCGGTCGGTCACGTTTTCCTTGAACGCCACGTCAAAAGCGGCCTGTTTCTCGGCGCTGGCCTCGGTCTGGTGCTGCGCTTTCCACTGGTCGTAGGGCATGCCGTAAAAGATCTCGCGGCCCTCGTCCTTGGTCATTTCGATGCCGCGTTCGTTGGCGGCCTCCTGATACCAGCGCGACAGGCAGTTGCGGCAGAAACCGGCCATGTTCATGAGGTCGATGTTCTGCACGTCGGTGCGGTCTTGCATCAGGTGCTTCTGCAACCGGCGAAAGGCGGCGGCCTGCAGTTCGATCTCGGTCTGTTTGTCCATCGGGCGGGCTCCTGTCATCTGGGTCGGTCAGGGGTAGCAAACCTGTGGCATCTGCACAATCGTCAGGCGGCCATCAGGCGAGGATGCGCAGCGCCAGGTAGGGGACCAGGCCAAACACCAGCGTCAGCAGCTTGTAATTGCCAAGCCAGGTGTAAAACGCCCGGTTCACCTCTTTCTGCGGCAGGTCAAACAGCCGTGCCTGAGACCCGGTGGCCCAGTCGCGGGCCAGCAGCAGGATCGCCATGGTGATCAGCATCACGGCAAAGTTCAGCACGGTCATCCAGCCGAACAGGGCAGTCAGGGTGGCAAGCGTCACGGGCGGCCTCCTTTCGGATCAATAGGCGCGAACCGGGGCGGCAGCGCCCTCACCATGTTTATGGGTATATGGGGACAGGAGCCGGGCTGGACAATGACTACAGGCGCCGATTTCAGACGCCCGAGACCTCCAGCGCGCGGGTCAGGATCGGTACCAGCCGCTCGGCCCAGGCGCGCTGTTCCGCGTGGTCCACGATCAGGTCGTTGCGCAGTTCGATCAGCGCGTTGGGGCGGCCATGGGCGATGGCGTGGCGGTCGATGGCATCGCCGGGCAGGTGGCCCGAGTAGGGTTCGTTGTCGCCCACCACCATGTCGCCCGCCGCCTCCAGCTCCGCAATCAGCGGCCGCGCCAGCCGGTCGTCTTCGGCATAGAGCACGCCGATGTCCCAGGGCCGCGGGTCGCGCCCGCGCAGCTGCCGAGTAAAGGAATGGATCGACAGGATCACCGCATGGGGCAGGGCGGCCATGCGGGCCAGTTCGTTGTGATAGGGCCGGTAGAGCAAGTTCAGCCGCCGCTCGCGTTCCGCCGCATCGGCGTGGCGGTTGGCCGGGATCACCGAACCGTCGTAGAGCTTCATCAACAAGGTCGGATCGTCCTCGCCCCGGTTCGGGTCGATCACCAGCCGCGAGAAATTCGACGCGATCACTGGCGCGTCCAGCAGCGCGCCCAGATGCTGCGCCACGCCATAGGCGCCGAGGTCATAGGCGATATGGCGCTCCATGTCCTCGCGCGGCAGGCCGAGGTCGCCGCCTGCCACATCCGTGGGCACAACGTTGGTCGCATGGTCACAGGTGATCAGCCAGCGCGCGGGGCGGGTTTCGCCGTGGACGAAGAAAGGGGTATATGTCATGTGCCTGTCATCTCTTTGGCCGCAGGTTTAGGGGAGTTGCCGGGGAATGGGAATTGCGGCATAAGAAAACCGCTGATGTTTGCGGTAACATTTTTGAATCCGAGGAGAGAAGGCACATGCGTCGCCTGAGAAACGTCAAGATCGTGGCAACGCTGGGCCCGGCATCCGAAACTTATGAAATGATCCGCGCCCTGCACGAATCCGGTGTCGACGTGTTCCGCCTGAACATGAGCCACGGAAGCCACGACGAGATTCGCGAAAAACACCGGATCATCCGGCAAGTCGAACGCGATCTCGACAGCCCGATCGCGATCCTGGCGGACCTGCAGGGGCCGAAACTGCGGGTCGGTGTCTTTGCCAACGGCGCCGAGGACCTGGCCGAGGGCGACAGCTTTCGGCTGGACCTGGACCCCGCGCCGGGCGATGCCACCCGCGTCTGCCTGCCCCACCCCGAGATCTTCGAGGCGCTGAAACTGGGCGCGACGCTCTTGGTCAACGATGGCAAGATCCGGCTCAAGGTCGAGGACTGCGGCGAGGATTTCGCCGATTGCACCGTGATCGCGGGCGGAACGATTTCCAACCGCAAGGGGGTGAACGTGCCCGACGTGCTGCTGCCGCTGGCGGCGCTGTCGGACAAGGACCGCGAGGACCTGGAGTTCGTCTGCACGCTGGGTGTGGACTGGCTGGCGCTGTCCTTTGTCCAGCGCCCCGCCGACGTTTTCGAGGCCCGTCAGCTGGCCGACGGCCGCGCCGCGATCCTGGCCAAGATCGAAAAGCCGCAGGCGGTGGACAATTTCGATGCCATCCTCGACGCATCGGACGGCATCATGGTGGCGCGCGGCGATCTGGGGGTCGAGCTGCCGCTGCAGCAGGTGCCGCCGATCCAGAAACGGCTGATCCGCAAGTGCCGCTATGTCGCCAAGCCGGTGATCGTGGCGACCCAGATGCTGGAGAGCATGATCGAAAGCCCGATGCCCACGCGGGCCGAGGTTTCGGACGTGGCCGCCGCCATCTACGAGGGTACCGACGCCATCATGCTCAGCGCCGAATCAGCAGCGGGCCGGTACCCGATCGAGGCGGTTCAGACGATGGACAAGGTCGCGGTCGAAGTCGAGGCCGACGTGAATTACTCCTCGATCATCGCTGCCCAGCGGGGCGGTCGTCAGCACGGGGTGGCCGACGCCATCGTCGGCGCCGCCCGCGAGATTGCAGAGACCACCGACATCAAGGCGATCTGCTGTTTCACCCAGTCGGGCACCACCGCACTGCTGACCGCGCGCGAACGTCCCGGCGTGCCGATCATCGCGATGACCAGCCAGCGCGGCACCGCGCGGCGGCTCTGCCTCAGCTGGGGCTGCAACTGCGTGATGACTGGCGAGGTCGAACGCTTTAAGGGGGCGGTGGTCAACGCCGCCCGCGCCGCCCGCGCGCAGGGCTTTGCCTCTGAGACCGACCAGATCGTGGTCACCGCCGGGGTGCCCTTCAACGTGCCCGGCACCACCAACATCCTGCGCGTGGCGCCCTGTGACGAGCGTTTGATTTACAACACCGACCCAGGCTAACCTGCGGTCGTGGTGCGGTTGAACGGTGATGACATGGACATGGATCTTATTTTTGTCGTCGGGTTGGTGCTGGCGGCGCTATCTGTGCCGGCCATCATGTCGGCGATCAGCGACGGACGGGCGCCGCGGGCGCCGATCATGATCATCCTGATCTCGGGGGCAATGATCCTTTATGCGGCTTATTCCCATCCGAGCGGCTATGCCCTGGCCGATATTCCGGACGTGTTTTTTGGCGTGATCGGACGATACCTGCCCTGAAACGCGGGGCAGGGGCGGAATTTCATGACAAAACCCCCTTGCCAGGCGGGCAAGCTTTGCGTAAACGGCGCTTCTTACCGCGCGACCGGCCGATGTGGCATGCCGAGTCGCGTTTCTACCGAGCCCGAGAACAGGAGACGGAAATGCCCAAGATGAAGACGAAATCAAGCGCCAAAAAGCGCTTTAAGGTCACTGCGACCGGCAAGGTGCTGGCAGGCCAGGCGGGCAAACGCCACGGCATGATCAAGCGCACCAAGAAATTCATTCGAGACGCCCGAGGCAACACGACGCTGTCCGCCCCCGACGCCAAGATCGTCAAGGGCTACATGCCCTACGACCGCTAAGAGGAGATACCGACATGTCCCGCGTCAAAGGTGGAACCACAACCCACGCCCGTCACAAGAAGATCGTCAAAGCGGCAAAAGGCTACTACGGCCGCCGCAAGAACACCTTCAAGGTGGCGACCCAGGCCGTTGACAAGGCCAACCAGTATGCAACCCGCGACCGCAAGGCGCGCAAGCGCAACTTCCGCGCGCTGTGGATCCAGCGGATCAACGCCGCCGTGCGCAGCCATGACGAAGCGCTGACCTACTCGCGCTTTATCAACGGTCTGAACCTGGCCGGCATCGAAGTGGACCGCAAGGTCCTGGCCGATCTGGCGGTGCACGAGCCCGACGCCTTTGGCGCGATCGTTGCCAAGGCACAAGCCGCGCTGGCCGCCTGATCCGGTTCCTGGACCGCAAGGCATTGGCCGCTCCTATCGGGGCGGCCTTTTTCGCTTCAGATCCGGGTGGGTGCCCGCCGGGTCAGTTCAGCGCGCCGTTGCCGTCCTTGTCGGCGGCTTCGAAATCGGCACGGGTCTGCGCGGCGTATTCCTGCCTGGAGATGCGGCCGTTGCCATCGGCGTCGGCGCCATCGAAAATCGCCCGTGGCATAAAGCTTTCGACCTCGCCGAACTCAAGCTGGCCGCTCTTGTCGGCGTCCATCAGCGCGAACATCTCGGTCATCTCGTCGGCGAATTCCTGATAGGTGACGGTGGCATTCAGATCGTCGTCCATCATCACCAGGGCCGAACCTGGCATGCTGTCGGCATGAGCGGAGGCTGTTGTCACCAGCCCGGCCAGGGCGGCGGAAATGGCATGGCGTTTCATATTGTGCCCCCCCTTAGCAGTTCATGGCGCTGGCGGCGGTGATCCCGCCCGCGGCGGCGCCTGCGGCGGTGGCCAGCGTCTGGCCGGTGCCACTGCCGAAACGGTTGCCGATTGCGCCGCCGATAACGGCGCCGGTCAGCGAGCCGCCGACGCAGGCCAGTTCGTGCTGGGCGGCCGGGGTGACGCTGCAGCCGGCGGAGGCCGCAAGCGTGGCGGCCAGCACCACGGATTTCACTATCGCGTTCACTTTGTTCTCCTTGTGAAGTGACGTTCGCATGCCGGACCAGCGGCGGTTTCCCGGGGCGAGGCTAGGCAGGCCGTCGCCTCTGTTCAACAGCTTTCGCGCGGGTCGGGGGTCAGGTCTCGGCAGGTAACCGCCGCTGCAGCAGCGCCAGCGCCGCGCCGCCGCTCAGAACGCAGGCAGCCCCCACCAGCCCGTTGCCGATGTTGCCGGTGACATCGCCGATCCAGCCCGCCGCCACCGGGCCCAGCGTCTGCGACACCGCGAAAACCACGGTGAACAGGCTGATTGCCGCACCCCAGCTTTCGGCGGGCAGGTTGTGGCGGGTGAAATTGGTCACCGCGCCGGGGGCCATGAATACCGACAGCCCAAAGATAACCGCCGAGGCCAGCAGCCCGGCGCCGCCCGGGCACAGCACCGGCAGAACCGACCCGGCCGCGATGCAGCCCAGGATCAGCGCCAGCGGCAGCCCGCCGGCAAAGCGCGCAAAGACCGGGCGCCAGACAAACGGCGACAGGCACAGGCAGGCGCCCAGCAGCACCCAGACCCCGGCGATCAGCCCGGCCTCGGCGCCGCGTTCTGTCATCCATGCGCTCAGAAAGGTCAGGTAGACGATATAGCCAAGGCCAAAGGCGGCGTAGCCGCCAAATTCGGGCCACATCGCGCGGATCGGCAGCGATGGCCGCGGGCTCGGTTTTGCCCGTGGCGGCCGCAACTGCCCCGCGGCCCACAGACCCAGCGGCAGGAAGACCAGGCTGGCCCCTCCGACCATCGTCCAGCCGACGGGCCACGCCCCGGTGCCGCGCGCCCCGAGCATCACGGGCAGCGTTCCACCCGCCAGCACGATCCCCAGCCCACCGCCAAAGCCGAACAGCAGCGCGATCGACAGCGCGTTGCGCCGCGGGTTGTCGGGGAACAACTGGGCCGCCAGCGTGCCGGCGCTGGAAAACGACAGCGCGCCAAAGACGCCCGCCAGGAATCGCCACAGCGATTGCCACCACAGCGCCTCTTGCGCGCCGGTCGCCAGCAGCGCTGCCGTTGTCGTTGTCAGACCTACGGCGAACAGCCGCGCCGCGCTGATCCGCGCCATCAGCACCATCGTCAGCACCGCGCCGACGATATAGCCCAGCGCGTTCGCGGTATTGAGCCATCCCGCCTGGGCATAGCTCCACCCCAGTTCCGATTTCATCGCCGGCAGCAGCAGCCCGTAGGCAAATCGCGCGAAACTGTTGGTGACCGTCACCCCCAGGCACAGGCCCATCAGGATCAGCCATTGCCGCCCGTGCGATCGGTCGCTCTGTGTCATCGGGGGATCCTTGCCATGCTAGCCATCACCGTGCCGCAGCCCGCCGCGCCGCGCAATCCCCGATTGGGTGGCCATTGCGAGACACCCTTTCGCAGGCGGTCGCCCGCCTCTTGCTTTCACTGGTCGCTGTGATAGCAGGGCGTGACCAAGTTTCAGGGGACCGTCATGGACGATCTTAAGGCAAAATACATCGCTGAAATCGCCGATGCGGCGGATGAAAACGCGCTGGAGGCGATCCGTGTCGCTGCCGTGGGCAAAAAGGGCGAAGTGTCCCTCAAGATGCGCGAGCTGGGCAAGATGACGCCCGAGGAACGCCAGGTTGCCGGCCCGGCGCTGAACGCGCTCAAGGACGAGATCAACGCGGCCCTGGCGGGCAAGAAGGCGGCGCTCGCCGATGCGGCGCTGGACGCGCGGCTGCGCACCGAGTGGCTGGACGTGACGCTGCCGTCGCGGCCCACCCGCACGGGCACGCTGCACCCGGTGGCGCAGGTCACCGAGGAGGTGACCGCGATTTTTGCCGAGCTGGGCTTTTCCGTGGCCGAAGGGCCGCGTGTGGAAACCGACTGGTACAACTTCGACGCGCTGAACATTCCCGGCCACCACCCCGCGCGGGCCGAGATGGACACGTTCTACATGCACCGCGCCGCCGGCGACAACCGGCCGCCGCATGTGCTGCGTACCCATACCTCGCCGGTGCAAATCCGTTCGATGGAGAAGACCGGCGCGCCTATCCGCATCATCTGCCCCGGCGGCGTCTACCGCGCGGATTATGACCAGACCCACACGCCGATGTTCCACCAGGTCGAAGGGCTGGCCATTGACAAGGACATCTCGATGGCCAACCTGAAATGGGTGCTGGAGGAGTTCTTTGCCGCGTTTTTCGAGATCGAGGGCATCAAGACCCGATTCCGCGCCTCGCATTTCCCCTTTACCGAACCTTCGGCCGAGGTCGACATCCAATGTTCCTGGGTCGATGGCCAGCTGAAGATCGGCGAAGGCGACGATTGGATGGAGGTTCTGGGCTCGGGCATGGTGCACCCCAAGGTTCTGGAGGCCGGCGGGATTGATCCTTACGAATACCAGGGCTTTGCATTCGGCATCGGGATCGACCGGCTGGCGATGCTGAAATACGGTATCCCCGACCTGCGCGCCTTCTTCGACAGCGACCTGCGCTGGCTTCGCCACTATGGCTTTGCCTCGCTGGATGTGCCGACGCTGCATGGCGGCCTGTCAAGATAAAGCAGCGCGGGGTTTCACCCCGCCGCCCCGACCAAAGGCGGGTTGAAACCCCGCCCCACGAGGAACGAACAGATGAAATTCACCCTCTCCTGGCTGAAAGACCACCTCGACACCACCGCCACGGTGGAGGAAATCGCCGAGGCGCTGACCGATCTGGGGCTTGAGGTCGAAGAGATCTCCAACCCCGCCGACCGGCTGTCGGCCTTTACGTTGGCCAAGGTGAAACAGGCCGAACAGCACCCCGATGCCGACCGGCTGCGCGTGTGCACCGTGGAAACGGATGAGGGCGACAAGCAGATCGTCTGCGGCGCACCCAACGCGCGCGAGGGCATCACCGTGGTGCTCTGCAAACCCGGCGACTATGTGCCCGGCATCGACGTGACCCTGTCGGTGGGCAAGATCCGCGGCGTCGAAAGCCATGGCATGATGGCCTCGGAACGCGAGTTGGAGCTGAGCGACGAACATAACGGTATCATCGAACTGCCGAGCGGAGAGGTCGGCGAGCGCTTCGTCGACTGGCTGGCGGAAAACGACCCCTCGAAAGTCGACCCGGTGATCGAGATCGCCATCACGCCGAACCGGCCGGACGCGCTGGGCGTCGAGGGCATCGCCCGCGATCTGGCCGCGCGCGGCATCGGCACGCTGAAGGTGCGGCCCATCGACCATGTGCCGGGCGATTTCGCCTGTCCGATCAAGGTCACCATCGACGAGGATACCGCCGACGGCTGCCCGCTGTTCACCGGTCGGCTGATCCGGGGCGTCAAGAACGGCCATTCGCCGCAGTGGCTGCAGGATCAGCTGCGCGCCATCGGGCTGCGGCCGATCTCGGCGCTGGTCGATATCACCAATTACTTCACCTATGACCGCAACCGCCCGCTGCACGTCTTTGACGCCGACAAGGTGGCCGGTGACCTGCGGGTGCATCGCGCCGCAGGTGGCGAAACGCTGACCGCGCTGGATGAGAAGGACTATACCCTTGCACCCGGCATGATGGTGATTTCCGACGACAACGGCCCCGAAAGCATTGCCGGTATCATGGGCGGCGAGGACACCGGCGTGACCGAGGACACGGTCAACGTGTTCCTCGAAAGTGCGTTCTGGGATTTTGTCCAGATCGCCATGGCGGGGCGCGCGCTGAAAATCAACTCCGACGCGCGCTACCGGTTCGAACGCGGGGTGGACCCGGAGTTTACCCGCGACGGGCTGGAACTGGCGACCCAGATGATCCTCGATCTCTGCGGCGGCGAGGCGTCCGAGGTGGTGGTCGCGGGCAAGGTGCCGAACCATGCGCGCGCCTACAAGCTGGATCCGGCGCGGGTGCAAAGCCTAGTGGGCATGGACATTCCTGAAAGCGAACAGCGCCAGACGCTGACGCGGCTGGGCTTCCGGCTGGAGGGCAACATGGCCCATGTGCCCAGCTGGCGCCCCGACGTGCAAGGCGAGGCCGACCTGGTCGAAGAGGTCGCGCGCATCGCCTCGCTGACCGGGCTGCAGGGCAAGGCGCTGCCGCGCGCATCGCAGGGCATTCCGGCACCGGTGATGACACCGGCGCAGCGCCGCAAGGCGATGGCGCGGCGCACGGCGGCGGCGCTGGGCTACAACGAATGCGTGACCTATACGTTCATTGATCAGGCCAGCGCGGCGTTGTTCGGCGGCGGCGATGACGCCACCATGCTGGAAAACCCGATCAGCTCGGAAATGAGCCACATGCGCCCGGACCTGCTTCCGGGCCTGCTGCTCGCCGCTGCCCGCAACCAGGCGCGCGGCTACATGGACCAGGGGCTGTTCGAAGCCGGACCGGCCTTTTCCGGCGGCGAGCCCGGCGAACAGGCCGACCAGATCAGCGGCCTGCTGATCGGGCGGACCGGGCCCAAGGACGTCCATGGCGCGTCCCGCCCGGTCGATGTCTATGACGCCAAGGCGGATGTCGAGGCGGTGCTGGCCGCGATGGGCGCCCCGGCCAAGGTTCAGATCCTGCGCGGCGCGCAGGGCTGGTGGCACCCGGGCCGTCACGGCATGATCTGCCTCGGCCCGAAAAAGGTGCTGGCCGTATTCGGCGAGCTACACCCCAAGGTGCTGACGGCGATGGACATCAAGGGTCCGGCGATGGCTTTCACCATCTGGCCCGACGAAATCCCGCTGCCGCGTAAATCCGGCGCCACCCGCGCCGCGCTGGAACTGCGCGACCTGCAGGCGGTCGAACGCGACTTTGCCTTTGTTGTGGATACGCAGGTCGAGGCGCTGACGCTGGTCAACGCCGCTGCCGGGGCCGACAAGACGCTGATCGAGACCGTGCGCGTGTTCGACGAATTTATCGGCGGCAGCCTCGGCGAGGGTAAGAAATCCCTCGCGGTCACTGTCCGGCTGCAACCTAGCGACAAGACCCTGACCGAAGCCGAGATCGAAGCGGTCAGCAAGAAGATCGTCGACAAGGTCGCCAAGGCCACCGGCGGCACCCTGCGCGCCTGATCCGGGGGCGGCTGCGCCCGCGGATCATCTGGGAATTCGGGTCTTCCAGATCAGAAACAAGCGGGATCGTTCGGGCGTCTTTCTGATCGCACCGCCCGCCTCCCTGTTTCCCAAAAGCAACAGGGGCCGCGATCTTGCCTCGGGGGGTTGAGACGACTCGGTCACGTCCGTAAATCGCCCCCACACATGCGGCCCCTCCGGGCAGAGGATTTCACGATTATGCAGCGAAACTGGCAACGGGTCCCATCCCGTCTTCCAATCCTGATCTGACCGCCCGCGATCGTCCGCGGGCGCGCCCTGCACGCTCTCGGACATATCGCCCATGGAACGCTCCCAGCTTCTGAAACTGCTACGCGGATTGCCCGCGCAGATGACCTATCCCTACTACTCCGGCCGCGAGGACGCCTGGCTGCTGGCGCATCTCACGCCCGGCGACGCGCGGGTGGCCGATCTACGCAAGGCGGGCCTGGGCAAGCTGCTGGACCGGCCGCTGATCCGCCCGGTGATCGCCGGCTGCGGTGGGACGTTGCGGCTGCAGGACGTTCTTGCGCTGGCCTATGCCCCGCACGCGCTGGACTGGCGCGGGCTGAGCGCGGCGGCGCAGGCCCAGCTGAACGCGGTCTATGCCGATCCCTGGCTGGATTTCGAGCTGAGCTTTGCCGAATGGGGCACAAGGGCGGGATACAGCTGGCAGCAGACCAGCCGCCCGGGTTGCAACCTCGTGGTCCAGCTGGGCTTCCCCTCCGAGCACGCAACGCTGATGGGGCGCTACATGGCACGGGGCGGTCGCAAGGCCTTTGAGGAGGAGCTGCACCCGGTGCGCCTGTCCGGCCGACCAACCCTGGCCTGGGCGCGGATCGACTATGACCCGTCCAGCGGCATCGCCCTGATCGAAGAGGTCCAGAGTGACTGGCTGCGCTTTGTCCGCGAAGAAGTGGCGGCGCTGGCCGAACAGATGCCGCGCGCCCGCGCCACCCGCTCGGCGGTCGCCTACGAGGCCGAGATCCGGCGCCGCTACGACAAGCTCTGGCCGCGGGTGATGCTGCTGGCCGCGATCGAGCTGCTGCGCGACCAGATGGGTTGCGCCGAGATCTACATGCACCGCCCCGGAACCGGCGCCGTGCTGAAGCATATCCATGGCCGCCAGCCGCCGCAGTCGCTGTATTCCGCGCTGCCGAAATCCTTTGGCTTTGCCCAGACCCGGCACATCCCGGCCTTCCTGGGCAAACGTCATCGCGAACTGCGCCGCGCCCTGCCGCGCAATGCGCCCGCGTTCTGGCACCTGGCGTTCTGACAGCCGATGGGCATCGCGGCCCGGGTTTGCTATGCACGTCGCCAGACCCCGTGACCCCCAGGCCCCAAGGAGCGCAGACAATGACCCTGACCGTTTATCTTTCCGGCGAAATCCACACCGATTGGCGCGAACAGATCATCCAGGGGGCCAGGGGGCTCGATGTCGCCTTCCACACCCCGGTGACCGATCACGCCGCTAGCGATGACTGCGGCGTTGCGATCCTGGGGGCCGAGCCGGACAAGTTCTGGCACGACCGCAAGGGCGCGCAGGTCAACGCCATCCGCACCCGCAAGGGCATCGCCGACGCCGACATCGTCGTGGTGCGCTTTGGCGACCAGTACAAACAGTGGAACGCCGCCTTTGATGCGGGCTATGCCGCCGCGCTGGGCAAATCGCTGATCATCCTGCACAGCCCCGACCACGCCCACGCGCTGAAAGAGGTCGATGCCGCCGCGCTGGCCGTCGCGCAAGAGCCGCGCCAGGTGGTTGAAATCCTGCGCTATGTCTTGACCGGCGCGCTGCCCGGATAATCTTGCGCGCGGGCCGGGTGCATCCACAACGCCGCCGACCCGCTCCCGCCTTCTATTGTTTCGAAAGGCTCTGTTGCTTGGTAAGAAGAACTTTTTTGAATAACCGACAAGCCGTTTGATCGCAGATGGTTTCGTAAATCTTGCTTCAAGAATAGCTTCAACCTCTTCCTTTGATTTGCCGGTTACGGCGCAAAGCTGGTTGGTCAGCTCTGCTAAGATTTTCCAGGTTTTGTGGTTCTCAATCGCCTTGAGTGCGGCGTCTTTCGCGAAAGATGTCCCTTAGAAAAGAACAATCATGAACACCAAAGTAACGATGCTGTCGTTCTTTTCGGAAATTGTGACTTTGAACAGGTCTTCAAGCATAGGCGGGACTTCTGACGAAAGATCGTCTTGAAACGTCACAATCGGCGCAACGAGGAACAGCTCCCGCAGCTGGCTTTCTTGAGAGATTGCGCGCACATTCAAGGAATATCCTTGCACTCCTAGCCCATCTATCAGACTGGGAAGTAAAGAAATCGCATCGTGCGACAAAATATCGGCGGCGCGAAGCGCTTTGATAAAATCTTGTATTGGGGTGACGCCTTACGTGTCGTAAACGATTGAAAGCGATAAATTTATCTCTGCCATTCGAGAACATCGACCGACCCACAACCGAAAGTGGAGTCATTTCAACAATCCGCTAGGTGCGTTTGATACATAAGGCCGGAAATATCCCGGGGGTGAATTGGCCAAAGGCCAATAGGGGGCTGGGCCCCTTTGTCCTCAGCTCAGCCGCGCCACCACGTAGTCGGCCAGGTCCTTCAGCATGTCTCGGATTTCGTGCTCGGGCAGCAGATCAAGCGCCGCTTTGGCCTTCTCCGCCCAGGCTTTGGCATCGGTCCGTGTGGCCGTCAGCGTGTCATATTTGCCCATAATCGCCAGCGCCTGTTCCAGGTCGCCATCCTGCTGCCGCCCCTTTTCGATGGTGCGCTGCCAGAATGCGCGCTCCTCTTCGGTGGCCTGCGCCACCGCTTTGATCACCGGCAGGGTCAGTTTGCATTCCCGGAAATCGTCCCCGACGTTCTTGCCGGTGGCCGCACTGTCGCCCTGATAATCCAGCAGGTCGTCGGCGATCTGAAAGGCGATCCCCAGCGCGTCGCCATAGTCGAACAACGCCCGCACCTGTGCGTCGTCGGCGCCGGCGATGACGCCGCCGGCTTCGGTCGCGGCGGAAAACAACGCTGCGGTCTTGCCACGTACAACCTGAAGGTAAACGCTTTCGTCGGTGCGCAGGTCCTGGGCCGCCGTCATCTGCAAAACCTCGCCCTCGGCAATCGTCGCCGAGGCATTGGCAAGGATGTCGAGCACCCTGAGCGACCCGGTTTCCACCATTAGCTGGAAACTGCGGGCAAAGAGGTAATCGCCGACCAGAACCGAGGATTTGTTGTCCCACAGCAGATTGGCCGTGGGGCGCCCGCGCCGCTGACCGCTTTCGTCGACCACATCGTCGTGCAAAAGGGTGGCGGTATGGATGAACTCGACCGTTGCGGCCAGCCGGATGTGATGGTCGCCCTCGTACCCGCACAGCCGCGCCGCAGCCAGCGTCAGCATCGGGCGCAGCCGCTTGCCGCCGGCCTCGACCAGATGCGCGGTCACTTCGGGGATACGTGGCGCGTGTTCGGATGCCATGCGCGTGCGGATCAGACTGTTCACCGCCTCCATTTCCTGGCTCAGCGTCTTGGCCATCCGGTCGTGGGGTTTGGTGGTGACAGTATTGATATTCATCGTTCTTGTTCCAAAACCTCGACAGGGCGTGCAGCTGGGCGTACATCCATGATCATGAAGGAACTTCTGCGCAGCACCGATCCGACCGTCATGGCCTTTGCCTCGGCCCTTCTCGAGGGTGAGGGTATAGACTGCTTTCAGATGGACGTAAATATGAGCGTTCTCGAAGGCGGAATCGGTGTCTTTCCGCGTCGGTTGATGGTGCATGAAAACGACTTTGACAGCGCGGTCAGGGCGATGCGCGACAACAACATCCCGCTCGGCCGGTAACCGCCCATGTGCGGATTTTCTGACACCGATGTGACCTGTGACGGGTTTCTCGGAGGGCAACTGCGGCTTTGGCAACCGCGTCGGGGATACCGTGCAGGGGTCGACCCGGTTCTGCTGGCCGCTGCGGTCCCGGCCCGCGCCGGTCAGTCCGTGCTGGAGTTGGGGTGCGGGGCGGGCGCGGCGATCCTGTGCCTGAGCCACAGGGTGCCGGGGTTGGCGCTGACGGGGGTCGAGCTGCAACCCGCCTATGCCGGATTGGCGCGGCGCAATGCGATGGAAAACAAGCGGGATTTGCACGTGGTCACGGCGGATCTTTCGGCGCTGCCGGCGGACCTCAAGGTGCGTCAGTTCGACCACGTGATCGCCAATCCGCCCTATTACAAAACCGGCGCGCATACGGGGGCTGACGACATCGGGCGGCAGACCGCGCTGGGCGAGCAAACGCCGTTGGCCCAGTGGATCGATGCCGCTGCGCGTCGGCTGAAACCCAAGGCGTACCTGCACGTCATCCAGCGCGCCGATCGGTTGCCCGACCTGCTGTCGGCCTGTTCCGGCCGTCTTGGTTCGATCGAGGTGCTGCCACTGGCGCCCCGGCAGGGGCGTGCATCCCAATTGCTGATTCTACGCGCCCGCAAGGAAGGCCGTGCGGCATTTCGCCTGCATGCGCCGCAGCTCTTGCACGCGGGCGCACAGCACGGCCGCGACGAAGAGGATTATTGCCCTGAAATCAGAGCAGTACTGCGGGCCGGAGCGGCGTTGCCCTGGCCTGTGTGCTGACCTGAGATTGGGCAGGGTTTAGCCCAAATTCGTGTTTTATGTAAAAGCTATGCGACTGCGGCGTGACAGGTGGGGTTTCATGTGCTCAACTCGTCTGGCAACTTAATCAGAGGAGGATTGCCATGAGCTTGAGCGCGCACCTGGCGGAACTGAAAAAGAAGCACGCATCCCTGAGCAATGAAGTTGAACAAGCCCAACGTTCTCCTGGTATGGACGGACTGCAACTGGCAAACCTGAAGAAGCAAAAGCTTAAATTGAAAGAAGAAATCGAACGCCTGTCGGCCTAGCGGGCGACAGATCCGGCGCGCGCGGCAAGCACCGCGCCGCCGGTGATCAGAATGGCGGCGAGCGCCAGCGCCCAGCTGGGCGCGGCGATCCCAACCCCTACCAGAATCAGTGTAGACAGCAACGGTGCCGCGTATGAACCGGTGCCCAGCATCTGGATGTCTCCACGTTTGACCCCGATATCCCAGGCATAGAACGCCAGCCCGACAGGTCCCAGTCCCAGTGCCACGGTTGATGCCCACCCGGTTAACCCATTGGGCCATATCGTGTTTTCGATGAGCGGGTGCAGTACCCAGGACGCCGCTGCGGTGATCAGACAGAATACCGCAACGGTGCTGGTCGGCGCCGATCCCAGCCGCCGCGACAACACCGAATACCCCGACCAGGTCAGCGCGCAGAGCAGCGCCAGCCCATAGCCGGGCAGGTACTGCGGCTGAAACCCGGTCTGCCCGCCGCCTGCAAGGATCAGCGCGGATCCGGCAAACCCCAACACGGCACCGATCAAGTGGCCGGGCCGCAGGACTTCACCTGGCAATAGGCCCGACATCAGCACGATCAGCAGCGGCCAGAGATAGGCGATCAGGCCCGCCTCGGCGGCGGGGGCCAGCCGCAGGGCCGAGAAATACAAGGCGTGATAGCCAAAAAGTCCAAGAGATCCAGCGGCATAGACTTTCCATGACACGGCGCGCAGATCGTCCAGGCAGCCTGTGACCACGGTCCAGATCAGCCCCAGCGTGCCGCCGATGGTAAAGCAGATCGCATTCAGCAACAGTGGTGGCGTCGGGGCGGAACCCACGGTTAGCAGGGCCAGAAGAGCCCAGAGCGAGACTGCAACAAAGCCGATGGCGGTGGCGCGGGCAGCACTCATAGCGGGGGAATGTCCTCGATCGGGATGACGGTGAACTGGTCCGAGATATAGGCAGTTTTCTCGATCTCGGCAAAGAACCATTCGCGAAATGCCTTGATTTGTGGTCTGTTTTCAGTGCCTTGCGCGCAGACAAAGCGAAAGCTGGCCGGAACTTCGACGGCTGTCTTGAAGGGCGCGACCAGTCGGCCGGCGTGCAGGTCGGTGTTGACCATGCCGCGCCGTCCCAAGGCGACGCCGGCACCCGCCAAGGCGGCATCAACGGCGTG
>JBFHMM010000047.1:0-18917 GCA_041594355.1 Paracoccaceae bacterium | reverse complement strand
TGGCATAGCTGTGGCTCAGCGACAAGAACCCCAACCTGCCGCTGCGGCCCTGCTTGTAGGCGATGTCTTGCACCGTGGTTGTGCGGGTGACTGGTTCGCCCACCGCGATCGGCGCCCGCGCGCGGATCCGCCCGCCGGCCCACATGCGGCGCGGCAGACCGAGATCGGGCAGCACCATGCCCAGCCTGGGATGGCCGTCGCGGCCCAGCTGGTCGGCAGGCAGGATCTCGGGCGAGAGGCACCATTCCAGTCCCGGTTCGTGATCGCCCCGGCAATGCGTGACGCCCAATGTCGCCCGGAACTCTGCCAGCTGCCGGTCGGTGATCTGATCCGTCGCCGCCCGGCTGCGGCCGATCCACGCCTCTGCCGCCGTCATGCCGCATCCCCCCGCAGCATGCGGCCCAAATCGGCGTCGCCGGTCACTGCCATCCCCCCGGCGATAACGGCCAGCGTAGGATTCGCGGCGACCGCATCGGAATAGCAGTCAAAGGCCGAGGTATCGCGCCCGCTCAGCACCATCGCCGCCACCCAGGCATCGCTGAACTTGACCTCGAGACCGGTGCCGGGATCGGCGACATTGCACACCGACAGCCAGCGCGGATTGGGGCGCAATTCAATCGCGGCCCCACCGCACGCAGCACCTCGGTCATCGCATGGGTGCCGTGGCAGCAAGCATGGTATTTATAGCTGAACTCGGGCAGCAGCCCGCGATCGACCGGCGGCAGGTCGTGACCCGGATCGTCGGTATGGGTCTGCAAAAAGCCCTCCGGCCTCACCACATCGCGGGCCGGACCGGGCAGCTGGCGCGTGGGCAGGTCGTGAAGATCAAGAAGCAGGATCAGCAGATCGGGCATGGTCGGATCCTTTGACAACCGTGGTGCGGCGTCCCATTGCTACGCCGTCATTGGCCAAGGCGACAGCGCCCCCGAAAGGGAAACCGGTCAACCGTCGTCACCGCCCTGCCCCATCCGGTCCAGGCTGGCGACCGCCGCATTGGCCTGTTCGGCGACATCACATAGCCAGGCGCGCATCCGGGCGGCGGCGACCTGTGACAGGCCCGGCCCACCGAGGGTCAGCGCTTCGAGGTTTTCGACCGCCTCGCGAAACTCGCCGCTCATGTCGCGCAGCAGGTAGGCGATGTTATCCAGCGGCACCAGCGCCTCAAAGGCGATCTCCTGATCGGGGTCTTCGTCCATCGCGTGGCCCAGCATTTGCCAGTCCGCCAGAGGGAAGAGTATCTGTGCACCATCGACTGACCGGGCAAAGGTCGTGGTCAGGGTGATCCGCGAGGTGCTGAGCACATAGAGCTGATCGGCCACGACCCCGGTCAGCGCCGCCTCCTGTGTGTCCTCACCCTGTTCGGTGTCTGCGGCCATCTCAGACCCTCCTGATCGCGCGGCGTCAACCATTGGCGGCTTTCTCCGACACTTTGATCCCGGCCAGCGCCTCGAACGCGGTGTATTCCGGACCGCCGGGTTCGCTGGGCTGCACGCCCGCCACCGGCCGGGTCTGGCCCACTGCGGCCACAGGCAGCAAAGCCTTCGGCGACAGCCCCAGCCCGATGGGGCCGCCGGTCGGTTCGCCCTTGATCTGCACATGATCGCCCGGCTGAAAATTGAACCCCTTGGCCGGTGCGTCAAAACCGGCCCCCGCACGTTCGGCGGCGATCAGGGCCTGGCGCGCGGCTTTGGCCGGGTCGGGGCCGCCGTAGAGGCGCATCTTTTGCGTATCGCGCTTCTTGCCGCCGTGCCGACCGCGCTTCACGGCCTTGATGAACGCCTTGATCAGCTCGGGGTCGGGGCTGGGCGGTTCCGCCGCTTTGGCGCGACGTTTCATCCGCGTCACAACCGGGGCGCAGGCCGGGTTCGTGGCCGGATTCGTGGTTGCGCTCGCGGCCACCGCGTCCGCGCTGTGCGCCTCGGCCACGGGTGCGCGGGTGCGCTCTTGATGCTGGCGCAGGTGATTGCGGCCCTCGCCGGTGATGCGGTAGCGCGCCTTGCGGCCATCAGCCTGGCGTTCCACCAGCCCCTCAAGCGTCAGCAGCGTCAGGATCCGCGACAGGTTCGCGGTTTTCAGCGCGACCGCCTCCAGCAGGTCGTCACGGGCGACCGCGTCGGGCTGGCGTTCGTCCAGCGCCTCCAGGATGGCGGGCACATGGGCGCGGGTCAGCAGCCGCGCCTTGTCCGGGCGGGTCTGCAGGCCGATCGAAACGCGGATGATGTCAGACAGCGCGCGCAGCCGCTCGGCCAGCGTGGCAGAGGTGTCAGCCCCGCCGCCCTGCCCGGCCCGCGCCGCGATGTCCAGAATCAGCCGGTGCCAATGGCGCAGGTCGTCGTCGGCGCGCCGCTCCGACAGCGCCAGCCAAGTCCAACGCAGCAGCGCCGAATAGGGTTTGGCAAAGTCACGGGTCGTCTGGATATGGCGTTCAATCTCGGACCGTGCGGCGACGGCATCGACCTCTCCACGCGCGATACTCTCAAGCGTATATGTCAAAGAAGCCTCCAATGGATGAGAGCACTCTATATAGGATCATAACCGTTTACAACCATTTATCATTTCTACGATTCTTCGCCGTCTGTGTAAAATGAACTAAACTGTTGTGACGTCAATGTGTCTTTTTCGGCGTATTCCCGGGGCTTTGCGGGGCCGGGCAGGATGTAACCGAATGGCGCGTTCTTGGGCGCGTTCAGTTCTTGTTGCACCACCACCGTGCGCGCGTTGTTCGAGGTCTGCAGCCGTTCGGCCCGCGACATGTGGTTGCGGATGGTGGAGCCTTCGCCCATCGACGGCACGATCATCAGCGAGCCGTCACAGGCCCGCAGCAGCGCCTCGCGGTTCAGGTGACAGAAATCCAGACAGATCTGAAACACGATCAGCTCGTCCCCGGCCCAAAGCAGGTGCACAGTGTCGCCGGGCTCGATATCCTCGGCGCTGCCGGCGGGCGATCCGCGCACCATGAAGGCCAGGCATTTGTCGAAACACAGCAGAGGTTCGCCGCGCCCGTCCAGCACCCAGCCCCGGTTGCGGTGCCGCTGGCCGACCGCCTCGTGCCAAGACCCGGTCACCACCAGCGGCGGGTGCGCGCCGCCCAGGGGCGTGTCGCGCAGCAGCGCGCGCACCTGGTTGACCCGCTGCGGCGGCATCGTCAGTTCGGGCCAGATCAGTGTATCGCACTTCGCCCCTGCGGCGGCCTGAAACTGTTCGGCGACGGTCTGCTCTTGCGGGGTGTCGCACCGCACCCCGGTAATCAGAAAGTTGCCGGGCTTGTTGATCGCGCTCGGTACCGTGTCCAGCTCAAGCCCCGGAAACACAGCCGCGCCCACCCTGCGCACCGGCGGCAGCTGATCGGGGGCCAGCCCGACATCGGGGTGCAGATGCAGCGCCAGTTTCATGCCATCGTGATGCATCGGCGCGATCCGGTGATACAGCAGCCCGCGCCGTGACAGGCCCTGCCCCGTCATCCGCTCGCGCCCGCCGGTGATCTTGCGGCAGGGCACCACGTAGTAGCCCGTATCAGTCTCGAATTCGTCCAGCGTATCGGGCATCGGTGCCACCGGCTGCTGCGACAGCGCCTCGTCGAGATACCGCATCGCGACAAAGGCGGAATCAAAGATCCGTTCGATCGGCTCCTGTTCCAGATCAGGCCAGAACCAGCCATCCGCGATGTCCAGCCCGGCACCGATCTGCTGGACGTCCGCGTCGATTGTAGATTCGACATAGCCTTCGACGCGATTGTCCCGCAGCCCCTGAGGCGCACCCGACAGCGCATGATAGAGCCGCGCCAGCAGGCTGCGCGCGACCTTGGGGTCTTCGGCCCAATGGTCCCAGGCCTCCAGCCCGGCGATCTCGCCTACTGCGTCGGCAAAGGCGTGACGCGCCTGTTCCTCTCCCCTGTCGTGCAAAATCGCCTCGTCTCAAATGACCCTGGTTACAATCACGTGCTTCAAATCACGTGAGGCAAAGCCTACGGGCAGTTTCGCCACGCGTTCAACCATTATTTGTATTGCAACAATCGGGCGTGGGGCTTGTCCGCTTGGGGGTGGCCCCCTACCCTGCCCCTATATGTTGAGAATCTTCTGGACAGAATCTTTGCCATCGGCCATTCATTTACGCTAAGAAGTGAATAAAACGACAGAAACCGTAACAAACGGTAAGGCGTGAGGCACATGGACGGATCGAGGGAACGCATCGACAAGCTTGTCGGCGACCATGCATTAAGGCTGTCGGAACGGCTCCAGGCCCATCGGGCACAGCTATTCCCCCCCAACGCGCGCAAGGAGCTGCGTAAGTTCACCTCGGGCGAGGTGGCGGAGCTTTTGGGAGTCAAGGACGCCTATCTGCGCAAGCTGCATCTGGACGGGCGCGGGCCAGAGCCCGAGATTCGCGCTGGCGGCCGCCGCTACTATGCCCCCGCCGACATCCAGGCACTGCGCGAAACGCTGGAATTAGGCACTAAATCACGGGGAACCTACCTGCCCGGCCGCCGCGAGGGCGACCACCTGCAGGTCATCACGGTGATCAATTTCAAGGGTGGATCGGGGAAAACCACCACCGCCGCGCATTTGGCGCAGAAAATGGCGCTGGATGGCTACCGGGTGCTGGCCGTCGATCTGGACCCGCAGGCCAGCCTGTCGGCGCTGCACGGGTTCCAGCCGGAATTCGACCTGCTGGATGGCGGCACGCTTTATGACGCGATCCGCTATGACGATCCCCTGCCCCTGCGCGACGTGATCCAAAAGACCTATTTCACCAACCTTGACATCATTCCGGGCAACCTAGACCTGATGGAATTCGAACACGACACCCCCCGTGCGCTGGTCCAACGGGAAGGTAACCTTTTCTTCACCAGAGTTGGCGACGTGCTGGCAACGGCCGAGGCAGAGTACGACGTGGTGGTGATGGATTGCCCGCCGCAGCTGGGTTTTCTGACCATGTCGGCGCTGTCGGCAGCCACCGCCGTTCTGGTCACGGTGCACCCGCAGATGCTGGATGTGATGTCGATGTGCCAGTTCCTGCTGATGGTGTCGAACCTGCTGGGCGTTGTCAGCGAGGCCGGCGGCGACATGAGCTATGACTGGCTGCGCTATGTGATCACCCGCTACGAGCCCGGCGACGGGCCGCAAAACCAGATGGTCAGCTTTATGCGCTCGATGTTCGGCGATCACGTGCTGAACCACACGGTGCTGAAATCCACCGCGATTTCGGATGCCGGCATTACCAAACAGACACTCTACGAAGTCGAGAAAAGCCAGTTCACCCGCGCCACTTACGAGCGCGCGATGGAAAGCCTGAACGCGGTGAACGGCGAGATCGAAGCCTTGGTTCAGGCGGCATGGGGGCGCGGAGATGGCACGTAAAAATCTGCTGGAAGGTCTGATGAACGAGGCTCTGAAGGGCGGTTCAGAGCCAGATACAGAGAGCGCCCGCGTCAACCCGGCCCGACCGCGCTATACCACCGGGGCGATCGGCGCAGTGAGCCAGTCGATTGCTGATCTCAAGACCCGCGCCGTGGTCGAAATCGACCCCGACCACATCGAAGACAGCGGCGTGCGTGACCGCCTCGACTATGTCGAGGCGGAGAATGCAGCGCTGATGGAATCGATCCGCAAATCGGGACAGCAGGTGCCGATCCTGGTGCGCCCGCACCCGGACAAACCCAACCGGTTCCAGATCATCTATGGCCGCCGCCGGGTGTTCGCCGCACGCGACCTGGGCATCCCGGTCAAGGCGCTGGTCCGAACGTTGGATGACGAAGCGGCGATAGTCGCCCAAGGCCAGGAAAACGCCGCCCGCAAGGATCTGAGCTTTGTCGAAAAGGCGAATTTTGCCCGACAGATGCGGGATCTAGGCTATGACCGCGCGATTATCTGCGACACGCTGCATGTGGACAAGACGGTAGTCAGCCGGATGCTGAGCGTAATGGACACGCTGCCGCTGGCGGTGGTGGAGGCCATCGGCGCCGCCCCGGCGGCCGGACGCGACCGCTGGATCGCGCTGGCCCGGCTGATCAAGGAGCGCGACTGGTCCGAGGCAGAGATGCTGAACCTGTGCGCCGGCGACACGTCGGACGCGCGATTCAACGCGCTGACTAAGGCACTGTCCATCGTCGAACGGCGACAACGCACGGTACGACCGCCGCGCCCTAGCACGATCAAGGCGACCAACGGCGAACCGCTGGCGCGCATCATCCGCACCGAGGATCGCGTCACCGTCAACCTCGCCCTACGCGAGACCAAGGGGTTCGAAGACTGGCTGATCGCCAATCTGCCCGAGCTTCACCGCACCTGGAAAACCGACCCTAATACGGGCCAGGACGGCGAATAATCGGCCGGATTCCCGGCCACGAGGATCGAAGCAGCAAGGAGGCACGACACGACAGGACCAAAGTAAAAAGCCCCCCGAGATCACATCCCGAGAGGCCTTTGTTCGTTGTCTAGCACCCTCGAATCTAAGGTCTATGGTTGACCCCGTCAACAGGCGTCGATTCCGGCGGGCAAAAAAGTTTTGTCTCGTGAAATGATATGGACGTACTGACGACGACCCCCTTTGGGCCGCGGCCTGTGACGGCTGCGCTGTTGCATCGCGCGGCGGCCGCACGGCGCGACCCCGCCCTGCCCCGCGCCGACAAATGGGAACTATTCCACGATCTATCCACGGCGCGCGCGGCCTTTGGGCTGCGCACCCGGCATCTTGCGGTGTTGAACGCCTTGCTGAGCTTTCACCCCGGGCGGACATTGTCCGATGACGGCAACCTTATCGTGTTCCCCTCGAACGCGACGCTATGTGAACGGGCGCATGGCATGGCCGAAAGCACCCTGCGGCGCAACCTGGCCGCGCTGGTCGCCTCCGGCCTGATCGCCCGCCACGACAGCCCCAACGGCAAACGCTATGCCGCCCGCGATGCCAATGGCGACATTGCGCGTGCTTTTGGGTTCGACCTGCGCCCGCTGCTTGCGCATGCCAGGGACATTTACGCCGCCGCAGAGGAAGCCCGCGCCACCAGACAGCGCATCAAACGGGCGCGTGAAACGGTAATGCTGTTGAAACGCGATGCCCTGAAGCTCTCTGAGTACGGCCAGCAAACCGTCCCCAACCAACCCTGGGGCGCGATTCGCGACACCCTGTTGGACCTCCACCGTATGTCCCGCCGGAAACTGGCCGAGGAAGAGTTGACCCAGCTGGGGATAACCCTGCGAAAAATCCTCTCGGCGATCCGTGGGATGTTGTCGGAAACAGAAGAAACAGGCGGCTGTGACATCCAAAATGAGCGGCACCATTCTATTTCAGATAAAGATTCTTCTGATCTTGAAGGAGCTGAGACCAGACAATCCGACGCAATCTCTGACGAGTTCAACCTCGCCAGGGCCAAGACATCCGAGGATGACAAGGTATCAATCCTACCGCTTGGGTTGGTGCTCAAGGCATGCCCCGACATTCTGCCATACAGCCCCGATCCGGTGCGGCACTGGCATCAGCTGGTAGCGCTTGCTGGGCTGGTTCGCGGGATGATGGGGATCAGCCCTTCGGCTTGGGAAGAGGCGCAACAGGTCATGGGCCGGGAATCGGCGTCGGCCACCGTGGCCGCGATCCTGCAGCGGGTTGATGAGATCAGATCGCCTGGTGGATACTTGCGCGCACTGACAGCCAAGGCGCGGGACAACGGGTTTTCGCCCGCGCCGATGATCCTGTCCTTGTTGCAACCCGATGGGCGGGCCTGAAAAAAGACCGATGGAGTTGACAGCCGTCAACTTTTCTCTGCGGGATCATTGGTTTTCCAAAGTTGACAGCCGTCAACTAAATGAAATCAGCTGGTTATGAGATTTCTGGTGGTGAAATCCCTGTTTCCGCCAGTCAACTCGAGCATGGCGAGTTATGAATTCACCCGATTCAAGTGAATGCAGTGTTTCACGCGGGGAGGACGGCCAGAAATGCGGCGAGTTCGGTAACCCGCTCGGCATTGTCCGAGGCGGTGCTGCCATCGGTGTTCAGACGGTTGTTCTCAAAGCCGATCCGCGTCTTGCCGCCGAGGCGCACAGCCTCGACCAGACAGGCGGTTTCCTGCGCGCCAAAGGCGCAGGCCGACCAATCGATGCCGGGCAAGGCAGATGTCAGCCGGTTGGCGAAAGTGGCGACATCCGCCGGGGCGCTGACCTGACCAGGAGTATAACGGCCCAGCACGATAATCGCCTTCAAGCCAGCACGCGCCACGTCGCCGCCAGCGACCAGCCGGGCCAGATGGATGATGTCTGACGCGTCGTAGAGGATGTGCTGCACCCCGATGTCCGCCTCGGCGCACATGGTAAAGAAGCGGCGGGTAACCGCGCTGTCCTGATCCGACGTGATCTCGCGCAGCGCGACCGAAACCGCCTTGGGCCGCAGGTCCTCGATCAATTGCCGCTGAGTGTCGGGACCATAGACTCCGGCGGCCTCGCTGGTGATCTGCACATAGAGATCCGGGGCCGCTCGGGCCAGTTCGTCCAGCAGTTCGCGGTACAGCCCGGCATCGAGAACATGGCGCTGATCGGCATCGCGCACATGGACATGCAGTCCGTCAGCACCCGCCTTTTGGCAGGCCAGCGCGCAGGCGACGGTTTCCTCGATGGTGACGGGAATTGCCGGATGGTCCGAACGGGTCAGCCGCGCGCCGTTGGGGGCGACCATGATGCGGGGCAGGGGGCTCATGCTGCCAGCGTCCGGGCGATGGCGGTCGACAGTTTCCCGACCAGCTCGTCGATCTGGGCGTCCTCGATGATAAAAGGCGGCGCGAGGAGCACATGATCCCCGTTCTGCCCGTCGATTGTGCCGGACATCGGATAGCAGATGAGCCCGGCCACAAAGGCCTCCTCCTTGATCCGCGTGGCAAGGCCACGGGCCGGATCAAAGGGCGCCTTGGTCTCGCGGTCCTGCACCAGTTCGATACCGAGAAACAGCCCGCGCCCTCGAATGTCGCCGATATGCGGGTGACCGTCGAATTCGGCGCGCAGCGCGGCATCCAGCCGGTCACCCTGAACCCGGACCCGCGTCAGCAGATCGCGGCCGAGGATTTCGTCAAGAACTGCGTTGGCCGCAGTCGCCGCCATGGCATGGCCCATGTAGGTGTGCCCGTGCTGAAAAAAACCGGTGCCGGCTGCGATGGCGTCATAGATCGCGGCAGAGGTCAGCAGCGCCCCGATCGGTTGATAGCCCGCGCCCAGCCCCTTGGCGATGGTGATCATGTCGGGGGCGGCGCCGTCTTGGAGGCAGGCAAAAAGATGGCCGGTGCGCCCCATACCGCACATCACCTCGTCCAGGATCAGCAGCACACCGTGCCTGTCACAGATTTCGCGGATACGCTTGAGGTATCCGGGCACGGCGGGCACCGCGCCGGCCGTGGCGCCCACCACCGGTTCGGCGACAAAAGCCATCACCGTTTCCGGGCCAAGCCGCCGGATCTCGGTCTCCAGTTCGTCGGCAACGCGCCGGCCGTAGGTTTCGGACGTTTCGCCCTCTTGGCGGTCGCGGTAGTCGTAGCAGGGGCTGATATGGCTGGTCTCGGCCAGCAGCGGCGCGAACTGGGCACGGCGCCAGGCGTTGCCACCAGCGGCCAGCGCCCCCAGCGTATTGCCGTGATAGCTCTGGCGGCGGGCGATGACCCGGCGCCGGTCGGGTTGGCCGATCTCAAGGAAATACTGCCGCGCCAGCTTGATCGCGGCCTCGACCGCTTCGGACCCGCCTGAGACCAGATAGACCCGGTCGATGCCCTGGGGGGCCTGTTCGATCAGCCGATCGGCCAGCCGTTCGGCGGGGGCCGAGGTGAAAAAACCGGTGTGGGCAAAGGCGAGCTGGTCAATCTGGCCATGCAACGCCTTGCGCACCGCGGCGTTGGAATGGCCCAGGCAGGACACAGCCGCGCCGCCCGATCCATCGAGGTAACGGCGGCCGTCGGCGTCGACCAGGTAGCAGCCGTCACCGGCGACGGCGACAGGCAGGGTGCCTTTGGTGGAGCGACCGAAGATGTGGCTGTTCATGAGCAGGATCCTTGCGGAAAATCGCGCCTGTTCGAGGCGAGGTTAGGCGGTTGCGCCGGTGGTAATACGTTTGTATTAATATTTTGGTCACGAGAAGGCAAATGTATAATCACGCGCAGCGCAGCGCGGCGGGGCAGGGGACGCGGATGGGGCAGGGGGCCAAAGGCTGACAAACATGATGAAACACGATGACCTGAAAGCCGCGCTGGCGCGGATCGGTGCCGAGGGAACACCGGCGCTGCGCCAGTTCGCGCCCTGGGTGCTGGACAACCTGCCGCAGGTCGCCTTTCATTCTATCCGCGGGCTGGCGCAGCAGGCCGGGGTCAATCACAACACCGTCACGCGGCTGGCGCGCGAACTGGGGTACGACGGGTTCGACGCCTTTCGCGCCGATGTGCGGGCCGGGGTCGAGGCGGGGCTGGGACTGGGGAGCTATGGCGCGCGGGCGCGCAACCTGCGGCAGGGACACCGGGAGGACGCACTGGCGGCGGTGATCGCGGCGCATCGCGGCAATATCGAACTGTTGCTGTCGCCCGAGACCTTGCAAACGCTGGAGGTCTGTATAGATCCGCTGCTGACGGCGCGCCGGGTTCATGCCATCGGTGTGCGCAGCTGCTATTCCATCGCGCATTACCTGTCCTACGTCGGTGGCATGGCTTTTGCGAATTTTGCCGAAGGCCCGTCGATGCCCGGCGCTATCGTCGACCAGATGTCGCGCGCCGGACCCGAGGATATCGTCGTCGCGATCACCTATGCGCATTATTCGCAGGAAGTGGTGCGCGGATGCGAGATCGCCCGGACGCGCGGGGCGCGGGTGCTGGCGATGACCGACAGCCACGCCTCGCCCATCGCCGCCGGTGCGTGGCAGGTGCTGCGGCTGCCGATGGCCGGCCCGCATTTCCTGCCGTCGCTGAATTCAGCCTTTCTGGCCTGTGAAATGCTGCTGGCGGCGATGGCAGCCCGATCCGAAACCGCCGCCGACCGGGTCAGCGATTTCGAGGCGCGGATCGGTCAGTTCGGCGGGTATACGGGGTGAGGGCAGGGGGGCTGCTGTCAGCTCTCGTTCTCGCGTGCGGCGCGGATGACGGCGCCGATCTGCATCAGCTGGTCTGACAGCGGGGTCGTCCGGCGCCAGACCATGCCGATGGTGCGCGACGGGCGGGACTGTGGGAAATGCGCGATCGACACGTCGGCGGAGCGGGTTTCCAGCGCCACCGCCATTTCCGGGATCAGCGTGACCCCCATGCCCGCGCCGACCATCTGGACCAGCGTCGACAGCGAGCTGCCCTCCATCAGCTCGCTGGGCCGGTCTTCACCGAACTGGCAGAACGACAGCGCCTGGTCGCGAAAACAGTGACCTTCCTCGAGCAGCAGCAGGCGCATCGTCTGCAGGGTCTCGGGGCATGGCACCGGTTTGTTGGCATCCTGGCTCATGCGGACGAGTACGAAGTCCTCTTGGAAGAGGGCGAATTCCGTCAACGCCGGTTCCGAGATCGGCAGCGCCACAACCGCGAGGTCGATGCGGCCTTCCTGCAGCTCTTCGATCAGGGTTTGGGTCATCGCTTCGCGCAGGTTCAGGTCCAGCTCGGGAAAGCGGACCTTGAGCGCCTTGATGATTGTGGGCAGCAGATAGGGCGCGACGGTGGGGATGATGCCCAGCCGCAACCGCCCGGACAGCGGTCCCTTGGAGGCGCGGACGAGATCTTCGAGCTCATCGACCTCCAGCAGGATATGGCGCGCCTTTTCCAGCAGATCTTCGCCCAGCGGCGTCAGCCGGACATCGCGCGAGCGGCGTTCCACAAGGGGCGCGCCGAACAGCGCCTCCAACTCCTTGATCTGAAGGGACAAGGCGGGCTGCGAGATCGAACAGGCCTCGGCCGCGCGGCCAAAATGCCGGTGCTTGGCCAGGGAATCGAAGTACCAGAGTTGTCTGAGGGTCAGCGCTATCATTGGCTCATCTTATCGGAACCTTTTGAAGATCCAATTGGAGATTACCGTCTCTAGAGGTTAAAACGATTCTAGAAAATCCATTCACTTGAGGAGAGAGACATGGACGGCAACAACATCGACCCGGCTGGCGGCTGCCCCGTCATGCATGGCGGCAACACCACACTGGGCAACAGCGTCACCAAGTGGTGGCCAAAAACGCTGAACCTCGACATCCTGCACCAGCACGGCGCGCGGACCAATCCGATGGATCCCGATTACGATCACCGCGCGGCGGTCAAGGGGCTGGACTATGAGGCGGTCAAGGCGGACGTGCAGGCGCTGATGACCGACAGCCAGGACTGGTGGCCGGCCGACTGGGGCCACTATGGCGGCCTGATGATCCGCCTCGCGTGGCATTCCGCCGGTTCCTATCGCATGGGCGACGGCCGTGGCGGCGCGGGTTCGGGCAACATTCGTTTCGCCCCGCTGAACTCCTGGCCCGACAATGCCAGCCTCGACAAGGCGCGGCGCCTGCTGTGGCCGGTGAAAAAGAAATACGGCAACGCGCTGAGCTGGGCCGACCTGATCATCCTGGCGGGCAACATGGCGTATGAATCCATGGGTCTGAAGACCTTTGGCTTTGGCTTTGGCCGCGAAGACATCTGGGCCCCCGAGCAGGACGTGAACTGGGGCGCGGAAAACGAATGGCTGGCGCCATCTGAAAACCGCTATGGCGATCTGGACGACACCTCGACGCTTTATAACCCGCTGGCGGCGGTCCACATGGGCCTGATCTACGTTAACCCCGAGGGCGTGAACGGCAACCCCGATCCGGCCCGCACCGCGCAGCACGTACGCGAAACCTTTGCCCGCATGGCGATGAACGACGAGGAAACCGCGGCGCTGACCTGCGGCGGCCACACTGTCGGCAAGGCGCACGGCGGCGGTGACCACGCCAATATCGGGGCCGAGCCCGAAGGCTGCCCGGTGCACGCCCAGGGCCTTGGTTGGAGCAATCCGGGTCAGGACGGCAAGGCAACGAATGCCTTTACCTCGGGTATCGAGGGGGCATGGACCAAACACCCGACCCAGTGGGACATGGGCTATTTCGACTATCTCTTTGGCTGGGAGTGGGAACTGACCAAGTCGCCCGCCGGTGCCAACCAGTGGAAACCGGTCGACATGCCCGAAAGCGAGATGCCGGTTGACCCGACCGATCCGTCAGTGCGCCGCATGCCGATGATGACCGATGCCGACATGGCAATGAAGGTCGACCCGATCTATAACGAGATCTGCCAGAAATTTCGCGCTGATCCGGAGTATTTCGCCGAAACCTTTGGGCGGGCGTGGTTCAAGCTGACCCACCGTGACATGGGCCCCAAGGCCAATTACTATGGCCCTGACGTTCCCGACGAAGACCTGATCTGGCAGGACCCGGTCCCGGCGGGACCCTCGGATTACGACGTCGATGCGGTCAAGGCCAAGATCGCGGCCAGCGGCCTGTCGGCGGCGGACATGATCGCCACCGCATGGGACAGCGCCCGCACTTTCCGCGGGTCCGACAAGCGCGGTGGCGCGAACGGTGCCCGCATCCGTCTGGCCCCGCAAAAGGACTGGGCCGCCAACGAGCCCGAGCGTCTGGCCAAGGTGCTGGGCATCCTCGAGCCGATCGCGGCGGAAACAGGCGCGTCGGTGGCCGATGTCATCGTGCTGGCCGGCAATGTCGGGCTGGAACAGTCGATCAAGGCGGCCGGGTTCGACGTGAATGTGCCGTTTGCGCCGGGTCGGGGCGATGCAACCGCCGAACAGACCGATGCCGAAAGCTTTGACGTGCTCGAACCGCTGGCCTGCGGGTTCCGCAACTGGCAGAAGGAAGAATACGCCGTCGCCCCCGAAGAGCTGATGTTGGACAAGGCGCAGCTGCTGGGTCTGACAGCCGCCGAAATGACCGTTTTGGTCGGCGGGATGCGGGTGCTGGGGGTCAACCACGGCAAGTCCAAGCACGGCGTGTTCACCGACCGCGAAGGCCAGTTGACGAATGATTTCTTCGTCAACCTGACCGACATGGCCTACAGTTGGGAACCGGTCGATGGCGGCACCTACGAGATCCGCGACCGGGCGACCGGGGCCGTCAAGTGGACGGCCACCAGCGCCGATCTGGTGTTCGGATCCAATTCGATCCTGCGGGCCTATGCCGAGGTTTACGCCCAGGACGACAACGCCGAAAAGTTCGTGCGTGACTTTGTGGCGGCCTGGACCAAGGTGATGAACGCCGACCGTTTCGATCTGGCACATTGATCTGAGCAGACGTCCGGGCGGCCCCGCTGCCCGGACGATCTTTTGTGTATCCGGGTTTCGAACCCACGGCGTCTGGACCTCACGGCGGTCTCAGATCATGAATTGAGAATGATCTGGGATTGCCTCAACAACACGCCCTGCAAATGCGTTGGGTGGAAGACGCCCGCCGAAGTGTTCCGTGAAAAGATGACGGCAGAACTGTTTGGATCCCCCCACCCTCGAAGACAATAAAGCGTCCGGCCTTCAACTTGAGACACGAACACCCTGCCACGCCTTCGGCGTTTTCGGGATATTCGTGTCACGATATGCTTCAGGTAAAAGGCCGGGCGCTGTAGAAGTCGCAGTTCAACTATCGCTCACAAAAAAATCCATATCCGTGCGCGGTGGCTTCCAGGGTCAGAAGTCCAGCCCAAGGTCTAGGACCTGCGCCGAATGGGTCAGCGCCCCCGACGAGATATAGTCGACGCCGGTCGCCGCGACCTCGGCGATACGGCCCAGCTTCATGTTGCCCGAGGCCTCCAGAACCACGCGTCCGGCGGTCATTTCCACTGCTTTCACAAGGGTTTGCGTGTCCATGTTGTCTAGCAGGACAACATCCGCCCCGCCTTCGTCCAGCACCTCGGAGAGCTGGTCCAGGCGGTCGACCTCGATCTCGCAGCGGATCATGTGGGACGCCTGCGCCTTGACCGATTGCAACACCGGGCGGATGCCTCCGGCGGCGGCGATGTGGTTGTCCTTGATCAGGATCGCGTCGGACAGGCTGAAGCGGTGGTTGAATCCGCCGCCATGTAGCACGGCTTGTTTTTCTACGATGCGCAGCCCCGGCGTCGTCTTGCGGGTGCAGGTGACGCGGGTGTCGGTACCGCGCGTTTCCGCCACGAAAGCAGCGGTCAGCGTGGCTATGCCCGACATGCGCCCGGCAAAGTTCAGCGCGACCCGTTCGCCCGACAGGATTGATGCCGCATCGCCGGTGATCTCCATCAGGATGTCGCCCGGCGCGATGGTGTCGCCATCGGCCTTGTGGGCGGTGATCTTCAGCGCCGGATCGACCAGCCGGAAGGCCAGCGCGGCAATCTGCAGGCCCGAGACGACGCCGGGTTCGCGAGCATTCAGGCGTGCGGAATACCGCGTTCCGGCGGGGATAACCGTGCGGGTGGTGATGTCGCCGTAGGTGCCCAGATCCTCCATCAGCGCGGCGCGCACTAGCGGTTCAAGGATCAGGTCGGGCAGGGGAGTATGGTTCATGCCGGTGCCTTTTGGGTCGTAGCATCGCGGATCGCCAGCGCGTCCTTCAGGGTTGTCAGCGACCGTGTGCCGGTCGCGCCATCGGGCTGGGGAAAGTCCGACCGGAAATGCGCCCCCCGGCTTTCGCGGCGCATCAGCGCGGCGGCGGCGATCAGGGTGGCGGTGGCGGTCATGTTCTTCAGAGTCACGCAGCCGGGTTGCGCGGCTTCGATGTCGGCGATATCGGTCAGCGTGCGGGTCAAACCCCGGGCCGTGCGGATCACCCCCGCGCCATCGGTCATCGTCTGCCGCAACCGGGTGACCAGCGCGGGATCGGGTGTTTCCGCCGGGGCGAGATCTGGCAAGGTGACCGGCGCGGCTTCTCCTGGGGCGGGCAGGGTCGCGTCTATTGCCAACGCGCAGCGTCGGCCATAGACCAGCGCTTCAAGCAGCCCGTTCGAGGCCAGACGGTTTGCACCGTGCAACCCGGTCGAAGCGACCTCACCACAGGCCCAGAGGCCGGGCAGGCTGCTGGCGCCCTGCGCATCCGTAGCCACGCCGCCCATGTGGTAATGTGCAGCGGTGGCGACGGGGATCACCTGTGTCACCGGGTCCAGGCCGGCCTGATGGCAGGCGGCGGCAACGGCGGGAAAGTCGGTCAGGATCCTTGAGCCGAGCGCGGCGCGGGTGTCCAGCGCCGGGGCCAGCCCGGCCTGCGTCTGGGCATAGACGGCGCGGGCCACGATGTCGCGCGGTGCCAGTTCGGCGTCCGGGTGCGCGTCCAGCATGAAGCGGTGGCCGTTGCGGTTCACCAGTACGGCACCTTCGCCGCGCAGCGCCTCGGTCGCGAGGGGCGCGGGGTCCAGACCGCAGGCCATGGCGGTCGGGTGGAACTGCACGAATTCCGAATCTGCAATACGGGCACCGGCGCGGGCGGCCATACCGATCACTTGACCCCGGATGCGCGGCGGGTTGGTCGTCAACGCATAAAGCCCGCCGGATCCGCCCCCGGCCAGAAGAACCGCGGCACCGCGCAGGGAGACGCTGGCGCTATGACCCTGATCGCAGCGGGCAACGGCAACGCCGGTGACACGGCCCCGCGTGACTTTTAGCTCCGTGGCTATCACGCCCTCGAGCACTTGGATATGATCCGCCTCGCGCACCTGGACGGTCAGTGCGCGCATAATCTCGGCCCCGGTCTGATCTCCCTGCACCCGCACGACGCGGGCAAAGCTGTGTGCCGCCTCGCGCGAGAGAACGTAGGACCCGTCAGAGGTGCGATCGAAGGGCGTGCCCAGACCGGTGAGGTCAAGGATGTGATCGCGTGCCTCGGCGGTGGCCGATGTGGCCACGTCTGGATCGACGGTGCCCGCCCCGGCGGTGACGGTATCGCGGGCATGGGCATCGGCACTGTCCGCCGGGTCCATCGCCGCTGCCACGCCGCCCTGCGCCCAGGCCGAGGACGCGCCGGTTCCCAATGCCTCGGGCGAGATCATCAGCACGGGACGCGGGGTCAGTTTCAGCGCGGCATATTGCGCTGCCAGCCCTGCGCCCACGATGATCACGCGACCCGTATCGATTGCAGTATCGATCGGGGTCATCGCCCTAGCCGGCCATCTTGGCAGAAAGTTCGATCATGCGCCGAATGGCGACGCGGGCCTTGTCGGCGACCTGGGGGTTGACCTCGACCGCGCCTTCCATCGTGTGGAGCGACCACAGCACCTTTTCCAGCGTGATCTTCTTCATGTAGGGGCACATATTGCAGGGACCGACGAAATCCACGTCCGGCAGCGCGTCGGAGATGTTCGAGGCCATCGAGCATTCCGTCACCAGCATCGCCTTTTCCGGGCGCTGCTGCGTGACGTAGTCGATGATTCCGCTGGTCGAGCCCGAAAAATCCGCCTCGGCCACCACGTCGGGAGGGCATTCCGGATGCGCGATGATCCGGGTGCCCGGGTTCCATTCGCGAAAGTCCTTCAGGTCCTGCGCGGTGTATTGTTCGTGCACGATGCAGGCGCCATCCCACCAAACGATGTTCTTTTCCGGCACCAGGTTGGCGATGTTCTGCGCCAGATACTTGTCCGGTGCCATGATGACCGTTTCACTGTCCAGCCCGCGTACGATTTGCACTACATTGGACGAGGTGCAGCAGATGTCGGACGCAGCCTTCACCTCGGCGGTGGTGTTCACATAGGTGACCACGGGCGCGCCGGGATACTTGGCGCGCATCTCAGCGATGCCTTCGGCGGAAATGCTTTCGGCCAGCGAACAACCGGCCTCCATGTCGGGGATCAGCACCGTCTTGGAAGGATTTAGGATCTTCGAGGTCTCGGCCATGAAATGCACGCCACACTGTACGATCACGTCCGCCTCGACCTTGGTCGCCTCGATCGCCAGTTGCAAGCTGTCGCCGACCACGTCAGCGATGCCGTGATAGATCTCGGGCGTCATGTAGTTATGCGCCAAGATGACCGCGTTGCGATCCTTCTTGAGCTTGTTGATCGCCGCGACATAGGGCGCAAAGATTGCCCAGTCGGGTGGTGTCACGACCCGGTCCATCCGGGCGTAGATATCAGCATTTGCCTCTGCGATGCCGGTGGAAGGAGAGAGATCGTAGTGATCGGCGAGTTCGGTGCGCAGCGCGATCTGGTCGAGCAAAAGCGGAGTTCCTAAGGCTATTTCGGGGCGCCGCAAAGGGCACGGCCGCACGCGGGTGGCGTCGGCTTAGAGGTGTTTACGGGTCGACTGACGTCAGGGCAAGTGTGCAGGGGCGCAATATTTCAATGACATACGCTAACATGCGCCGAAAGCCGCCGTTAAACGATCATAGGCTTAGGCGTTGGCGCACGGGCAAGACTTCGGAGCGGCTCCGGTGGGGAAGCGGGCCTTCGTCGTATTCCGAGCGGATCTCGGAATCGAACACGATGCCGCCGCCCACGTTGAAAACAGCCTCACCGCCCTCGTGCAAAGTGAGGGTGCGGATGGCGACATTGAAGCGCATCTGGCCGGAAGGAGCGGTGAATCCGATGGCCCCGCAACAGATGTCACGCGGACATCCCTCCAGCGCGAAGGATTTGCATCGCGCGGGTCTTCGGCGCCCTGACGATCGAGCCGAAGGGGGAGAGCGCGTTGAAGACATCGAAGACCTGAGATCCGGTTATGACCACCCGCTGCGCTATCTGAGGGCTGCGCCCGTGGCCATAACCGCTCGGCAGCGCTTCTTTCCGCGTGCTGCGGCACAGAAATCACCAGCCGGGCCAACCTGAAATGGGCCGACAGGAACGGCGTGGATTGGCACTACATCGACCCCGGACAACCGCAGCAGAATTCTTTCATCGAGTCATTCAACGGTAGCCTGGGGGACGAGCTTCTCAATGAAGAGTTGTTCGATACTTTGGGCGATGCCCGCCGCAAGCTGGCGCTGTGGCGCTACGATGATAACGACGTCAGGCCGCACTC
>JBFHMM010000046.1:0-18945 GCA_041594355.1 Paracoccaceae bacterium | reverse complement strand
GGCACGCCCAGCGTCACCAGCCCCGCCCCCACCCCCAGCGCCGCCCGCGCGCCCAGCCGGGCGGCGCCGGTCTGGCCCGCACCGCCCGACAGCACCAGCGCATGGCCGAAATCGTATTTATGCGCCACGCCCGGCTTGGCCAGCACCGGCCATTCCGGCGGTTCCACCTTCCAAACGTGACCGGCGCGCTGGCTCGCCCGCTCGGCGTGATCCAGGCCGATGTCCTTGACCACCACCCGCGCCGAATGAATGTCGGCCCGGTCCAGGTTGTGGCCCAGCTTTTCGGCATGAAAGCTCACCGTCAGATCGACCTGCGGAAACGCGCCCAGCGCCCTGCCGCTGTCCGAACAGACGCCCGAGGGGATGTCCACCGCTACACATCTGACGCCGAACTCGTCGCGCAGGGTTTCCAGGTTGCTCAGCAGAAAGGCCGCGTCGCCCTCGATTTCTTGGGTCAGGCCGGTCCCGAACAGCGCGTCGATCACCAGATCGGGTGGCGATTGCACGGTGCCGAAACTGCGCTCGTTCAGCGGCTTGTGCGCGCCGATCTCGCCCCAGCGGTCGTAATTGGCGCGGGCGTCTGGCGGCAGCGCCTCGGGGTCGCCATATTGCACCGCGTCAACCTGCCAGCCGCGCTCTTTCAGCAAACGCGCGACAACATATCCATCACCGCCGTTGTTGCCCGGTCCGCACATGACCACCGCCTTGTGCGCGCCCTCGGCAAATTCCGGCCATTGCTCCAAAATTGCCTCGACCACACCGGCTCCGGCCCGCTCCATCAGCTCCAGCCCCGTCACCACGCCCGACCGTATCGCGGTCTGTTCGATGGTGCGCATTTGGGCGGCGGTCAGCAATTCGGCCATGGGGTCTCCTTATCGATTCAGTTTCGCCCATTTTATGTGCGTATAGCTCAAAACTTGGGCTTAAATAAATTTTCGATCGCCATCGGAACAGTCCGGGAACCTTATCCGATTGTCGCCCCTAGTTAGAAATGATCTGACCCGGCGAGACAAGGTTGCGAGGAGTCCACCGATGAAAAAGATCGAAGCGATCATCAAGCCGTTCAAGCTTGATGAGGTCAAAGAAGCGCTGCAGGACGTTGGCGTTCAGGGGCTGAGCGTCATCGAGGTTAAAGGGTTTGGCCGGCAAAAGGGCCATACCGAGCTGTATCGCGGCGCTGAATACGTGGTCGACTTTCTGCCCAAGGTGAAAATCGAGGTGGTCCTGGACGACGATCAGGTCGACGGCGCAATCGAGGCCATCGTGGCCGCCGCCAAGACCGACAAGATCGGCGATGGTAAGATTTTCGTCACCAGCGTCGAGCAAACGATCCGCATCCGCACCGGTGAATCCGGCTCGGACGCGCTGTAATCACCCATTCTAAACGAATTCCAAACGAGAGGACCTAAGGGAATGAGCAAGGACGCAGTTCTTCAGCTGATCAAGGAAGAAGAGGCGGAATACGTCGATATCCGCTTTACCGATCCGCGCGGCAAGCTACAGCACGTGACCGTGGTGGCCGATCTGGTCGATGAGGACTTCCTGGACGAAGGCTTCATGTTCGACGGCTCGTCCATTGCGGGCTGGAAATCGATCGAAGCATCCGACATGAAACTGATGCCCGACACCGAAAGCGCCTATGTCGATCCGTTCTACGCGGAAAAGACCATCTGTCTGCATTGCTCGGTCGTCGAGCCCGATACCGGCGAACCTTACGAGCGCGACCCCCGCGGAACCGCCGAAAAGGCCGAAGCCTATCTCAAGTCGTCGGGCATCGGTGACGTGGCCTACATGGGTCCAGAGGCTGAATTCTTCCTGTTCGACGACGTTCGTTTCTCGAACACCATCAACAAGGTCTCCTACGAAGTCGATGCAACCGACGCATCGTGGAACACCGACACCGAATATGAAACCGGCAACATGGGTCACCGTCCCGGCGTCAAGGGCGGCTACTTCCCGGTCAACCCGATCGACGAATCCCAGGACCTGCGCGCCGAAATGCTCTCGACCATGAAGCGTCTGGGCATGAAGGTCGACAAGCACCACCACGAAGTGGCCTCGTGCCAGCACGAACTGGGCCTGATCTTCGGCACCGTCACCAAACAGGCCGACGAGCTGCAGAAATACAAATACGTGATCCACAACGTCGCTCACGCCTACGGCAAATCGGCCACCTTCATGCCGAAGCCCATCGCAGGCGACAACGGCACCGGCATGCACGTGAACATGTCGATCTGGAAAGACGGCAAGCCGCTCTTTGCCGGCGACAAATACGCTGATCTGTCGGACGAGGCGCTCTACTACATCGGCGGCATCCTCAAGCACGCCAAGACGCTGAACGCCTTCACCAACCCGTCGACCAACAGCTACAAGCGCCTGATCCCGGGCTTCGAAGCCCCTGTTCTGCGCGCCTACTCGGCCCGCAACCGCTCGGGTTGCGTGCGGATCCCGTGGTCGGAATCGCCCAAGGCAAAACGCGTCGAGGCCCGCTTCCCCGACCCGTCGTCCAACCCCTACCTGTGCTTTGCAGCCCTGCTGATGGCGGGTCTTGACGGCATCAAGAACAAGATCCATCCGGGCGAAGCGATGGACAAGAACCTCTATGACCTGCCCGCCGAAGAGCTGGCCGGTATCCCCACCGTCTGCGGCAGCCTGCGCGAAGCGCTGGAAGCCCTGGCCGCCGATCACGATTTCCTGCTGCAGGGCGACGTGTTCACCAAAGACCAGATCGACGGCTACATCGCACTGAAGATGGAAGAAATCGAAACCTACGAGCACACGCCGCACCCGGTTGAGTACGGCATGTACTACAGCTGCTGATCGCAGCCTCACAGGTTTGAAAACGCGAAGGGCGCTCTGTTTCGGGGCGCCCTTTTCTCATTTGGACGGGTTTGCGGCCCCGGCCTGCGCGTAAAGCCCCGGCACCAGCCCCTCGGCGCGCGCCTTCACCGCCTGCGGGTCAATTCTGGGCGACATCGGCGCGCCATAGTGAACCTCGAACCGCCCGCCCAGCTTGTCCAGCATCTCGGCGGCATAGCGCAGCGAGCCAATCATCGCGCCCACGTTGTCATTGCCGCCACTGATGAACTCGGCCGACGCGCGAACCCGGTAATAATACCGCGAGTTCATCGCATCCAGCGCCGCCGGAACAATCGGGCTGCCGCAGGCCCCCGAAATACGCGTCGCGCCGCTGCGCCAGTCGGGCTCGACCAGCCGTCCGGCCTCGCGGCGGGGCACGCGGCCCGACCCAAAGATCAGCAGCGCCCCGCCCGACTCCAGATGATCCTGCATCGCGGCAATCGTGGCGCGGGCGGATGTGGCGCGGTTCTGCTTGTCGATCTCCACCGCCACGATCGCCTCCGGCCCCAGAAACCGTTCAACCTCCCGGTTCGCCACCACCTTCAGGTCCGGCCGGCGCGGCAGCAGGGCATGCGCGTGGGCCACGAAATCGAACATTCCCGTCGGATGGGTCGCGGCGATGATGACCGGGCCCGTGGCCGGCACATGGCCCAGCCCATGCGCAACGATGTCCGTACCCCCGTTCATCTGCACGATCTCGTACAGCAGATCCGTACCGGTCCGCCCCGCCATCCGCTCCAGCAATTCCTCGCATTCGCGCAGGCCAAAGAAGGGCTTGCCCATCGCGACACGGCTGAGCGCATCCGCCGCGTTCAGCACCGCGCGCACCCCGAACAGGGCCAGCCTCCCGTCGCGCCGCAAATGCAGCCGCGCCCGCAACACCGGGTCCATCGGCCGCTCTGCCCCTGCGCTCACCTTACTCGTCCCCATCGTCGCACCCCAAGCCGCCAGGCTCCCCAGCCTCCCAGGCCCCCGGACCACCGCAACGGTCTAGCACAAAAAACAGCCATCCGCGGGTCCTGAATTCCATACCCGCGCCGCACCGCCCGATCCGCCCCCCCTGCGCAAAGCACCCTTGGCCGCGCTGTTCCCGCTCGCTAAGGTGACAGAAACCGATTTCCACTAGGGAATTTTCTTGATGCGCAGAACACTCCTTTCCGCCGTGGCCCTGCTCGCGCTGACCCTGCCCGCGGGCGCCCAGACGCTGGACCGTATCAAGGACACCAAAGAGCTGAAGCTCGGCTTCCGCACCGATGCCGCGCCGCTGTCCTTTGCCGGCGAAGGCGGGCGCCCAGACGGCTACTCGCCCATGCTCTGCGCCGAAATCGCACAGGCGATCGCCAATATCCTGCGGATGGAGGAACTGAACGCCGTCTTCTACCCGGTGGGAACCGAAGACCGCTTCGACAAGGTTGCCAGTGGCGACATCGACCTGCTGTGCGGCGCGGCCACCATCACCCTGCGCCGACGGGAAATCGTCGATTTCTCGGTACCCACCTATGTCGACGGGGTCGCCCTCCTGCTGCCCAGGGACGGGCCCGAGCATCTTGAGGACTTTATCGGCAAAACCGTGGGCGTCCGCAGCGGCACCACCACGCAGGAGGCGCTGAACAATTCGCTTAACGCCGCCGGTGTCGCAGCCGAAATCAAGGTGTTCGAAAATCACGCAGAGGGCGTCGTGGCGTTGGAAGCGGGCGATATAGCCGCCTATTTCGCCGACCAGTCGATCCTCTACAACCTCTATGCAAACAGCGGCGCAAAGGACACGCTCAAGGTCACCAGAGAGATCCTGACCATTGAAAAGCACGGGCTGGCGCTGGCGCGCGGCGACAGCGAATTCCGGCTGGTGGTCGATGCCGCGTTGTCGCAACTCTATGCCAGCGGCCGGATGGAGGAAATCTTTGCCGAGGCCCTGCCCGGCGTCACCCCCGGTCTCGCGGTGCGCGCCATGCACCTGATTGCGCCCACCATCCCCTGATGACGTCTGTTGCGGGCACCGCAGACATGTTTGGTCCACAGGCCGGGTTGTTCCGCGCGCCCCGGCTCTCGTTCTAACGGAGGCCGCCATGCGCCGTTTGTTTCAAGTTCTCGCTCTGACCACCACCATGCTGGCCACGGGCCCCGTTCTGGCCGCGCCCTGCGGTAACACCGGGGCCGGCTTCGAGGCATGGAAACGCGATTTCGCCACCACCGCCAAGAAGGCGGGGGTCAAGAAACGCGGACTAGACGCGCTGGCGCAGGCGCAATATGCCACCCGGACCATCTCGGCCGACCGCAACCAGAAAAGCTTCAAGTACTCGCTGGACAAGTTCATGCAGGTGCGCGGGGCCAACACGATTGTCGCGCAGGGCCGCAAACGCAAGGCGCGCGACCCCGGGTTCTATGCGGCGCTCGAACGTCAATACGGCGTGCCCGCCGGTGTTCTGATCGCGATCCACGGGATGGAAACCGCCTTTGGCAGCTTCATGGGCGACAGCCGCGTGGTCTCGGCGATCACCACGCTGGCCTACGATTGCCGCCGGTCCGATTTCTTCATCCCCCACGCCATAGGCGCGCTGGTGCTGGTCGATCGCGGCTCGATCACCGCCGCCACGCTGGGCGCCAAACATGGCGAGCTGGGCCATACCCAATTCCTGCCCGGCAACGCATTGCAATACGGCGTCGACGGCACCGGCGACGGGCGGGTCGACTTCTACAACATGACCGACGCGCTGGCCTCCACCGCGAATTTCCTGCGTGCCAAAGGCTGGAAACGGGGCAAGGGGTACCAGCCCGGAGAGCCCAACTTTGCCGTCATCAAGCAGTGGAACGCCGCCACTGTCTACCAGCAGGCCATCGCCATCATGGGCGCGCGCATCGACGGCTGAGCGCGCCGCGCGCCGCCATGAAAGCCTCCCAGATTTGCCCCATTCTTGCCCGATTTGCCCCCGCGCCGGGTAAAGCCAGCCCGCAACCCCATGGTATTACAGGCGCGGCAAAACTCCGCCGATTCCATCTTGCCTTGGTCTTTGGCAGATTGCGTCAAAATTTCTCCTTCATCTGCGTCTAGGTTAACCGGGAATGACAATTCAACGGAGGCACCTCGCTGTGACACAGATGGGCAAATACCACGGCGGACTGGTATTCGTCGGGCGTCAGGCCGACGCGCTGGATCAGGTCAGCCGGATCGTGGTCTCCACGCTCGAGGATTACGGGCATCCCGTCGAACGGCAAACCCAGATGTCCGACGATGGCGCCCGCATCCTGTGCAACCAGTATATGATCGACCTGACGCTGGGCAGTCTGCGCGGCTCGGGCCAGTGCGGCCGCGAGATCCGGCTCGACCGGGTCGTCGGCCTGAACGCCCAGCGCCGCAAACGGCTCGACCAGAACGCGCACCGGCTGCAGATCGAAATCACCGCCGCCGCCGGTCGCTACGACGACGTTGAACTGAGCGAGCTGATGCTGGTCGTGATGCTGTACCGCCTCGTGGACGCGCTGGCGGTGACACAGATCGAATGGCTGTCGCCGGACACCATCCTGACCGTCGATCAGTTCGTCGGCGCCTTCACCAACGTCACCCCGCGCCAGGCCCGCGACCGCCAGGATTTCCTGCCGCCCATCGAAAACGAGTCTTTCGCACCCGTCGAACACACAATGGACGGGCTGGAGAAGCATTGGAACGATTCCTTCGGCGATCCGTTGCTGGGCGAGCCGATTCTGGAGCATTTCTCACAGGCCGATCAGCCCTCCGTCACCGCCCAGGAGGAACTGTCCTATGCCTACCGCTTCGATCCTCAAGGCAACGAAACCCACAACGGCCGGGATGCCGAGGATGTGCAAAGCGACGTGCGCCGGCTCGCCTCCTGGGCCATGACCGGCATGATGGTCTTCCTCTCCGCCCCGGTCGCCGCCTCCATGGCTGCGGTGAACCTTGCCCGGGGCGAAGATTTCCGCCTCAATACCCATGTTCTGTCGCTGACCGGTTTCCTCGCCGTCATGCAAAGTTCCGGCGTTTTGGAAAACGTCGTGTCCCTACTGCCGATCTGACCCTTTCGTCGGGCCGAACCCGCAAAGATCCCCGCATCGGCCGGGCGGGCCGTCAGGCCCCGCCCGCCACGTCGCGTCTTGCAAGTATATAGGTATGAATCGAAAAAACGGCGGCTTTGGTCCGGGGTAAACGCAGAATGCACTGCCGTTCGCTGCGCAAATACCCCCCCTCGCCGCCCGAACTGCGCGGATCCGATTCGCGCCGGGGGTGGAACAGCGACGGGTCATCGTACCCAAAGGCGTTGAACCGCCACAACGGCCGCCCCGGCTGCACCCCGTCGAACAACCGCTGCACCCGCCGCGCCATCGTCCCGTCATAGCTTTCGACCGGCCGGTGAATCCGCAGCATCGGTTTCATGAACTTCTCGGCCAGCGTCCAGCTTGCGGGAAAGCACAAGGTGGCGGCGGTCAGCACGTGTTCGTCGCCCGGTTTTTGCAGGATGCACAGGTCTTCCTGCACCAATCGGCCCAGCGTTCCCATCGGGTCACCCCGGTCGATCCCGACCGTCACGCCATCGGGGCGCACCACCCGGTCCGTCGCACCGCCATAGACGCGGCCCAGAACCTCGTCCAGCAGCTCCAGCGCCGCCGCACCGGCCTCCTCGGACATCGCCACCACCGCCTCTCGCCGGGTCTCCAGCAGCCGGTCCCGCAGCGCCATCTGCGCGGCAAAGGCATCGTCCCGCAGCAGCCAGTCATCGGGATCCAGCGGTTGAATCCCCGGCAGGGGACGCGGTGACATCGGGTCAAACGGAATGCATTTCTGCAAAACAATCGGCATCGACATGCACGTCACCTCGGCTTGGGAAACGGGACAGCGCCCCGTTTTTTCGCCACGCTAGCGGCACGGTTCCCGAATGGGAACCCCGCCCGCCGGGGCGCAAAAACGACACGCGACAGGACGGTTCCGGGACGGACGGCGCCGCCCCGCTCTTTCCACAGTGAACCCATCTCAGCAGGGAGAGCGCCGCGATGACCGTTCATTATAGCGACAACCGCAAGATCGACCCGACCCGGGGCGCCCTGACCGCCGACGGCACCCCCAACGATCAGGACCGGATCGAGATCGGCCCGACGCGGCTGGCCCTGTCCGAATGGGCGCGGGCCGGGCTCGATCTGCCCAACCTGCCCGCCATGCGCAACTATCGCTGGTCCCGCCTGACCCGCCATATCGCCGACCGGGGCTATGCCGGGTTGCTGATGTTCGACCCGCTCAACATCCGCTACGCCACCGACAGCACCAACATGCAGTTGTGGAACACGCACAACCCGTTCCGCGCCGTGCTGCTCTGCGCCGACGGCTACATGGCGATCTGGGATTACAAGAACGCGCCCTTCCTCTCGTCTTTCAACCCGCTTGTGCGCGAGGTCCGCTCGGGCGCCGACCTGTTCTATTTCGACCGTGGCGACCGCATCGACATCGCCGCCGACACCTTTGCCAACGGCGTGCGCCAGATCCTGGCCGAGCACGCGCCGGGCGAACGCAGGCTCGCGGTGGACAAAATCATGCGGCACGGGCTGCGCGCGCTCGAAACCCAGGGGTTTCAGATCATGGAAGGCGAAGAGGTCACCGAAAAGGCCCGCTCGGTCAAAGGCCCGGACGAAATCCGCGCCATGCGCTGCGCCAGCCACGCCTGCGAAACCGGCGTCCGCGCGATGGAGGACTTCGCCCGCGCCAACGTCCCCCTCAGCCAGACCAGCGAAGACGACATCTGGGCCGTGCTGCACGCCGAAAACATCCGCAGAGGCGGAGAATGGATCGAAACCCGCCTGCTGTCGTCGGGCCCGCGCACCAACCCGTGGTTTCAAGAATGCGGCCCGCGCATTGTCCGCAACAACGAAATCGTCGCCTTCGACACCGACCTGATCGGCGCCTATGGCATCTGCGTCGACATCAGCCGCACCTGGTGGATCGGCGACGCCAGGCCGCGCCCCGACATGATCTATGCGATGCAGCACGCGCATGAACACATCATGACCAACATGGCAATGCTGAAACCCGGCGTGACCATCCCCGAGCTGACCGCGAATGCGCACCGGCTGGATGATCGGTTTCAGGCTCTGAAATACGGCTGCCTGATGCATGGCGTCGGGCTCTGTGACGAATGGCCCCTTGTCGCCTACCCCGACATGGCGGTGCCCGGCGCCTTCGACTACTCGCTCGAACCCGGCATGGTTCTCTGCGTCGAGGCGGCGGTGGGCGAGGCCGGTGGCGATTTCTCGATCAAACTCGAAGATCAGGTGCTGATCACCGAAGACGGCTTCGAAAACCTGACCCGCTACCCCTTCGACCCCGCCCTGATGGGGGCATGACACGGCGACGACGCGCGCGCTCAGTCCCGCGCCAGCCCTTGGCTGACCAGATTGCTCATGCCCACCCCATAAAACCCATACATGTCCAGCATCTGATGCAGCGACAGGTCCAGCGGCTGCACCTGCTCCGGCTTCACCAGCGCCATCTGGCCCGAACCGGCCGCCGGCGCATTGGGCAAAAAGACCACGACCCGCCGGTCCTCGCCGCTTTCGCTTTCGATCCCGAACCCCGACCCGTTCGAACCCGCGCTGATCGACCAGAACCGGGCGCAGGACGACGGTCATGGTGTCCTGCCTGATCGCGCCACCGCCCCCCGCTTGGTCCACGTGTATCCCGGGATCAGCGAGGCCGGCAGCCGTTCCAGACGCACGATCCGCCGCGCGACGACGGAAACCGCAGACAGCAGCCCCAACAGGTAGACCATGAACAACTTCCCCAGCAGGGCCAGGGAGTTTTCGATCAGCGGGTCAAGCCGGGTGCCGGTATCCAGTTCCCCGAACACCGGCAGGCCCAGCCAGTGACCGAACTCGAACAGCCAGATCGCGACCACCCAGCGCCGTCAACGGCAAAGCGATCAGCAAACCGGCTCCGAACCGGCTCATCGGGTGGTGATTCATCGGTGCCCGTCCTTACTCTGTCGGCCAGTCCCCCCGGTCGCCCCAATCGCCCCGGTCTCACCCCAGTCTCACCGTACGATTGGCGGCGTCGGGCGCGGCGACGACCGGCCATAGTGGTAATCGCTCCACAGCATCGCCCGGTTCACGCCCAGACCGCCCGTGTCGCCCGGCGCGGTCAGATCCCGCGCGCCCCCCCCGGCCCGAACGGTCCAGAAATCCGGCGCATTGAACCGGAACAGCCTCGCCGTGCCGTCCTTGTGGGCCACCGGCATGTCCGCCATCGCCGCCACCCGCGCCAGCCCGCCTGCCAGCACAGATACCCGCAGCGCCTTTCGAATGGATTCGATCACACCTGGACCGTCCCCGTGATCGGGTCCGATCATTTCCCGACTGCGCCCGCCAGAAAACCAAAGAACCGTAAACCAAAGAACCGGTCACCCAAGCAAAAGGCCCGCAGCGGGTCGCGCTGCGGGCCTTGGGTCATCTTGTATCGGTGCGGATCAGCCGCGGGCCTTGCCCACCAGCTTCCACAGTGTCGGCAGCAGCACGGCGGCCAGCGCCAGCTTGATCGCATCGCCGACCAGGAACGGGGTCAGACCCCACTGCAGGATCGGCTTGTCCCAGCCATAGAGCTGCCCCAGCCACAGCAGGCCCGGCACGTAGATCAGCGCGTTGCCGATCAGCAGCGCCGCCGCCATGCGGCCCATCGACCGGTCCCAGCCGCGCGCGGCCAGCGCCCCAAGGGCGACCGTGGCCAGAACGTATCCGACCAGATAGCCGCCGGTGCCGCCCATCATGTAGCTCAGGCCGAATTTTTCGGCCGACGATCCGGCAAAGACATCGAACCCAAGCGCCCCTACGACCATGTATCCCAGAATGGTGGCCAGCCCCAGCCGCGCCCCATAGGCGGCACCGATGCTGAGAACGGCAAAGGTGCCCATCGTGATCGGCACGGGCCACATCGGCACCTTGATCTTGGCCGAGATCGCCAGAACGGCGATGCCGAGGATCACCAGCGCCATCTGCTTGGCGCGCAGCGCGACTCCCTGACGGGGGCCGAACGTTTCGGCCAGCACACCAGTCGTTGCGGCTGAATTCATGTCATGTCTCCTGACTGTTTTACGTGTTCGCGATGGTTTTTGACCCATACGCTGCAGTGCTGCAAGCAAAATTTGCTGACGAAGTATGCCGAGCGGGCCCAGAGTCCTTAACCGAAATCAAGGAAACCGGCCGGGAATCGCCCCACCTTGCTTCCTAAATTTCCGACCTACAACAAAAGGGCACCACTATGGAGGTCTTCTCTAAAATCTCGAAAAGCGCGGAACTGGTCCGCGGCATGATCGAACGCTTGGGCACCGATGTGGCGGGCGGGGACATGCACGATCCCAAACTCGAAGCGGTCCGCTACCGCGCCATGGTGATGCGCTGCTCGGGCTGCCCCGACCAGTCCGGCTGCCGCAAGCTGCAGGATCAGAACGCCCACCTCGACCGGGCGCCGGACTATTGCCAGAACCGCGCCGTCCTGGCCCAGATGAAGGCCGGCTAAGCGCGCCGGTCACTCCGGACAGGGGCGGTAAAAGCTTGTCATCGTATATGATTTTCGCGGACCCTGGACCTGCCAGCCGACCGTGAACCGCGGCCAGTCGTCAAAGTAGTAGACCCCCTCGTAGTGATCGGGATCGCACCAGTGCGCGGTTGGCCCGCCCGTTGGCGGCACCTTGTGAAACAGCCGCCCGTCCTCGAACAGGACCGAGAGATCGGGCAGCCAGATATAGCGCCGCTCCGCCACCATCGCCATCTGGCCCTGAATCGTCAGATTGCCGCTCTCGCTGTACAGCAGCCGTTTGCCGTCGGGTACCCACCGTGCCTTGCCCGCGAAACGGGCCACCGACCCGTCGCTGTGAAAGATCTCGCGGTCCAATGTCCAGCGACCGGTGAAATCCGACCACCGGCGGTGCCCACCTGTTTGCGCCATGCCCGTTCCCTGCGCTGAATTGCTGCACCTGCAAATTACTGTTCCGTTCCCGAAATGCAAGCCGGGCACCCGGCTGCTGGTCTCAGCCACCTTGCCCATACCCGCGCACCGGTCTAAGAGGCGGCAACCCCAGTCATTCCCTCATACAAGGTGCTGCCGCCGATGATCCCCCGCTATGCCCGCCCCGAAATGGTCGCCATCTGGAGCCCCGAAACCAAGTTCAAGATCTGGTACGAGATCGAGGCCCACGCCTGTGACGCCATGGCCGATCTGGGCGTGATCCCGCGCGAAAACGCCGAGGCCGTGTGGAAAGCCAGGGACGTCGAATTCGATGTCGCCCGCATCGACGAGATCGAGGCCGTGACCAAACATGACGTCATCGCCTTTCTCACCCACCTGGCCGAGCATGTCGGCTCCGAAGAGGCCCGCTTTGTCCACCAGGGCATGACGTCGTCGGACGTGCTCGACACCTGCCTGAACGTGCAACTGGTGCGCGCCGCCGACATCCTGCTGGGCGGTATGGACAAGGTGCTGGCCGCGCTGAAGAAACGCGCGCTGGAACACAAGGATACCGTCCGCGTCGGTCGCTCCCACGGTATCCACGCCGAACCCACCACCATGGGCCTGACCTTTGCCCGTTTCTACGCCGAGATGGACCGCAACAAGAACCGGCTGGAAAAGGCCCGCTGGGAAGTCGCCACCGGCGCCATCTCGGGCGCGGTCGGCACATTTGCCAACATCGACCCGGCGGTCGAGGAACATGTCTGCGAGAAACTGGGCCTGCGCCCCGAACCGATCAGCACCCAGGTGATCCCGCGCGACCGCCACGCCATGTTCTTTGCCACGCTGGGCGTGATCGCCTCGTCGATCGAGAACATCGCCGTGGAAATCCGCCACATGCAGCGCACCGAGGTGCTTGAGGGGGCCGAATTCTTCTCGATGGGGCAAAAGGGGTCGTCGGCCATGCCGCACAAGAAGAACCCGGTGCTGACCGAGAACCTCACCGGCCTCGCCCGCCTGGTGCGCATGACCGTGATCCCGGCGATGGAAAACGTGGCCCTCTGGCACGAACGCGACATCTCGCACTCCTCCGTCGAACGCGGCATCGGCCCCGACGCCACCGTGACGCTGGACTTTGCCCTGCACCGGCTTGCCGGCGTGGTCGACAAGATGCTGATCTTCCCCGACAACATGCTCGACAACATGAACAAGTTCCCCGGCCTCGTGATGTCCCAGCGCGTGCTGCTGGCCCTCACCCAGGCCGGCGTCAGCCGCGAGGACGCCTATTCCATGGTCCAGCGCAACGCGCTCAAGGTCTGGGAAGAGCGCCTCGACTTCCGCGACCTGCTGCTGGCCGATGCCGACGTCGTCGCCGCGCTCGGCGAAGACGGCATCAACGAGAAATTCGACATGGGCTATCACACCAAACACGTCGACACGATCTTTAAACGCGTTTTCGGCTGACCGGTTTTTTCAGGTCGCCAAACTCGGCAAGAATTGTCTCCGGGAAGCCTGCGGCTCCCGGAGACTTTTTGTGCCCACTTCGCTGTCAGCCGGATTTCATCCGCTCTCGGCACCGGCCTCGATATGGAGCCCGGCCTGTAGACGCTCACTTCGACGATCACGACGGCGGGGCGGGTGCCGCCCCGCCCCGGATTTTTTGTACAAAACGGGCAAAGTCGGCGTCCGCGCCGGTACAAAACGGTCACTTCTTGGCAAAGGGTCGGGCCGGGCACACCCGCGAGCCGGAGGGATTCAGGTTTTCAAACCGCGTGTTTTGTGGTTTCTAGAAGCGTGCAGTTTATTTTCTGCATAGTATAAGGCATTGAGGAACAAAGGAAACAAGGATGCCCACATCAGTCAAAGACCTGCCCGCGATCATCAAGGAGATCGAAGAGATCGACGCCTGCATCGCCGACCTAAACGCCGACGCCCGCCGCGATCCCGACTCGAACGCCGCGCGCCACAACAAGTTTGCGGTCAAGGCGCTGCGCCGCTACCGCGAACGTCTGGTCGACGAACGCGATCAGGTGCTGGCCTCGATCGGCGACTGACCGCTTGCGATAACACTCTTGCGTTGGCCATTTGGTGAAACCTGCGGTTCGGTTTATGTTTGAATAGTATCAGGAATCATTGGAGATCGACCATGATTGCAAAGACGATCATTCTGGCCGCTGTTCTCGCCGCCTTGCCGGCGCTGAGTTATGCAAGTTGTTCGGCGCGTGGCCATCAGGCTCAGTCCTGCGCACCGGGCACGGTGTGGGACAGCAATGCGCAGACCTGCGTCAAGCAGATCAACAGCTAAGCGGCTGATCACTATGAAGTGAAGACACGGGCGGCCCGAAAAGGGCCGCTCGTTGTTTTTTTGACCTATTATTGAAGGACCCAACTGTTGGAGATCTTAATGCGTGCTCTGCTTGCCCTGTGCCTGGCTCTCCCGTCCTTTGCCATTGCCGCCGGAGGTGGTTTCGACACCGGCGGCACCTCGGCTCCACCAAAACCGACCGAGACGACCAAAACCTGCAAGGGCGTCAAGGTTTGGGACGAGAAAAAAAAGCGTTGCGTCAAGCCAAAGAACAGCAGTCTGGATCACGATACCCTCTATGGCGCGGTGCGCGAGCTGGCATATGCCGGTCGAATTTCGGATGCACAGGGCGTGCTGCGGGCCATGAGGGACCAGTCCGATGACCGGGTTCTGACCTACTGGGGCTTCACGCACCGGAAGCTTGGCAACCTGAAATTGGCCAACGACTTTTACGCCCGGGCCATTGCGCAAAACCCTGACAATATCCTGGCCCGCTCGTACATGGGCCAAGGCTTTGTTGCGGAGGGTAAAACCCAGGCCGCGATCGAGCAGTGGCGCGAAATCAGGGCACGGGGCGGCGACGGCACCTGGGCTGAGGTCTCGCTCAGTGACGCCATCCGGACGGGAATGACCTACAGCTACTGAGTTTCAGGCTTTCTTTACCGCTGGGCCCCTAAAGTGCCAATCAGCGGAGACCGGGTTTTGGTCCCCGCGGGAACGATGGCAACAAGGCTGGCTCATGCAGAACAAGGATTTCCCGATGCCGCTGCCGATCGCGGCGCCGCTGGACTCCGTTTCATCCCTGTCCAAAGCGCCGGAGGAGCCGCGCAAGCCGGTGGCGCTGGACGGGCGAACCAAGGCGGCTATCGTGGTGCGGCTGCTGCTGAACGAAGGCGCAGACATCCCGCTTGAGGATCTGCCGGAATCGCTGCAGGCGCAGTTGACGCAGCAAATGGGCCGGATGCGCACCGTCGATCGCCACACTCTCGGTTCTGTGCTGCATGAATTCGCCGATGCGCTCGACGGGATCGGACTGTCGTTTCCCGACGGGCTGGCCGGCGCGCTGAACGCGCTGGACGGCAAGATCAGCCCGCAGACGGCGGCGCGCCTGCGGCGCGAGGCCGGGGTGCGCCAATCCGGCGATCCCTGGGTGCGCCTCAAGGCGCTGCCGGTCGACACGCTGGTCGGACTGGCCCTAGCTGAAAGCACCGAGGTAGCGGCGGTTCTCTTGTCCAAGCTGGATGTGGCCAAGGCCGCCGAGATGCTGGGCCAGGTGCCGGGTCCGGTGGCGCGGCGCATTACTTACGCGATATCACAGACCGGCGCGGTCACCCCCGCTGCCGTGGACCGAATCGGCCTGTCGCTGACCAGCCAGCTCGACGATCGCCCGGTTCCTGCCTTTGACGACGGACCGGGCGAACGGGTCGGGGCGATCCTGAACCAATCAGCAGCCGCCACGCGTGACGATGTCCTGTCTGCTCTGGACGAAACTGATGCGGAGTTTGCCGCCCGGGTACGTCGTGCGATCTTTGTTTTCGAGCATATTCCGGCACGGGTGGACCCGCTGGACGTGCCGCAGGTGGTCCGCGCCATCGACAACGACGTTCTGGTTACCGCGCTGGCGGCCGCCGCCGATGGTCCGTACGCCGAGGTCGCGGAATATCTGCTGAGCAATATGTCCAGTCGGCTGGCCGACAACCTGCGCGACGAGATAACCGACCGGGGCGCAGTCAAACCGCGCGATGGCGAGGTCGCGATGAATTCGGTGGTGACGGCGATCCGCGACCTGATCAATTCCGGTGAGATTGAGATTATGACCAAGGAGGAAGAAAGCTAACCCTCCTTGGGGACCAGCCGGTCATCACATGCGCGATGGACAGCGCCCGGTTTCGGGCCTATCACCGGCACATGAGTCGCAAAGTGCTTTTCCTGTTAATGGTTTTTTCGCGCCCCGGTGCAATGGTCCAGCAATGACCCACGCAGAGGCCGTGCATGGACAGAACCGAGCGATCCTTTTCATGATCCTGGCCATTTTTCTGTTTTCGCTGATGGATGCAAGCGTCAAGGCGCTGGCACCCCGTGTCGGTGTCATGCCCGCGCTCTGGGCCCGATACGCGGGCCAGATGCTGTTGGTGCTGATCCTGGTCGCGCCGCGCTTGCGCAGCGTCACACGCACTAGATACCCGGTTACCCAATTTCTCAGGTCGGTCCTGCTGATGTGTGCCACCGGGTTCTTTTTCACCGGCATCAGCCTGATCCCGCTGTCCGAAGCCGCCGCACTGATGTCGGTCAACCCGGTCCTGATCACGCTGGGCGCAGCGCTGTTTCTGGGCGAGACGCTTGGCCCACGCCGGATCCTCGGCATTGCCGTGGCGCTGGCCGGCGCGCTGATCATCATCCGCCCAGGCAGCGACGTGTTTTCACTTTATGCCCTGCTCCCTTTGGGTGCGGCCGTCTGCTATTCCGGCTATGCCCTGCTGACCCGCCGCATCGGCCCGGGCGAAGATGTCTGGACCTCGCTGTTCTACACCGGTCTTGTCGGCACCATCCTGCTTAGCCTGATCGTGCCGAGCCAATGGCATGTGGCCCCCGACGCGATCTCGATCGCGCTGATCTGCGGCATCGCGGGTTTCGGCACCCTGGGGCAATTGTGCCTGATCCACGCCTTCAGCGCCGGCGAGGCGGCGATGCTGGCGCCCTATTCCTATATTGGGCTTGTGTTCTCGGCACTCTGGGGGGCACTGATGTTTGCCGAAATGCCCGACATCTGGGCCATCTGCGGCGCACTTGTGATCGTCGGGGCGGGGCTTTATGTCTGGCACCGCGAGACTTTTCGCCGCTGACGCAGACGCCGAGCCGCCGCCATGCCCGTAAAAAAATCTGAGCTGAGTATTACCGCGCGCGCCGGGTACTTCGTGTCGAACCTGTTTTTGCGCGGGGTTATCCGGATGGTGCGCCTGCTCCCCTATCGCCACCGCGTTCCCGCGATGGGCTGGCTGGTCAGCCGCCTGGCGCCACTGGCGGGCTTAGACAAGCGGGTCCGGGACAATCTGAAACTGACCTGCCCGGAGTTGCCCGAGGAGGAGGTCAGGCGCATGTGCCGTGCGGTGCCCGACAATGCGGGCCGGACCCTGATCGAGCTTTACTCCGGTACACCCTTTCTGGACCGCGCCCGCCGAGCCCCGGTACGTGGCCCCGGTCTGCAGGCGCTCGAAAATGCCCGGGCTGCAGGCAAGCCGGTGATCCTGATCACCGGTCACTTTGGCAATTACGACGCCGCACGGGCCAATTTGATCGCGCGGGGGCATGAGATGGGCGCGCTCTACCGGCGGATGGCCAACCCCTATTTCAACGATCACTACGTCGCCACGATCAAGGGTATCGGCGAGCCGATGTTCGAACAGGGACGGCGCGGCATGGCGCAGATGGTGCGCCATCTCAAAGGCGGCGGTATCATCGCGATTGTCGCCGACCTGCATGCCCATGGCGGCGAGGAGCTGACATTCTTCGGCCAGCCGGCCGTGACTTCTGTGCTGAACGCGGAACTGGCGTTGAAATACGGGGCCGAGATGATCCCGGTCTATGCAATTCGGCAACCCAACGGTCTGGATTTCGAAATTCTCATGCAAGAGGCCGTGCCCCACAGCGATCCGGTCACAATGACCCAGGCGATCAACGACGGGCTTGAGGCCCTCGTGCGCGATCACATGGACCAGTGGTTCTGGATCCACCGCCGCTGGAAGCCCTGGTTCGACCGCGGGTTGCAACTTGAGGATAGCAGCACCAACGATTAGTCGGCACGGGCAGCCGCAACCATCCTCCCGTGACCGGCCTGTTGCACCAGCACGGCGGCCGGGCGGTCACCGGCAAGCGGGAGGTCCAGCCGCAGCGGCGCGCGTCCGTCCCAGGTGGCGACCACCTGCCAGCCGTCAACCACATTGGCGTAATCCAGCGACAGGCCCGCGTTTTCGCCGCGCTTGATATCCACGTGGCGCAGCGGCGTGTAGCGCACCAGATGCACGTCGAACAACCCGCTCAGCCGGCTATCCAAGGGTTCGATCTCGATCGCGATCTCGCCGTCGCCACGGGCGGCCGAAACCGCCACAACCGGCGTCTGCTGATGATACTTCATGATCAGATCGGCCAGCTTCATCGCCTTGGCGCCCACCACGTCTTCGCGCCCCATGACGATCATCTGCGGTGTATAGACCATCGTGCGTCCGCCGGCGTGTGCATAGCCCTTCTGCCGGGCCGAATGCTCCGGGGTGGCAAATTCATCCTTCCAGCCGATGTAGTCCCAGTAATCCACGTGGAGCGCCAATGGCAGAACGTCGTCGCGTGTTGCCAGTTCGTGCATCAGGGCATCGGCGGGCGGGCAGGACGAACACCCCTGCGAGGTGAACAGCTCGACCACCACCGGCGATTTAGTCTGGGCCGACAGCGCCCCCGGTGCCATGGCCGACAACAGTGCAAGTGTCGCAAGGAATTTCGTCATGGTGTCGCGGCGTCCTTTGTAGGCTGACACCCCGGTCTATCCCGGTCAAAGAACAATCACCAATCAAGGTTTTGCGAGCCGAACGAGAGGGGGCGGCACGGGCTCTGTGCCGCCCCCTTCAATCCTGAACCCGACCAAGGGTCGAACTGAGAACTGAGCGATCAGAAATGCATCGAACGGGCCGCTGCCGGCTTTTGCAGCGGAGGTGCGAACTTGGTCAGGTCGATGCCTTCGACGGCCGTTTTATACTCCTCCAGCGTCGGCGTACGGCCAAGAATGGCCGAGAGCACCACGACCGGGGTCGATCCCAGCAGCGATTCCCCCTTCTTGTCGGGGGCATCCGCCACGACG
>JBFHMM010000045.1:0-19131 GCA_041594355.1 Paracoccaceae bacterium | reverse complement strand
GCCCATTTGGCTGCCGCATAGGGCGCGCGGTTCGGGTGGCCGTATTGCCCCGCCGTCGAAGAGGTACAGACGATGGACCCGCGCCCGGCCGCCTTCATCAAGGGGGCTGCATGTTTCGCCGCCAGAAACGCGCCTTCGAGGTTGACCGCCATGCAGGCGCGCCAGTCTGACAGCGCGACATCCTCAATCCGCGCGGTCGGCCCGGCGATACCGGCGATGGCACAGAGCGCGTCCAGCCCACCGGCCTGCCCGAGCGCGGCAAAGACCGCGCCGACCTGGTCTTCGCAGGCGGCATCGCAGCAGTGCGTGACCCAATGCGACGGCGCCTGTGTCAGCGCATCGGCGTCGACATCGGTGATCCAGACCTGCCGCCCGGCGGCCCAAAGCTTTCGCCTATGGCCCGCCCGATGCCGCTGGCCCCGGCGGTGATCAGGACGCGTCGCATCACGACGGCCTTCGGATCGCGCGGCCCGCGCCCTCGGGCACCGGCTGGCCCGCGCGGGCGGCGGTGATCTTGGCCATCGCCGCCTCGATCGCGATCGCGGGCGCAGAGGGGCGGCGCGTGTCGAGGCTAACGTGCAACAGGAAATGCTCGCCGGTGGCTAGCAGCCGGTCACTCTCGTACATCTCGTGGAACAGGTGCAGTTTCTTGCCCTGCCCCAGCAGCATCTGCGTGCGCACCTCGATCCGGGCCCCGGCGTGTACCTCGTCGATATGGCGGATATGGCTTTCAGCGGTGAAGTAGCTGCCGCCCGAGGCAATGTAGTCGCTGTCGCAGCCGATCAGCTGCATGAACCGGTCGGTCGACTGCGCAAAGGCGTCCAGATAGCGCTACTCGGTCATGTGGCCATTGTAGTCGGTCCAGTCCAGCGGCACCGCGCGGGCCAGCGTCAGGACAGGTTGCGACAGGTCGGCGATCTCGTCCACCGTCCGCGCCAGGTCCGTGCCCCGTTTCAGCCGCCCGTCTTGGGCATTCAGCACCGCCCCCGCGCCCCAGTTCTCGTGTTTGAGCGCCCGCAGGATGCCGACCAGATTGTTGTCGCGGATCCGCTCGAGGTCACGGATCCTGTGACGGCCCGACTGCGCGTCGGACTGGCCGGCGATCAGATCGACCAGATCGTCGGTGAAATCAGGCACGTCCATCAGCTTAGTCCATGGCCATTTCAGCGCCGGGCCGAATTGCGCCATAAAATGCCGCATCCCGGCCTCGCCCCCGGCCACGCGGTAGGTCTCGAACAAGCCCATCTGCGCCCAGCGCAGGCCGAACCCCATGCGGATCGCCTCGTCGATCTCTTCGGTGGTGGCGATGCCGTCACTGACCAGCCACAGCGCCTCGCGCCATACGGCTTCCAGCAGCCGGTCCGCGATATGGGCGTCGATCTCCTTGCGCACGTGCAGAGGGTAACATCCGACCGAAGTCAGCAGATCACAAGCCTTTTGAACAAGCGCCGCATCATTGGCGGGGCTGGGCACCACCTCGATCAAGGGCAGCAGGTAAACCGGATTGAACGGATGGGTCACCACGATCTGTTCCGGCCGCAGCGCACCCTCCTGCAGTTCGGAGGGCTTGAAACCGCTGGTCGATGACCCGATCACCGCGTCTGCATCACAAACCTCCTGCAACGCTCTGAAAACCTTGTGCTTCAAGTCCAGACGCTCGGGCACGCTCTCCTGGATCCAGACCGCGTCCGCGACCGCCTCGGCGATGTCATCGTGAAAACTCAGCCGCCCCTCGGGCGGCAGCGGCGCGTCGCTCAGCCCCGGCAACGACCGGCGCGCGTTGTCCAGAACCGCGCCGATCTTGCGTTCGGCCTCGGGGTCGGGATCGAACACCCGCACGTCCCAGCCGTTCAGCAGGACCCGCGCGGCCCAACCGCCGCCGATCACGCCACCGCCGATGATTGCCGCCCTCTGCGTCATGGTTTCTTTCTCCTGTACTCGGGTCAGTTCGCGGGCTGTGGGGTATCGTACAGCCTGCCGGTGTCGTATCCGTTGCGCTGCAATGCCGCCTCCGCCCTGACCCGCTGGGCCTCGGTGATCTGCGGCGTGCGGGCCAAAATCCATCCTGTCTTGCCATTGGGCGATCCGACAACAGAGAGGCTGTAATCCGCGTCAAGGTAAAGCACCCAGTAATCTCCGCGCGCAAAAGGCAGCCACGGTACAAAGGTCACCGAGAGCTTGCCCGCCCCCTCGACCCGCGCACGGCCCTCGGCCCGCTCCACCGGCCCGTCCAAACTGCCCTTACGGCAGGTATTCACAACGCGGATCTTGCCGTCTTCGCGCAGCGCGTAATCCGCCGTCACGCCGACACAGCCCTCTTCGAACCGCACCGGAAAACGGGCGATCTCGTACCAGCGGCCAAGGTATTTGTCGGTATCCAGCCGCGGCACCGTGGTCATCTCGACCGATGTGTCGCGATAGACCTCGGCCGAGGCCGCCCCCGCCAGCGCCGCGAACACCCCCAGAGCCGCCGCAAGCCTCCTCATGCCGTCACCGGCGGGCGTTTCACCAAACCCAGCTTCTCGCGTACCTCGGCCGGGCCGATCACCCGCGCGCCCATGTTCTCGATGATGGTGCCGGCGCGTTCGACCAGCTGCCAGTTCTCGGCCAGAACACCCTTGTCCAGCCACAGGTTATCCTCGAGTCCCACACGCACGTTGCCACCCGCCAGCACGGCGGCGGCGACATAGGCCATCTGGTTCCGGCCCAGAGCGAACGCGGAAAAGGTCCAGTCTTCTGGCACGTTGTTGACCATCGCCAAAAAGGTATTGAGGTCATCCGGCGCGCCCCATGGCACGCCCATGCACAGCTGCACCAGCCCCGGGGCTTCCAGACCCCCGTCGGCGACCAGCTGCCTAGCGTACCACAGATGTCCGGTGTCAAAGGCTTCGATCTCAGGCTTGACCCCCAGATCGGTCATCATCCGGCCCATGGCGGTCAGCATACCGGGCGTGTTCGTCATCACGTAATCGGCCTCGGCAAAGTTCATCGTGCCGCAGTCCAGCGTGCAGATCTCGGGCCGGCATTCGGCCACATGGGCGACCCGTTCGCTGGCGCCGATCACATCGGTCCCCTCGGCCACCGGAAACGGCGCCTCGACGCCGCCAAAGATTATGTCACCGCCCATGCCCGCTGTCAGGTTCAGCACCACGTCGACCTCGGCATCGCGGATGCGGTCGGTCACTTCGCGGTACAGCGCCAGATCCCGCGAGGGCGCGCCGGTTTCGGGATCACGCACGTGGCAGTGAACAACCGCCGCGCCGGCCTTGGCCGCCGCGATGGCGCTTTCGGCGATCTGCGCCGGGCTGCGCGGCACATGCGGGCTACGGTCCTGTGTCCCGCCCGATCCGGTCACGGCGCAGGTGATGAACACCTCGCGATTCATGGTCAATGGCATCTCCAACCCTCCTTTGGCCTATCCGCAGCTTCGACGATTCCGCGCATCGGACCTGTTCCGTCCAAGACCCAAAACCGCCTGTTCGCGCCACCATCCTCTTTCATCTCTTCGACAAATACTCGCGCCGCAGGCTGGGCGCGGCCCGCGCCCTTCAATAGGGCATCGGATGCGCCTTGTGCGCGATGGCGATATCGGCCAGCACCTCTTCGCCCAGTTCCACATCCACCGAAGCCAGGATATGTTCCAGCTGATCCATATGGGTGGCGCCAAAGATCGCCGAGGCCATGAATGGCCGGGTCCGGCACCAGGCCAGCGCCATGTGCACCGGGTCCAGCCCGTGCCGCGCGGCGATGTCGAGATAGGCCGCGACCGCCCCCGGCACCCGGTCCGTGACCCGCCCGCCCAGGGTAGACGCGAAGGTCATGCGCGAGCCTTTCGGCACTGCGCCGCCCTGGTACTTGCCGGTCAAGAGCCCCGCCGCCAGCGGCGAAAAGGCCAGCAGACCCACATCTTCGTGGTGGCTGAGCTCGGCCATGTCCGTATCGTACAACCGACACAGCAGGGAATATTCGTTTTGTACACTCGCCACCCGCGGCCACCCCCAGTGTTCGGACAGGCGCAGCCATTGCGCGGTGCCCCAGGTGCTTTCGTTGGACAGGCCGAAATGCCGGATGTTGCCCTTGTCGACCTGTTTCTGCAGCGCCTCCAGGCAAGCCTCCATATTGGCCAGCGTGGCCGAGGTATCCTGCCCGGACGGGTCATAGCTCCAGTTCTGCCGGAACATGTAGCTGCCCCGATTGGGCCAGTGGAACTGGTAGAGGTCGATGTAATCTGTCTGCAGCCGTCGCAGCGATCCCTCGACCGTCGCGGGGATGCTCTCGGCGGTGATCGGCGCGCCGTCGCGCACGGCGGCCAGCCCAGCGCCGGAATGCTTGGTGGCCAGGACGAATTCGCCCCGGCGGTCGGGGTTGGCGGCATTCCATGTTCCGATGATCTCTTCGGTGCGGCCGACGGTTTCCCTGGCAACCGGGTTCACCGGGTACATCTCGGCGGTATCGACGATATTGATACCTGCCGCCAGCGCGCGGTCGATCTGGGCGTGGCCCTCGGCCTCGGAGGTCTGGGTGCCGAAAGTCATCGTGCCCAGGCAGAGTTCTGAGACGGTCAGGCCGGTGCGACCCAGCGGGTTCATCTTCATCGCGGTTCCTTTCCTGCTGCCGTGGACCCTAACGCCTCTTGTGGCGGGAACAATGCGAAAGCGCTCTGCGGCTTGAGACTGGTCCGAGAATCGGCCAGCTTGCAGCCGGAGCGAGAACCGGAGGACACCAACATGGCACAGACGATCACCAAGGGGATCAGGACGTTGCTCGACACCGCGAATGCCGAGGTGGCGCCGATGCCGGTTGACGAGGCCAAGGCGTTGATCGGGGACGACGCCTATCTCTTTGTCGATCTGCGCGACATTCGCGAGATCCAGCGCGGCGGCATGATCCCCGGCGCGTTTTCCTGCCCGCGCGGGATGCTGGAGTTCTGGATCGACCCAGACAGCCCCTACCACAAGCCCGAGTTCAACCAGGACAGGACCTATGTGTTCTACTGCGCCAGCGCGTGGCGGTCGGCGCTGGCCGCCAAGACGGCACAGGACATGGGGCTGGCCCCGGTGATGCACCTTGAGGGCGGGTTCACCAAATGGGTCGAGGATGGCGGCCCGGTGGCAGAGCGGCAGAAGTAGCCGCTGCCCCGGCCCGTGTCAGCTGCGGGTGCCCGAGAACCGCGCCTGCCACTCCTCGCGCTGCTCGTCGGTAATCTTAGCAAAGAGAACCTCGGGCACGGTGAATTCGTGCCCCCCCGGCAGGGCCGACAGCGCAGCGGTCACATCGTCGGGCCAGCTGGTGTCCAGCGTGTTCATCGCCGCCAACATCTTGGCCGAGGCATCCGGGATAAAGGGCGCGCCCAGCACCGCGTAGAGGCGGATCAGGTTGAGACCCAGACGCACCTGCGCCGCCGCCCGCTCCGGATCGGTCTTGAAGGTGGTCCATGGCGCGACGCTTTGCAGGTATTCATTGCCCGCCGCCCAGATCGCCCGCAGCGCCGAGGCCGACTTGCGGACCTCCATGTTCTCCATGTGTGTCTCGTAGGCACGGATGCGGGTGGTCAGATCGGCGATCAGCGCCTCTTCCTCGGGGCCATAGGCGCCATCGGCGGGGACCGCCTCGCCGAACTTGGAGCGGCAGAACTTGGTGATGCGGCTGACGAAATTGCCCAGCACGTCGGCCAGGTCCTTGTTCACGCTGGCCTGGAAGTTCTCCCAGGTGAATTCGCTGTCGCTGCTTTCGGGCGCATGGCTCAGCAGCCACCAGCGCCAGTAGTCCGCCGGCAGGATCTCCAGCGCCTGATCCATGAACACGCCACGGCCCTGGCTGGTCGAGAACTGGCCGCCGTCATAGTTGAGGTAGTTGAAGGATTTCAGGTGATCGACCATCTTCCACGGTTCGCCCGAACCGAGGATCGTCGCCGGGAACGAGAGCGTGTGGAACGGCACGTTGTCCTTGCCCATGAACTGTACGTAACGCACGTCGTCCGCACCCTTGTCGGTGCGCCACCAGCGTTCCCAGTCGGCGTCGGTTTTGCCGTTGGCCTCGGCCCATTCGCCCGCGCAGGCGATATATTCGATGGGCGCGTCGAACCAGACATAGAACACCTTGCCTTCCATGCCCGGCCAGTCGGCGTCGCCCTTTTTGACGGGGATCCCCCAGTCCAGATCGCGGGTTATGCCCCGGTCCTGCAGCCCGTCGCCGTCATGCAGCCACTTCTTGGCGATCGAGGTGGTCAATACCGGCCAGTCGGACTTGCTGTCGATCCAGGCGTCCAGCCGGTCTTTCATGGCGGACTGGCACAGGTACAGGTGCTTGGTTTCGCGCACCTCAAGGTCGGTAGAGCCAGACACGGCCGAGCGCGGGTCGATCAGGTCGGTCGGGTCGAGCTGCTTGGTACAGTTCTCGCACTGGTCGCCGCGCGCCTTGTCATAGCCGCAGTTGGGGCATGTCCCCTCGATGTAGCGATCAGGCAGAAACCGGCCGTCAGCGTTGGAATAGACCTGTTTTTCGCTAACTTCGCGGATCAGCCCGGCCTCGGCCAGCCGCCCCGCGAAATGTTGGGTCAGATGATGGTTCTGCGGGCTGGAGGAGCGGCCGAAGTGATCGAAACTGAGCCCGAACCGTTGCGCGATTTCGGCCTGCACCCCGTGCATCTCGGCACAGTATTCGGCAACTGGCTTACCCGCCTTGGCGGCGGCCAGTTCGGCGGGCGTACCGTGTTCGTCGGTGGCGCAGAGAAACATGACCTCGTTGCCCCGGCCGCGCTGGTAGCGGGCATAGAGATCGGCGGGCAGTTGCGAGCCCACGAGGTTGCCCAGATGCTTGATCCCGTTGATATAGGGGATCGCCGAGGTGATCAGAATGCGTGCCATGTTCCGCGCCCTTGGTTCCGTGTTGCGGCGTCTTTAGCAGGCGTCGCCGGGGGTTGCCAGCGCCGAGGCGCCGCGCCGCGTGACAGCATCGAAACCGCGACCCTGACCGACGACAACACCCGACCACAGATCGGCGGCACGTGTTTGGCGCGGTGTCCGGCATCGACCTGGTGTCCAGCGATACCGGCACTGCCAGCGGTTCGGGCGCCATGTCATCAACATCGGCGCCACCGGCAGTGTCACCGGCGCCACCTCGCACGGGCTGGACATGCTGGGCGAAGACGATGCGATGACCAACCATGGCGCCGTTTCCTCGCTGACGGGCCTCGGCGCAGGGGGCCGGCAACACGGCGACAATTTCTCGCTGCAGAATTTCAACTCGAACTCGGGCGTTTTCGGCCTGCTGCCGGGCGGCGGCTTTGGCGGCGAAGTGCGCAATGACAGCGAGATCTCGGGGCGGGCGGCGGCGATTCGGGCCAGTGGCCAATCGCTGCACCTGGTGAACACCGGCCTGATCTCGGTGGTGAACGGCACCGGCGGGGCCGAGGCCATCGACAATCAGGAACTTGCCGGCGGCGGAACCGATACCGTGCTGTCGGAGGTATTGTTCAGCCTTGGGGACTTCCGCGAAAAGCGCGCCCCGCTGGGCGCGGACGACATCAACGGCAGCGGCGACGACCTGGTCAATATGATCGACGGCAATAACGGCAAGGACATGCTGAACGGCGGCGCCGAGGTGCGCATCACCTCCGACGGTGGCGACGGGTAGGTGCGGATCGACGTGAATGGCGACGGGACCGCCGACATGGAGGTCGTGGTGACCGGCGTGATCGACCTGCTCAAGAGCGGCTTCCTGCTCTGATCCCGGGTCGGGGTCACCGTTTGTCGCGCGCCCGTCCGGTCAGACGGCCAATCAGGAAGCTGGTGCGCGGGGAATAGACATAGCGCGTCCGGGCCTTGGGCACCGGGCGCGCACGCATCCGGGTCAGGCCGAAAACGACCAGCACCACATGTCCGGCGGCAATCATGGTGAACATCGCGGCCGGACCATAAAGCGAGATCAGCAGCGACGCCGCATAGGGCGCGGCAATCGCGCCCAGCGCAAAAAAGAACATCAGCGCGGCCGACAGTTCGACCCGTTCCGACGGCGTGGCGAAATCATGGGCGTGGGCGGCGGCGACCGAGTAGATCGGAAAGGTGGTCACGCCGAAGACAAACGCGCTGGCCATGACGCCAGCCGTGCCAAAACCCTGCACGCCCATCGTCAGCCCCGAGCTTAGCACAGCCGCCACCGACAGCCAGATCAGCACCCAGCGGCGGTCGTATTTATCCGCCAGCCAGCCAACCGGGTATTGCGCCAGCGCCCCGCCCAGCACAAAGGCGGCCAGGAACCAGGCGATCTGGCCGGGCACCAGCCCGACCTCCTGCCCGTAGACCGGACCGACCATCCGGAACGAGGCCGAGGACAACGCCGCCACCACCACACCAGCGGCGGCCAGCGGCGAGCGTCTGACCGCCAGCATCGGGCGCAGCCGCGGCGCGTCCGGGGTTTCGGGCTGTTCGACCCGGGTCAGCGTCAGCGGCAAGAGCGCGGCGCAGCACAAGAGCGCCAACAGGTTGTAGGACACGTAGGCCGCCGGGTTGAGCACGCCGATCAGCAGCTGCGCCACCAGCGCGCCGCTCATGTCGACCACACGGTAGCTGCCCATCGCGCGGCCCCGGCTTTCGTTGGTGACCTTGGCCTGCAGCCAGGCCTCGATCACCGTGTAGCAGCCCGCCACGCAAAGCCCCGAGGCCACCCGCATCACCGCCCAGGCATAGGGGTGCAGCACCATCATATGCGCCAGCAATCCGATCGCCCCGGTGGCGGTAAAGGCGGCAAAGGCGCGGGAATGGCCGACGCTGCCCATGAGGCGGGGCGCCCACCAGCAGCCGATAAAAAAGCCAAGGAAATGCGCCGATCCCAACAGGCCGATCTGGCCGGTGGTGAACCCCAGCTGCAGACCGGACAGCGCGTCCAGCGGACCCACCCCGCCCGATGAGAGTTGCAACAGCAGCACCGACAGGAACAGGGCGGAAAAAGAAATTATCAGGCGCATTGCACCCAGATTGCGCACCGCGCCCGGTGGGGCAAGTGCGATTGCGACCGTCGGTGTCGTTTGCGGCGAAAACCGTTACCCTTCGGCGCGGATCTTGGCCAAAATATCCAGCCGCACAGTATCGGCGACCAGATCGGCATAGCCGGTGGCGCCGAAACTGGCACGGCTCAGGTGCCCCGTCAGCGCCACGGACAGGCGGCTGAGATCGTCGGGCGCGCTGCCCCTCAGGCGATACAGCGCCGCCTCCAGCCGGATCGGCCGAGTGACCCCGCGCAGGGTCAGCAACCCCTCCAGCCGCGCTCCGTCCGAGATCCGCCCGCTGGCCCCCAGCCGCACGCGGGTGGACTGGAACCGGATCTGCGGGTGGGTCGCGACATCCAGAATGCCGGGGCCCTTGAGCGCGGCGGTGGCATAGTCCAGCCCGGTCCGCGCGCCGGCGGCCTCCAGCCGGACATCGACCCGGCTGGAGGCCAGGTTGGCGGGATCGACGGTGATGTCTGCCGCGCGCACCGGCATCGTGCCGGTCTGGTTGATCCCGGCCAGCCGAAAGACAAAGGCCACCTGTGACCCTTCGGTGTCCAGAACATACCGTTGCGGACGCGCCGCCAGCGGCGCTGGCAGCGCCAGGGCGGCCAGAATCGCAAGTGTGTCGCGGCGGGTTATCGGAGTCATGACGCGACCATAGCCCGGCGGGGCGGGTTTGCGCGCCCTTTCGCAACCGATCACGCGGTTGTCAACTGCGATCCCGGGTTCGGCGCGGCTTCGGGGTCGGGCGCGCACAGCTCGAGCCCGGCGCGGGCGCGGGTCTGGCGGGCGGTCCAGACCCGGGGCGGCAGGGTCCGGGCGCGCAGGCGTTCCAGCCGCCAGCGGCGCTGCGCACCCTCATGCGCGGGCGTCATGTGCCAGCGCGTCTCGATCCCCGGCGCACCGCCCTGCCCCGGTGTCAGCAACAGACCCAGCGACGCCCCCATGCCCATCCCGGCCCCGGTTTCCGCCGCCAGATGCATCCGCCGCACCGGCGTCAGCCCCGGCGGCCCCGGAAGATCGGCCACCACCAGCGGCATCGCCCCCGCGCGCAGCGCCTCTTCGGTACACCACAACAGGTCTTCGGGGCGGCGCGGATGCACGAAGATGAAACGCGCCGGATCGGCAAAGGCCATCATCCCGTCGGGGTGCAGCTGATCGGCCTGCCATGCGGGCGCGATCCACAGCACCGGCCCCTGCGTCTGCCCCGCCAGCCAGAGGGCAAAGCTGCGCCGCGCGGCGCCGCAGGCCTCGTGCACGCGGGCCAGCGGCAGGGCCACGTCAGGGGAAAGGCGCAGATGCGGGCGAGGCCGTTCGGGCGCGCGGGTCAACAGATGAGTCGGCATGGCGACACCCTAGCACGTTCGCCATTCGTTCTCAATATTTCCACTTCATTTCCGCCGCGCCCGACGGCGGCGGAAACCGATGTCGCCTCAATCGACGATGGGGGTCGAAAACGGCTTGGGCTGCACCACCGTTGTGCCGCCTTCGGCATCGCGGGCCTGATGCCCCAGTTCGGAGCAGACCGTGTAATCCCCACCCGCACAAGCTGCCTTTTGCGCCTGCCAGCTCTCGGGATATCCGCCGATCGGGTTGCCGCAAGCCGACAAAAGCACCGGAACCGCCATCCAGAATGCAATCTTTCTCATAACACCGTCCTTGCCAAAACCGTTGTCAATACCGTTGCGCCATTCTGCGATGAATCCGTGAAAAGTCAAAAAATTGATGAAAATAGCCGCGCGTTTCCGGTCATCCGGGGCAATGGCGGCTCCACATCGGAAACAAACCCCACCTGCCCCCGCATTGTCCGCGCCCCCTGACGTCGGCACAGATCATTTGCCCCCGCCTGTCACAGAGACCGGCCCCCGCACGACTTGCTTTGTGACACCCAATAAGGAAATCCAGGATGCACGCACACAGAGCCCCCCTTCGTGGCCGGGGCGGTCCGATGATCGCCGCCTTGTTGTACCGCGCAGCGCGGCGCTTCCAGCGCGGCTATGACTATGACAGCAGCTATATGCACGAGGTCATCGACGCCTCGACCGGGTCCAGGGTGCGTCTGGCGGGGTTTTCGATGTTCAGCCAGTACCGCGGCCCCGCACCACAGGTCTGGGCCGGGGCCTTGCTGTCCTCGACGCTGGACGGCGGTTGCGGACCCTGCGCGCAGCTGGTGGTGGACATGGCGATCAAAGCCGGGGCCGACCCGGCAAGGCTGCGCGCCTGCGTCACCGGGTCGGCCGAGATCCTGCAGGTCTATGCCGCGGCGCTCAGGGCAACGCAGGCCGAACATGCCGAGGCCACGGTACTGACGGTCAACTGGCAACCCGCCCTGGCGGCGCACGAAAACGGGATCCTGCGCAGCCGGCTGGTCCTGCCCCCGGACGCCAATGGTCTGATCCGATGGATCTGTACCATCCGCAACTCGGACAAGCTGCTGCCAGACTTGCGACTTTAGCCCTATATAGCTGTTTCGAAGGCGCTGTTAATCTGGCGGTTGAACAGGCGACCCGAACCGTCACGCGAAACTATACCGATGCGGACAATGACACGATGATGCAGACCCTGACCAAGACCCCTTCCCCCGCGACACTGCAGTCGGCGCTGATCGTTGACGACCATCCGCTGTTTTGCGACGCCCTGTCGATGACGTTGCAGGCCGTATCGAACATCCGGCAGATCTGGACCGCGAGCCGCCTTGAGGATGCGTTGGCGGCGCTGGCGGACGGGGCCGCGCCGGATCTGGTGGTGCTGGACCTGAATCTGCCGGACGCCAACGGCCTCAGCGGGCTGATGCGGCTGCGCAAGACCACGCGCGCGCCTATCGTCGTAGTGTCGTCGTTGGCCGACAACCAGGTGCTCAGTTCTGTCCTGCGTGCGGGCGCCGCCGGGTTCATCCCGAAACACAGCCAGCGCGAGGTGTTCCGCGCGGCGATGGAGGCGCTGGACCGGGGCGACCGTTTTGTTCCGGCAGGCTATGTCCTGCTGCCCGAAAACGGTCTGACGCACAGCGATGCCGGCAGCCGTCTGGCCCCGCTTACCAATCAACAGACGCGGATCCTGCAGCTGATCCGCGAGGGCAAGCTGAACAAGCAGATCGCCTATGACCTTTCGATCGCCGAAACCACGGTTAAGGCGCATGTGACAGCGATCATGCGCAAGCTGGGGGTTCAGAGCCGGACCCAGGCCGCCCTGATCGCAAAACAGTCGACCTTTCCCGAGACACCGCTTTTCGATCTCGGTCCGCCGGCCTAGGCAGACCGCCGCCAGCGGAGGAGCGCGGCAATGCAAGAAACCGAAACCGTACAGGCTGCGACCCGCGACGCACGCATCGTGCGCTCGGCCATCGTGCCGCATGACCTGGCCGATCCGCTGCGGGTGCTGAAGGATCAGTTGGGGCCGGACCCGCTTGAAATCGTGTTCCTGTTTGTGTCGCCAAAGACATCCATTCATGCGCTGGCCCGCAGAGTGCCCGCGGTGTTCGGCGACAGTCGGGTGATCGGCTGCACAACGGCGGGTGAACTGTCGCAACTGGGCTATTCGGACGGCATGATCCTCGCCATGGGTCTGCCGCGTGACAGTTTCTGCGCCCGGACGCTGGCGATCGGAAATCTTTCGGATTTCGACGGCCAGCGGCTGATCGACAGCATGATCCAGTCGCGCCACGCCATGCAGCACGAACACCCCGGCTGGCCGCATGAATTCAACTTTGTCCTGATCGACGGGTTGTCGACTCTGGAAGACGCGCTGACGGCCGAAATGGCGGCCGGGCTGGGGCCGGTGCCGTTGTTCGGCGGTTCGGCCGGCGACGCCGACCGGTTTGGCGAAACCTTTGTGCTGCATGGTGGCCGTGTCCTGAGCAATGCCGCCGTGCTGGCCCAGGTCCGCACCCGCTGCCGGGTCAAAGTGTTCAACACTGACCATTTCAAGCCCACCGAACAGCGCATGGTGGTCACCCACGCCTCACCCGCGCGGCGGGTTGTGCACGAAATCAACGCCGAACCGGCAGCCCTCGAATACGCAAGGCTGCTGAAAACCACGCCCGATCAGCTGACCACCTATACCTTTGCCGCCCACCCCCTGGTGGTGCGCCTAGGGGATCAGCATCACGTGCGGGCGATCCAGCGGGTCGATGAAAACGGCGACCTGGTGTTCTTTTCGGCCATCGACGAAGGGCTGGTGCTGTCGCTGGCTGAGCCGATGAACATGATCACGCATATGGACAACGCCCTGGCCGAATTGTCCGAGGCCGGTCCGCCGGACGCCATCCTAGCCTGTGAATGTCTGTTCCGGCGGGTCGAGGCGGAACAGACCAACATCACCGCCGAAATCAAGAAATTACTGGAAAAGTATAAAGTTGCCGGATTTTCGACCTATGGTGAACAGGTCAATTCCATGCATGTGAACCAGACACTGACCGGCGTCGCCATCTATCCGCCCGACGGTTAACGCAGATGCCGGACAGTTTCCTCGATCCCAGTGAATCGCCGGAACGGCAGAACGAAAAGCTGCTGCGCATCAACCGCGCCCTGATGCGCCGGGTGGAACTGGGCGGCGGCACCTCGGGCGCGGCCTATGCCCAGTTTCAGCGGGCCGCCCTGCTGGAGGAAGAGGTGCGCGCCCGCACGCGGGATCTGGAGCACGCGCTCGACCTGCTGAACCAATCCAACGCCCAGCTGGCCGCCGCCAACGCCGAGACGGAAGCCGCCCGCGCCAACCTCGCCAATGCGATCGAAACGGTTCAGGAAGGGTTTGCGCTGTTCGACCCCACCGACCGCTTGGTGATGTGCAACAGCCGGTTCGGCAAGCACATGCGCGACGTGCACCACCTGTTCCGCCCCGGCCTGCGCTTTGCCGACTACGTGCAGCTGATTTCGGCCAGCCCATACCTGTCGCTGCCCGAAGGCGACACACCCGACAGCTGGGCAGCCGCCCGGATGGAGCGGCATAAGGACGACCACGTCGTATTCAACGCCCGCATGGCCGGCAGCCGCTGGTTGCAGGTCAGCGAACACCGCACCTCGGACGGCGGTACCGTGGTGCTGCAAACCGACGTAACCGACATGGTCCGGCTTGAGCGGCAGGAGCGCGAGCGGCTGCTGGACGGTCAGGCGCAGTTGATCCGCGCCACGCTGGAGCATCTGAACCAGGGCGTCGGCATCTTTGACAGCGCCGGACGGCTGGCGGGCTGGAACCATCGCATGGGCGAATTGCTGCAGATCCCGGTCGGAAGGTTTCATGTTGGCGCGTCATTTGCCGCGATCCGGGATGAGCTGCGCCGGGTGGTGTCGTTTTCCGATCCGCATACCCCCGCCGCCATCGACGCCTGGGTCGCCGGGGACCGCAGCGCGCCGCTGTCGTTTGAAATGATGCGCGGCGCCGACCGGACACTCAGCGTCTTTGCCCAGCAGATGCCCGATCAGGGTTTTGTCATCAGTTTTACCGACATCTCGGCCGAACGCAGCGCCGTGCGCACGATCTCGGACGCCAAGGCAACGCTGGAGCAGCGGGTGATGGAACGCACGATGGAGCTGGAGGATGCGCTGGCCGAGGCCGAACGCGCGAACGCCTCCAAATCCCGCTTTGTCGCCGCGGCCAGCCATGACTTGCTGCAACCGCTGTCGGCGGCCAAGCTCTATGTCGCCTCGCTGGAACAAGACGTCACCCGCCCAGACCTGCACGAAAGGTTAGAAAAGGCCGGTAACGCCTTGATCAGCGTGGAAAACATCCTCGAGGCCCTGCTGGATATTTCCAGGCTCGATTCCGGCCGGGCTGCGGTTCACGTGTCTCCGGTACCGCTTGGGGCGCTGATGCAACAGCTGGGCGACGAGATGTGGCCGCAGGCGCAGAACAAGGGGTTGCAGCTGCGGCTGGTGCCGACCTCGGCGGTGGTGCGCAGCGATGCCACCTACCTGCGGCGCATTCTGCAGAACCTGATGTCGAACGCGATCCGCTATACCGACCGGGGCAAGGTTCTGGTCGGTGTGCGCCCCCGTGGCACCTCGGTGCGGCTCGATGTCTGGGACACCGGACCGGGCATCCCCGATCACCAGCAGGACCGGGTCTTTGACGAATTTCACCGGCTCAACGCCACCGCCAGCGCGGCGGATGGCATGGGGCTGGGGCTGGCCATTGTGGAACGCGCCTGCCGGTTGCTGAACCATCCGCTGCAGTTGCAGTCCGAATTGGGACGCGGCACACGGGTGTCGGTGGACCTGCCGCTGGACGGGCGCGCACCGACGCAAGCCGCCCGCCCGGCAACCCCGGACGGGCCGCTGGATCACCGAATCGTCCTGCTGATCGAGGACGACACCGACCTGCGGCACGCATTGACCCTGACACTGGAAGGCTGGGGCATGGATGTCTTTGCCTGCGCCAGCCAGCGCGAGGCCCTTGCCCTGCTGGACGAAGTCGACATCGCCCCTGACCTGATGATCAGCGACTACCAGCTGGACGGCGGACAATTGGGCACCGACGCCATTGCCGCGCTGCGCGCCCGGTTCGGGCCGCTACCGGCCTGCCTGATCACCGCCAACCGGACCAATGCGATTCGCGAGGCCTGTGCGGAGAATGCCGTGACCCTGCTGCACAAACCCCTCGATCCCGGTGACTTGAGGCAATTTCTTGCTACCGGATAAGGCGCGTACGCGGCGGGTCAGCTGGTCCAGCTGAGACCGGCAAACTCCTCGCGGAATGCAAAGCGTTTCAGGTGGTCGTCGATAATGAACCGCGCGCACTCTATGCCCGCGTCGTCACTGGCCGGCACGGTGACTGACAGACCGGTCGCATCGGCCTGCATCGTCGCGGGCCCGGGCGGTAGCGCCGCGCGGGCCTGTGTATCGTCAAACTTGGCCTCGACCTTGTGGGCAAAGGCGCGGGATATCGCGCTTGCCGGATTCGTGGGCGACAAGCTGAAGCAGCAAAAGTACTAGCGATACCCGATTGGCTATTTCCATATCGACATCGCTGAAGTCAGAACCGGGCAAGGCAAACTTCATCTCTTTGTGGCCATCGACCGCACCAGTCAGTTCGCGGTTGCCCAACTGGTTGGGAAAGCCAATCGCAAGACGGCGTGGGAGTTCCTCGAACACCTGCTGGAAACGGATCCGTACAAAATCCACACCATTCTCACGGACGATGGCATCCAGATCGCGGAGCAGCCCCGAAACCGGAACACAGTCTATTCTGGGCTCACGCGCTTCGACATGATCTGCGAGGCGAATGAGATCGAACACAGGCTAACCAAACCGAACCATCCGTGGAGTGAGGAGGGTCAGGCAATGGTCCGGGGGACCGTTGCCCCGACGAACGGCCAGGTCGAGCGTATGAACCGCACCATCAAGCATGCGACAGTGAAACACTACCACGACGACAGCCATGAACAGTTGCGCAGACATCTCTGCTGACGTCCTGGATGTCTATAATTTAACCTGATAATTCAAGACACTAAGCGGCCTCACGCCCTACGAATACATCTGCTGAATCTGGACATCCGGACCAGATCAATTCGTCCTAAATCCGATCCGGCAGATGCCGGGAACAAACAACTAGCGCCCGATCACGATGTCGGCGCACAGACCGCCCAATTCCTCGCTGTCGCCCAGCCGCAGCGTGCCGCCGTGGGCCCGCACGATATCATTGACAATCGCCAGCCCCAGCCCGACGCCGCCGCCCCGATCCTGGTTGCGGGCCGGATCCAGCCGGGCAAAGGGCTTGATCGCCTCGCCGCGCTGATCCGGTGGAATGCCCGGGCCGTCATCCTCGACCCGCAGGCACAACGCCTTGTCCGTCATCAGAACCGAGACTTCGGCCCGGTTGCCATAGCGTATCGCGTTGTTGACGAGGTTCTCGACCGCTCGCCGTATCGCCAGCGGTCGCAACGAAACCTCGCCCTCTCCGGTCAGGGTGCCCAACCGCACCGGCTTGCCGACCCGTTGCGCGTCCTCGACGACCTGACGCACCAGCGCATTCGGATCGACCGGCTCGGGGTCGCCCTCGGCCGTGCCGCGCGAAAACTCAAGGAAGGTGTCGACCAGGCGCTGCATCTCGTCGACATCGCGCAGCAGCGGCGCGGCATCCTCCTCGTCCAGCATCGCCAGCCCCAGTTTCATCCGGGTCAGCGGTGTCCGCAGATCATGGCTGACCCCGGACAACAGCAGGGTCCGCTGTTCGATCTGACGCTCGATGCGCGCGCGCATGTCCAGAAACGCGCTGCCCGCCGCCCGGACCTCGACCGCGCCCGATGGCCAGTACGGCACCGTCCGCCCACGCCCAAAGGCCTGCGCCGCATCCGCCAGCCGGGTGATCGGACGCAGCTGGTTGCGCATGTAAAGAAAGGCGATCACCGTCATCAGCAATCCGAAAAAGACCATTGTGACGATCAGCTGATGCGGGGCCGCCGTGGTCACCCGTCGGCGGCTGAACCCCACCTCGACCGGCCCCAGGGAGGTATCGGCATAAACCCGCACCGACCCGTCCTGCGGAAACAGAACCGCCCGCGTTCCGGGCATCATGGCGCGGATCGTGTCACGCGCCCGGCTCCCGGAAAAGTCGTACCAGGGGATCATATCGCCGTCGGGCACCACGCTGTCGTCGACAAAGCGCACCTGCATCCGCAGGGCCGGCAGGATTGGCGCCATCGCCGCCAGCACTTCGTCGGGATCGCTCGATTCGGCGGCCAGGCTCGACATCACCAGGATCTCGCGCACCACAGTCTGCGTCATCTGGGTGATGATGTCCTCCAGATGGTTCTGGATAAAGGCGACGGAAACCACCAGTTGCAACACAACGATGGGCATCACCAGGATCAGCGCCGCGCGTCCATACAGGCTGCGCGGCATATATTGTTTGAGCCAGCGAAAGGACATACGCTAAACCTAAGGCGTAAACCGCAGTGTTGAAACCGGTTTTCCGATCCGGGGATCGGACCGGCGGCCTCGAAACGATGCACATGAACCGCAGAAAGACCCCACGATGACCTTGCCCCCAGACGATTTCGACCCACCCCATGGAACCGCCATCGAAATCGAACCCGGATTGAGCCGCGTGCTGGCGCCGAATCCCTCTCCGATGACCTACCGTGGAACCAACACCTACCTGCTGGGCACCCGCGACCTGGCGGTGATCGACCCCGGGCCGGCGATCCCCGCGCATCTCGACGCGATCCTGACCGCGGTACAGCCCGGACAGCGAATCAGCCATATCGTCGTGACCCATTCTCACCTGGACCATTCCCCGCTGGCGGCAGACCTCAGCGCCCGCAGCGGCGCCCCGGTGCTGGCCTTTGGTGGCCCCGAGGCTGGTCGCAGCGCCGTCATGTCCGACCTTTTCCGCGCCGGCCTAGCCGGCGGCGGCGAAGGCATCGACCAGTTCTTTCGCCCCGATCAGACCGTTGCCGACGGCGAGGTGATCGAGGGCGACGGTTGGGCGCTCGAGGTCATCCATACTCCCGGCCACCTTGGAAACCACATCGCTTTGGCCTGGGGCGACGCCTGCTTTACCGCCGACCACGTGATGGGATGGGCCAGCTCGCTGGTCTCCCCACCCGATGGCGACCTGACCGACTTCATGGCCTCCTGCCGCCGTCTGCAGACCCGCGACTGGCGCGTGTTCCACCCCGGCCACGGCGCCCCGGTCACCGCCCCCGCCGAACGCCTCGAGTGGCTGATCGGCCATCGCCTGTCGCGCGAAGCCGCGATCCTCCACGTCCTGTCCGACGGCCCACAGACCGCCCGCGCCCTAGCCGAGCGCATCTACACCGACATCCCCGCCGCCCTGCTCGGCGCAGCCGAACGTAACGTCTTCGCCCACCTCGTTGATTTAACGTCACAAAACCGGGTGCACAGCCAGGGCCCTCTCGCCGCTTCGGCGGTCTTCGCCCGAAACGAATGACCCGGTGCGGATTTTTCAGATTTTCCTGCAATACCCACTTTACGCCGCATATCCCTGTTGCTATATCGCCCCAACCGTTCCGGCGTAGCTCAGCGGTAGAGCAGTTGACTGTTAATCAATTGGTCGTAGGTTCGATCCCTACCGCCGGAGCCAACCTCAACTGAAGTGGTTGGAAATAAACGAAAAAGCGCTCCCCCGGGGGCGCTTTTCGCGTTTCGGACACCGGTTTTGACACTCCGCCTTACACACTCCGG
>JBFHMM010000044.1:0-19151 GCA_041594355.1 Paracoccaceae bacterium | reverse complement strand
TCGGCGAAGAAAGCTCGCTGTCGGACAGTGTCGCGGAAACCAGTCGGATGCGTTTGCCATGGCTTGCGGTGAACCTCGCCACAGCGATTCTGGCGTCCAGCGTGATTGCATTGTTCGAAGCCACCATCTCGCAATTCGTGGCGCTGGCCGTGCTGATGCCGATCGTGGCGTCTATGGGCGGGAACGCGGGCACCCAGTCGCTGACGGTCGCGGTGCGCGCACTGGCGACCAAGGATCTGACCGGGGCCAATGCGTGGCGGGTTATCCGGCGTGAGTTGGCGGTTGGGTTGCTCAATGGCCTTGTCTTCGCCGTTGTGATGGGCGTGGTCAGCCTGATCTGGTTCGGCGTACCGGCCATCGGCTGGGTGATCGCGGTGGCGATGGTGATCAACCTGATCGTCGCAGGTCTGGCCGGCGTTGGCATCCCGCTGATATTGGAACGGGCCGGGGTCGACCCGGCGTTGGCCTCGGGGACGTTTGTGACGACGGTGACCGATGTTGTCGGCTTCTTTGTCTTTCTCGGCTTGGCGGGAATGGTGCTGCTGTGAGCGATCTGGCGACGATCAAGGCGGAGGCGCGAGCGGCGGGATTTGCACGTCGAGCCGCTGCGTTCGAGCATGCCGCGCCGGGGGGGTGCGGTGTTCTAAGCGGGGTCTTGGCCGGGTATCGCGGCGTTCCCCTGTCGGGCTACATGCCGATCCGGACCGAAATCGATCCCTTGCCGGCGATGTCCGAAGCCGCGGCCCATGGTCCGGTTGCTGTGCCGGTGATCCAGGGTAAGGCGCTGCCGCTGCGGTTCAGCCGCTGGGAACCCGGTACCGAGATGATTGACGGCCCGTTTGGCGCGCGCGTCCCGGCCAGACAAGACTACTTCGACCCGGAAATCCTGATTGTCCCATTGGTCGCCTTTGATGCGCGGGGCAACCGGCTGGGGTACGGTGGCGGGTTTTATGACCGCACTTTGCAGCAGTTGCGGTCGCGCCGCGCGACGCTGGCCATCGGTTTTGCCTTCGACGGGCAAGAGGCCGAGAATCTACCTAAGGAAGCGACGGACCAGCCGCTGGACATGGTGGTAACCGAAAGCCGTGTCCTCACGTTCTGAGCTAAACCACTTGGCGTTCGGTCACGCTGGTTCACAAGAATTTGCAATGACACGCGCGGCACTGCCAGCTTAGCGCGCCGCTTTGAATATCAAGGCTCTGTCTGCGAGAAATCCGACAGATCCGGTCTCCGGCCCGTTTCGTAACAGCTGTTATCCGTCCTTGAATTGGACGTGTTGTTAAAAACGGAGAAAATACAATGATTCGCAGAACCTTTTTCGCGTCGACCGCAGCCGCAACCATGTTTGCAGGTGCGTTGTGGGCTGGCGGCCATGAAATGGACATTGTCGACACCGCCGCAGGCGCCGGGGATTTCAACACCCTTGTCGCAGCCGTTCAGGCCGCCGGTCTGGTGGAAACCTTGAAAAGCGAGGGACCATTCACCGTCTTTGCGCCCACCGATGCCGCTTTTGCCGCGCTGCCTGAAGGCACGGTCCAGATGCTGCTGGAACCCGAGAACAAGGACAAGCTGACTGCGATCCTGACCTATCACGTGGTGCCGGGCAAGGTGACCAGCGGCGATCTGAACAACGGTATGAAAGCGTCGACGGTTCAGGGTGGCAGCGTCGAGATCATGACCGAAGGCGGTGTGACAGTTGACGGCGCCAAGGTCGTTGTCGCCGACGTCATGGCTTCCAATGGTGTGATCCATGTGATCGACGCGGTGATCATGCCCAAGTAACCCCACCTTCACACACGGTCTTGCCGCACCGCGAAGTCTGATACTCTGGTGCGGTGGAGGGGCGCTGCCTTCCTGATCCGAACCTGGCCACGCCCCTCGCTATATTTTTGAAAACCGAAGAGCCGTCCTGGCTTGGTGTATTCTCGCCGAAATCGTCCCAGGCGTTGACCTCGCGGCCGTCAGGAAGCACAAAAATTCCGATCTGGCCTTCCGTGGTTTCACGAATGTTACAGGCGCCGCCCTCTGCGCGATGCAGAATTCAGCTGAGGAGTTGGCAAGCGTGATTGATCCCTGTTCCGCAGCCAATGCCGGGAAGGCGCCAGCGGCAAAGGACGGGATCAGGGCAATCGAATGTGTCGTGACAAAATTCTCTTACAATGATCGCGCGCGGGCCCAAGATTGGTCGTCTGCCCCCGATATCACCCCCCGATATCAAGCCCCACGGAGCGAAGCGCCGCTTTGACGGGCAAAGTCGCGGTTTGGGTTCTTGCCCTTGCCCCCGGTCGGGCCTACGAGGGTAGTCATGAAATGTTTATTCTTGGGCGATGTGATGGGTCGGGCCGGGCGGCAGGCCATCACCGAACATTTGCCGCGCTTGCGACAGGAGTGGCGGCTGGATTTTGTCGTTGCCAACGGCGAGAACGCGACAAACGGCATGGGGCTGAGCGCGGATCACGCCAAGGGCCTGCTGGCGGCCGGTGCCGATTGTGTCACGCTCGGCGATCACGCCTTTGACCAGCGCGACATGTTACAGTTCATCGAACAGGAACCGCGCATCCTTAGACCGATCAACTTTGCCAAGAGCGCGCCGGGCAAGGGGTATCGCCTGTTTGAAGCGCCGGGCGGGCGCAAGGTGCTCGTGGCGCAGGTCCTGGGCCAGGTTTTCATGAAGCGGGCCTTTGACGACCCGTTCTCGGCGATCGAACCGGTTCTGAAAAGCTATCCCCGGGGCGGTCAGGCGCAGGCGGTGATCGTCGACATGCATTGCGAGGCCACGTCCGAGAAAATGGCGATGGGGCTTTTCTGCGATGGCCGGGCCAGCCTTGTGGTCGGCACCCATACGCATGTGCCGACGGCGGATGCGCAGGTGCTGCCCGGCGGAACTGCTTACCTCACGGATGCGGGTATGTGCGGTGATTACCATTCGGTGATCGGCATGGAAAAATCCGAACCGATGCGCCGGTTCATCACCGGTATGCCCAAGGGCCGGTTCACCCCAGCGCTGGGCGAGGCGACGCTGTCGGGCGTCTATATCGAAACAGATGACCGCAGCGGTCAGGCGAATGTCGTGCGCATGGTGCGGATCGGCGGCCGGCTGGAAACCGCCGCTCCATGACCTCAGTCACCGGGCGGGCGCGGCTGCTGGCCATCCTGGTCTGTCTGGGGATGGGCTGGGGCATTACCCAGCCGCTGGCCAAGATCGCGGTCAGTAAAGGGTATCCCCATTTCGGTCTGATTTTCTGGCAACTCGTCATTTCGGGGGCGCTGCTTGCCGCGATCATCGTTGTTCGGGGCAAACGGCTGTCGCTGCAGCGGCGTCATCTGTGGCTCTACCTTGTCATCGCACTGGTCGGAACGGTTCTGCCAAACGCCGCCAGCTACGAGGCCGCGCGTCATCTGCCCGCTGGCGTTCTGTCCGTGTCGATTGCAACGGTGCCGATGTTCGCCTTTCCGATGGCGCTGACGATGGGAGACGATCACTTTCAGTGGTCGTCGCTGTGCGGCGTTGTATTCAGTCTGATCGGCGTCGAGCGGCTGATTGGCCCTGAGGCAAGCCTGCCGAAGCGCGTGATGGTGGGCTTGATCCCGCTGGCCCTGGTCGCACCGGCATTCTACGGCTTCGAAGGCAACTACGTCGCGCGCTGGGGAACCAGCGGCCTGGATCCCATTCAGGTGCTCTTGGGGGCGTCGGTGGTCGGTGCAGCTCTGGCTCTGCCCCTAGCCGTGTTTAGCGGCCAGTGGATTGATCCGAGGCCGCCCTGGGGCCTGCCCGACCTGGCCCTGATCGGGTCCTCCTGCATGCATGCGCTGGTGTATCGACCTATGTGTGGATGGTTGGCCGGGCCGGTGTTTGCGTCTCCGGTTGGCTCTCTGGTGACCGGGTTCGGCGTGATGTGGTCGATGGCCCTGCTTGGCGAACGCTACGCGAGCTATTTTTGGGCAGCGGTGGCGATGATGGTGCTTGGAATGTTCCTGGTGCGGTCCCGGCGCAGTGAAACAGTTGCGCGCGCAGGGATTGCCGGTAAAAGTGAGCGCTGGACAGATTAACAGGCATTGAAATGAACTTTTCACTTTTTTCTGAAACAGGTCAGGCCATTGTGACGCTTGCAGTCGTCGCGGTCATGTTCGCGCTTTTCATCCGCGAACGTTACCCGGCCGAGGTTGTCGCCATTGGGGGGGGCGCGGCCATGCTGGCGTTGGGTGTTCTGCCCTACGACGATGCGCTGCACGTCTTGTCGAACCCCGCGCCATGGACCATCGCGGCGATGTTCATTGTGATGGGCGCGCTGGTGCGGACCGGGGCATTGGAATGGTTCACACAACTGGCCGAGGCACAGGCGGATTCGCGTCCTGCCGTCGCCATCGGCGCGCTCATGCTGTTTGTGGTGGTGGCCTCGGCCTTTGTGAACAACACGCCGGTTGTCGTGGTGATGATCCCAGTCTTTGTCCAGCTTGCGAACAAGCTCAAGATTTCCGCCAGCAAGTTCCTGATTCCGCTGAGTTATGCCGCTATCCTCGGTGGCACGCTGACGCTGATCGGCACATCGACCAACCTGCTGGTTGATGGCGTGGCGCGGGCCAGCGGGATGGAAGGTTTTACCATTTTCGAGATCACCCCGCTGGCAATTTTCCTGGTGGTATGGGGCGCGATTTACCTGCGGTTCGTTGCCCCCCGCCTGCTGCCCGAACGGGACAGCATGGCGTCGCTTCTGTCTGGTAAGAAGGCGATGAAGTTCTTTACCGAGGCGGTGATCCCGCCCGACAGCAACCTGATCGGGCGCGAAGTCACCGGTGTGCAGCTGTTCAAACGCCCGGGCGTCCGGCTGGTCGATGTCATTCGGGGCGACATATCCCTGCGGCGCGAGTTGAAGGGGGTCGAGCTTCAGGTCGGGGACAGGGTGGTCCTTCGGACCCAGATGTCCGAGCTGCTCAGCCTGCAGCGCAACAAGGAATTGAAACGCGTGGATCAGGTCTCGGCGGTCGAGACCTCGACCGTCGAGGTGCTGATCACCCCCGGCTGCAAGATGGTAGGCCGGTCGCTGGGCTCCATGCGCCTGCGGCGGCGGTACGGCGTCTACGTCTTGGCGGTCCATCGCCGCAACCAGAACATCGGCCGGCAGCTGGATGATCTGGTGGTGCGGGTTGGCGATACGCTGCTGCTCGAAGGCGCCCCCGCCGATATCCAGCGGCTGGCGTCCGACATGGAGATGGTCGACGTCTCCAAACCCTCGGGCCGCGAGTTCCGTCGCAGCCATGCGCCGATCGCGTTGGGCGCGCTGGCGGGGATCGTTCTGCTTGCCGCTTTTGGCGTGGCGCCGATTCTGTTGCTGGCGGTGCTGGCGTTGGCGGTTGTGCTGTTGACCCGCTGCATCGACTCGGACGAGGCGTTTTCTTTTGTCGACGGCCGCTTACTGGCGCTGATCTTTGCCATGCTTGCGGTGGCGACGGCGCTGGAAACCTCGGGCGCGATTGAATTGATCGTGCATAACACGTCGCCGCTGATCGCGGGGTTGCCGCCGTTCTTCATCGTCTGGGCGATCTACCTGTTGACCTCTGTGCTGTCCGAGTTGATCAATCACGCGGTTGCGGTGGTGCTGACCCCGGTCGCCATCGGATTGGCCGTGAGCCTTGGCGTCGATCCGCGTCCTCTGGTCGTTGCGGTCATGATCGCGGCCAGCGCGACCTTTGCCACGCCGATCAGCTACCAGACCAACATGATGGTCTATGGGCCAGGCGGGTATCGGTTCACCGACTTTTTGCGTGTCGGCATTCCGCTGAACCTGTCGGTTGGTCTTCTGGCATCGGCGTTGATCCCCATCATGTGGCCGCTGACGCAGCCCTGATCGGGCGGTGGATTCCCGCCCATCTGAAACAGCCGCGCCACGGCCGCGCTTGAGTTGGCAGGGCGCGGCCCACATTCTATTCGGATGAATTCAGGTAAAGATGAAATCCGATGACCATACAAAGAATGGCGGCTGTAGCGGCCTTGGCAATCGGAGCACTCGCAGCCACGACTGGCCTCGCGCAGGCCGGCACGGTGTCGGGTACCGTAACCTACCTGGAACGGATCGCGGTGCCGCCGGGTGCGGTGCTCGAGGTGGAATTGCATGATGTGTCGCGGTCCGATGCTGCCTCGGTCCGGTTGTCGGGCCAGCGGTTTGCTTTGGACAGAGTGCCGTTTGCCTTTGCGCTGCCCTACGATGACAACCTGATCGACGAGCGGATGACCTACACCGTGCAGGCGCGGATTCTGAGCGGTGACCAGGTGCTTTATCGATCGACAACCGCATATCCGGTGCTGACCTTGTGCGCTACCGACGAGGTAAAGATTGTGGTGGAACGCATGGCCGCGGCTCCGGCAGCCTCGGGGAATCCTGGCGGAAAATGGCAGGTCGGCGAACTGGGTGGCCGGATGTTGGTGGCCGAAAAACGCCCCGACCTGGAATTCCGGGACGTTGGCGGTTTCGGTGGCAGCACCAGATGCAACAGGTATCGTGGCACGGCTGAATTCACCGACGATGGCGATTTGGGTTTTCCCGACAACATCGCCGCGATCCTGATGGCTTGCCCGGCGCCTTACGACAAGCTTGAGCGGGATTTCCTGAAAGCTCTGGGCGAGGTCGAAGGCTTTGTCCTGAAGGGGACAACCTCGCGCTGGTCAACGGGGCCGGTGTCGCGGCAATCCGCCTGATGCGAAGGAACTAGGCGTTTCCACTAACCATTGGATGACTCTGGCTAAACCCCTGCGACAGGCTTGATAACTTCCCGGGAACGCTTTTGTTTGCCGTCAGGGAGACGGATATGGCGCGCCGATTGTCAGCGATTCTGGCCGCGGATGTGGCCGGCTATTCTGCGCTGATGGCGCAGGACGAAGCGGCAACGCTTGCCGCCCTGAACGATTTCCGCAAGGCGGTTCTGGAATTGCTGATGGCGCGGCATCTTTGGCGACGGCGTCAATGTAGCGGCCCGCCACGAAGCCTTGGCCGACCCCGGTGGTATCTGCATTGCCGGCATCGTTCATGACAGTCTCGGCACCAGGGTCGATGCACGTCTTCGCGGCGATGGGGAACATCAGCTCAAGAATATCTCCTCGCCGGTCCGGGTCTACCGGTGGAGCGGGGGGAACCCGATGGAATCCCTGCAAAACCCAGGCCAGTGTCCGGGTGGAGACCACGCGTCGGGCAAGCCGTCGTTTGCGGTTATGGCGTTCGACAACATGTTCCAGGATTTCGAACAGGAGCATTTCTCGGATGGCATCGCCGAGGACATCATAACCAAGCTCAGCTATTTCAAGGTGTTCTTTGTCATCGCCCGCAACACCGGCTTCTCGTGCAAGAGGCAGGCGGTGCGGGTCGATCAGTTCAGCCGCGAGGTGCCCCGCCGGTGCCTGCGACGTCGTCCGTCGGCGGGGGAGGGGTGCCGCAGGCACGCTGGCATCTGGGGCTGCTTTCAGCTAACGACAACGTCACGGCGCGCCAGACGCCAAAAGAGGCGATCATCATGGATTCGGGCATAGCCGGCGCCCATGCTGCGCGGCCGTTGTGCGGCCTGATGGACATGCTGCACCGCTGGAACCCGGCTTGGCTGGTCGCCATTGCCCATGCCTGGACCGCCGCCACCAAGGGCGCGGAGCTGGATGATCTGAATGCCAACGCCTTCGGGATGTGGGGCATCGTCGATGCCGTTGCACGGGATTTCGAGTAGGCTACGCGCCACCTGACCTGCGCGATCCGTTGAAACCCTGTTGGCTGGGTGGCATGGGGATTGGGGCTTATCTGGCCGGCAAACTCGAGGATTGCGTACAGATTGCTGCCAAAGGCCTGAAGGCGCTCGATTGCGCCGCGCTGATGCGGCAGGAAACGGCGGCGCTGGCGATGCTGGGGCGCGATGCCGCGGCGGCGGCGTCGCTGCAGTGCCTTCTTGCCCGCATGCCGGACCTGACCATAGAACAGGTGTGCCATGTGGTCCCGGTGCGTTATTTGGATGATCAGGAGCTTTGGCTGGACGGGTTGTGCAGGGCCGGTTTATCGGGTCGAGAGATCTGAATGACGCGCCACGATTTGCGTATCGCCCTTTTGGTCGCGGCTATGGTGGTGATTGTGCTGATGCTGGGCGATTTGGTCGGCACCTTCGTCCGGGCCCCGGCCAGGGGTATTGCCCCGCCGCCGCCCGGTAAAGCAGCCGCCTATGACCGGTTTCCTGCACCGGAGTATAAAAGCGCCGACGGCGGGCAGGTTCCGGGGTACCAAGATCTTTATGATAACGACTACGCCGAGCTACTGACACCGGCGGCCCGGTCCGGGGTTCGAAACAGCCTGGTCGACCTTTATGATCGGACTGGCGTCGAAATGACGGTTCTGACCATCGCCGCCATGTCCGACTATGGGCACTACGGACGGATCGAACCCTTTGCCACGCGCCTGTTCAACACCTGGGGGATCGGCAACGCCACACGCAACGATGGGGTGCTGATGCTGGTCGCGCGCAATGATCGCAAAATGCGGATTGAACTGGGCGCGGGATATGCCGCCCGATGGAACACACGCATGCAAAGGGTGATTGACACGGCATTTCTGCCTGCCTTTCGGCTTGATGCTTATGAACACGGCATCGTCGAGGGAGTCGATGCCACAATCGCAGAGTTGTCAGGAGGCAATCCGGCTGAAGTGGCGCGCGGCTGGCCGCGGATCATTGATTGGCTGCAGGATCTGGGCGGCTGGGCCATCTCCGTTCTTGCGCCGCCGCTGGTCGGATTTTCCATGTGGCTGCGGCGCTACCTGCGCCGCCGTCCGCGGCGCTGCCCGACCTGTGCGACACTGTTGCGGCGGGCCGGTGAACAGGTGGATGATGCGCATCTAGATGGCGGTCAACAGCTGAAAGAATACCTAAAGTCCGTCGATTACGACGTCTGGCATTGCGCCGGTTGCGGGCGGATCGACATCACTCGCCACAAGAACTGGTTTTCATCCTGCGGCGCCTGCCCGAAATGCCAGTACCGCACGCTGTCGACCACCTCCACCGTGCTGGCGTCGGCAACCACGACCAGCACGGGCCGCAAGCGTCTGGACTATGACTGCAGCCATTGCCGTTACCACGTCAGTGAAACCCGGACGATGCCCAAGAAGTGAGCAGCAGCAGCGGATTGAGCCGGTCGTCCTTTGGTCGTGGATCGCCTTGGGGTCGGTGCTTTGGGCAGCTGGTGAGTGTTGCACGGAAAGGGGAGAGCCATATGGCGGACCTGGAAGCGATGATCGACGCCTGTGCGGCGTGCGGGCGGGTGATGGAGGCCGAGGCGCGCATCGCGCAGATGTGGCAGGTTTTGAGCGAGGAGGCGTATTACGCCGATCCGTCGACGGAACTGTCGGGGATTGCGGCATTCGCTGAGCATATCGGCAAGGTCCCGGTCGCACGATCCGGAGCGCGGATTCTCCGCAGCAGCGCGGTCGACATGTATCACGGGTTGGCCCGGTTCGGCTGGCATACCCAGGCGGTCACGCGGCCAGGCCTTGGGCAGCAGGTCAAAGTTGCCGCCGATCCCGCCCTGGAGAACCATGATCGACGGCGCGCGGAACGCGAACTCACCGGCCAGATCGCGGTTGGTCTTGCGACCGCGCGCCGCGGCGCCATCGGCCCGGATGGTCCCGGCGCCCCCCCCCTTGGGCGGCGCCGGGACCATCACGATGTGGTCGACCTGGCGGCGGAACTTTAGCGTGATGCGGCCTGCGGACATATGTTCGCGTACGCGGCGTTCAAAGTGGTGCATCACGCCGTGCCCGGTCCCCCAGGTGAGATGGAAACGCGGCACCGAATTGCCGTGACCGGTCGCATAGGACCCGCTGCGTTCGGCCCAGCCGACGATCGGAAACCACCGCAGGTCCATCGCGTGCAACCACAGGCGCATTTCGCCGGCGGCAAAGTCGACATAGGCCTCGGACCATTTGCGCGGGCAGGCGTCTTCGGCCCGGTCGAACTGGCGCTGCCCATCCAGTCCAGCATCGCCAGATCCCGGCTGTCCTTGATGCCCATCCGCCGCTGTTCCGGCGTGTCCACCATCGACAACCCGCCCAGCGACCAGAATGCCTGTCCGCCCAGGCACCGCTCCGGCTCCTGATCGACCAGCAGGACCCGCTTGCCGCGGTTTCCCAATTCGGCGACGGAAGCGAGCCCGGCCAGCCCGCCGCCCACGACGATTACATCCGCGTGTTCCACCTGTGACCTCTGCCTCAGCGGCGGCCACGCATCCACAGGATCAAGGGCAGGGCCACCGCGTACATGGTGATGCCGTAAACCGCAGAGGGCAAGGCCAGGGCGCTGAAACCTTGGGTCAACCCGGTTAGCAACCCGGCCACGGTAATCCCCAGGGTCGAGTTCTGGATACCGCTTTCGATCGAGATCGTCTTGACCTGCGGCCAGCTCAGACCGGCCCCATAGGCCACACCGAGACCAATCAGCAACAGCGCCACGTTCAGCGCAATCAGCGCACCGCTCAGCTGGTTCAGGTTGTCGATGAACAGGCTCCAGTTGGCGGCCAGCGCCGCAGCCACGATAACCGCCACGACGATCAGCGCCAGATAGGACAGCGTCTGTTCGATGGCGATAGCGATGCCACGGTAATACTGGCGGATCGTGACCCCGACCGCGACCGGCAAGGTGGTGATCAGGAACATTGACACCGCCAGCGCTGTCACGTTGACCGGCGGCGTGTCCGCTCCCATGAAATGGGTGATGGCCAGCGTCGAGAACACCGGCACGGTCAGGATCGACAACAGGCTGATGACCGCCGTCAGCGAAATCGATAGCGCGACATCACCGCCCGCCCATTTCGACAGGATGTTGCTGGTCACCCCGCCCGGGCAGAATGATAACAGCATGAAACCGACCGCGATCTCGGGCGGCAGGCTGCAGAGCGATGCGATACCGAATGCCGCCAGCGGCAGCAGGATCACCTGACTGACCGCCCCGATCACAAAGGCATAGCCGTTTAAGGCCACCCGCCTGAAGTCGTTGACCTCAAGCCCGATGCCCAGGGACAGCATGATGATCGCCAGCGACAGCGGCAATCCCATGCTGATCATGGAACTCAAAACAGTCTCCTCCCAAAGCTGTTTCGAGGGCGACCCTAGGGTCAACCGTGCAAAGGTGGCACTGGGCGGATCGCCGCAGCCGCTCGATCAGCCGTAGCGAACGGCAAAGCGGCGGAGGATTTCACCGGGAACGGTGACCTCGGCGGCGTGGCAGCGTGCGATCAGGGTGTCGGCCTGATCGGGCGGAAAATAGCCATGGTCGCGATAGATGTTGATCCGCTGCTCGAAATCGGTGGCGTCGGCCTCGGGGTGAAACTGGGTGGCATAGACGTTTTGCCCGTACCGGACCATCTGAAACGGGCAGGGGGCAGATGCGATGAGGTGAACACAGCCCGGCGGGAGGGCTTGCACCGCTTCCTTGTGGCCAACGTAGGCGTCGAAGGCATCCGGTAACCCCGCTGTCAGCGGATCGCTGGCCGCCTCGGTCGTCAGCACGCAGGCCGACGGGCCGACGGGCTCGCTGTATCGCGCTTTGCTGACGTCGCCACCCAGATGGGCGGCCAGGATGCCCAGACCGTAACAGCAGCCCATGAACGGGTGATCGGCATCGGTGATCTGCGGCATCAGTCCCATAATCTGAGCCTCGATCCGCGCCTCGGTCGGCGATTTCTGTTCGGGCGCGTTGCTGACGCAGCCCGGTCCGCCGCCGACGATCACCCCGGCATAGTCCGACAGGTTCAGCCCGTCTGGCAGGGACGTCCGATCCAGGCGAATGCGATGTGTGCGCTCCGGTCCCAGGCCGGAACGCGCCAGGAGCGAGGCGTATTCGGCGTCGGAGGCATCCGTTTCGGGACGAAGCTGCAGGATCAGAAAGCGGGACATAAGCGCCGATTACCCGGCGTATGGCGCGGGGTCAACGGCGGCGAAACGATGCTAGAGACGCTGAGACAGATAGGCTTCGCGGTTGGCCTTGTTGCGCTCGTACTTTATCTGATCCACACCGGCGGGCGAGGAGAAGCCAGAGGGATCGCAAGCGGCCAGAAACCCGGCGATCATCAATGCCGCCGCCAAACGTACCGATGTCTTTTGTCCGTCAACTCTCAACCACAGCCTCTCCAGCAGCAGATCTGCCGGCATGCGGTTTCGTCAACCGGGGTCAGAAACCGGTCAGCCCGAAAACGGATCCTGCGGGTATCCGACACGTGCGAGGTAAAGACCCTGGGGCGGGCAAACCGGACCGCAGGCCGACCTGTCCCGCGCCGCCAGCGCTGCGCCGACGTCCTGCGGCGACCATGACCCCGCCCCGACCCGCTCCAGCGTGCCCACGAAACTGCGCACCTGGTTGTGCAGGAACGACCGGGCGCGCACGTGAAAATGCACTTCCGGTCCGGAAAAGCCCTCAACCGTCTCGACCCGCAATTCGTCAAGCGTTTTCACGGGACTCGCCGCCTGGCAGATCGCAGAGCGAAACGTCGTGAAATCATGCCGCCCGATCAGCTGGACGGCCCCGGCCTGCATCGCCTCCACATCCAACGGCCGCCCGACCTGCCAGACCTGTCCGAGGTCATGCGTGGCGGGCGCGCGGCGGGTCAGGATGCGGAACAGATACTGCCGCTCGATGGCCGTGAACCTTGCGTGCCAATCCTCTTCGACCTGTGCCACGGCCAAAATCGCCACCGGCGCCGGCTTCAGATGGTAATTCAAGGCCTCGTTCAATCGGAACGGGTCCCAGTCCTTGGCCATGTCGCAATGGGCCACCTGACCCAGCGCGTGAACACCCGCGTCGGTACGCCCGGCGGCGGCAATGGTGTGGGGTCCCGGTTCCAGCCGGGCCAGCGCGGCCTCGATGGCGCCCTGCACCGATGGCTGGTCCTTTTGCCGTTGCCAGCCGACAAACGGCGCACCTTGGTATTCGACTTTCAAAGCGTAACGGGGCATGGCGCGGCTCTAGCGTGGCGCTGGCTCGCGGGCAAGCCCAACTGGAGCTTGGCGCAGGGCGTTGGCCTGACTATCTTGGCCACAAGGCATAACGGGGCATTACGGGCAGGAGACCGCATTGGTCATCGCATCACTGGCAGACGGGGTCGTGCGCAGCGTCGAAAACGCGGGCGACCGGATCTCCGAGACGTTCTTCGAGCCCGTGATCCGTCTGGGGGTCACCGGTCTGGCGCGCGCGGGAAAGACGGTGTTCATCACCTCGTTGGTCGCGAATCTGCTGGACCGTGGCCGGATGCCGGGGCTGGCCGCCGCGCAGGAAGGCCGCATCGTGGCGGCGTTCCTGCAGCCTCAACCCGACGATACCGTGCCGCGGTTCGAATACGAAAGGCACCTGCGCGCCCTGACCTCGGCCGAGCCGCACTGGCCCGACAGCACCCGGGCGATTTCCGAACTGCGCCTGTCGCTGCGGGTGCAGCCAAAGGGCATGCTGGCCGGGCTGCAGGGGCCACGGACCGTGCATGTAGACATCGTCGACTACCCTGGTGAATGGCTGCTTGACCTCGCCTTGCTGGACCAGAGCTATGATCAATGGGCCGGCGATGCGCTGGGTTGGCTGGACAAGCGAGTCGGCGCGCAGGGGTTCATGGAACGCGCGCGGGCGGCCGATCCGACGGCGGCGCATGACGAACAGCTGGCGCAGGATCTGGCCACGCGCTTTGCCCGTTACCTCGGGATCGCCCGCAAGGAAGGGTATCACCGCTGTACGCCCGGGCGGTTCCTGCTGCCCGGCGATCTGGCCGGTTCGCCGGTGCTGACCTTCGCGCCGATCCCCTTTGCCGAACCCTCGCGCAGGGGCAGCCTGCACCGCGAGATGGAACGACGGTTCGAGGCGTATAAATCCAAGGTGGTCAAACCGTTCTTTCGTGACCATTTTGCCCGGATCGACCGGCAGGTGGTTCTGGTCGACGCCTTGGGCGCGATCGATTCCGGCCCCGAGGCGGTTGGCGACATGCGCCGGGCGATGTCGGACATCCTCGCCGCCTTCAAACCGGGGCGCAACGCCTTTCTGACCCGGCTGCTGCGGGGGAAACGGGTGGAAAAGATTCTGTTCGCGGCGACCAAGGCCGACCATCTGCACCACCTGCAGCACCCGCGCTTGACCGCCATCATGGAGGCCCTGACCCGCGATGCCCGCGACAAGGCGCAGTTTGCCGGGGCCGACACGGCCGCCCTGTCACTGGCCGCCCTGCGCGCCACCACCGAAGAGATGCGCAGCCATGGTGGCCGCGATTTACCCTGTGTCCGGGGCGCCCTTCTGAATCCCGATGGCTCGCGGGGCAAACAGGCGGCGTTTTATCCCGGCGCGCTGCCGGAAGACCCGGCGCAGCTGATCGGGCCGGCTATGAACGGCGACAGCGAATGGCTGGGGGCAGAGTATCAGGCGATGTCCTTTGCGCCGGCGCCGCTGACCTTGTCGCCGGGCGACGGCCCGCCGCACATCCGGCTCGACCGGGCCGCGCAGTTCCTGCTGGGGGACCGGATGTGAACATCGACCTACGGCCAGCCAGATCCACCGATGCCGGCGCGCTGGGTCATATTCTATATCGGTTTCAGGAAGATACAGAGTGGATGCCCAAACTGTACACGGCAGCCGAGATGATCCGATTTTGCGGCGCAATGATCGACCGTGGCTGGGTTACGGTGGCCGATGGCAATGGCCGCATTCACGGGTTCATCGCCCGCGACGGCGAGGAAATCTGCGCGCTGTACATGGCGCGGCAGACGAACCGCAAGGGCGTTGGGCGGCAGCTGCTGGGCCATGCCAAGGCACGGCGGTCCCGGCTGTGGCTGCGCACGTTGCAGGTCAACGAGGGCGCGCAGCGGTTCTATCGTCGTCAGGGGTTTGTCGAATCCGAGCGCGGCGACGGGGCGGAAAACGATGAAAACATGCCCGACGTCATATTCATCTGGGAAAAGAAGGAGGCCCCGACATGACACAAGGCCCGGTGTTGATCGACCTCGAAGGCACCGGCGCAACCGGTGCGCCCAGCGTCACCGACGCGCCGCCGGTGCCCGATACCGCGGCGCCAGCGGTGACGGGGCAGGCAATGCAGGCAGCGGCCCGGATGGCCGCCCGCAGCCCCTCGCGGTTGTCACGTTGGTTCTGGGGGCTGTCGGGTGCGCTGGTCGGGGCCGCCCTGTGCGTCGCGGCATGGGACTTTGCCATTCGGCTGCTAGAGCGGGCGCCGCTGCTGGGCTGGGCCGTTACCGGTTTGATCGCGGCGCTGCTGGTGGTCTGCCTCGCCATCGCCCTGCGAGAGGTCTCCGCAATTGCCCGGCTTGGCCGTATCGACGGTCTGCGCCGCGCTGCCGATACGGCCCTTGCCGAAGCCGACCTGATCGCTGCGCGGGGTGTCGTAGACCGGCTCGACCGGTTCTACGCCCATCGCGAGGACACGCGTTGGGGTCGCCAGCGCTTGACTGAGCGGGTCGATGATCAGTTCGATGCCTCAACTCTGCTGGCTCTGGCGGAGGATGAAGTGCTGGCCCCGCTGGATGCAGCGGCGCAACGGGAAGTCGAAGTCGCCGCCCGTCAGATCGCCACGGTGACCGCGCTGGTGCCGCTGGCCCTGGCCGATGTCGTTGCTGCCCTCACCTCCAGTCTGCGGATGATCCGGCGCGTGTCTGAGATCTATGGGGGGCGCTCGGGCTTTCTGGGTAGTTGGCGGCTGACGCGAGCAGTGTTCACGCATCTGGTCGCGACGGGCGCGGTGGCGGTCGGCGACGACCTGCTAGAGCCGGTTCTGGGCGGCTCGGTGCTCAGCCGCCTGTCGCGGCGGTTTGGCGAGGGGATGCTGAATGGCGCGCTGAGCGCGCGGGTCGGCGTTGCGGCGATGGAGGTATGCCGGCCTCTGCCGTTCTCGGCCAAGCGGCGGCCCTCGGTCCGCACCATTATCGGGGGGGCGTTGAAGGGGATCATTCCGGGCGCCGGGAAATCCGCCGAAAAGGATCCATAGGTTACTGCGCGGCGGCTTTAATTTGCCGCAAGTCCTTTGACCCGGAAATGGATTAGGTTGCTGAAAAGAAAGGAGATTCCCCATGACCGAACATGGTCACAGCGCGCAGGAAATCCGCGACCGGATCGGCGCGCCACCGGGGCGGGGGGTGCTGCGTGATGTCGTCTATGGCGGCATCGACGGATCGGTCACCACATTCGCCATCGTGGCCGGCGTCGCGGGGGCGGGCCTGTCACCATTCGTTATTGTTGCACTTGGCCTTGCCAATGTGTTGGCGGACGGGTTCTCCATGGCGGCGGGGAACTACTCGGGCACCAAGGCCGAGGTCGACAATATCAAGCGTATCCGCCAGGTCGAAGAGCGCCACATCGCCCACCACCCGGACGGCGAGCGGCTGGAGGTGCGCGAGATTCTGGCGCAAAAAGGTCTTTCCGGTCAGGTGCTTGAGGATGCCACCGATGCGATCACCGCGGATCGGGAAAGCTGGATCGGGCTGATGCTGGAGGGCGAATACGGGCTGGGCGGCGTCGATCCGCACCCGATGCGCGCGGCCATTGCGACCTTTGTGGCGTTCCTCGTGGCGGGGATGGTTCCGTTGATGCCTTTTGTTATAGGTATCGAAAACGCTTTTGCCTGGTCCGCCTGGATGACGATGGCGGTTTTCTTTGCCATTGGCGCGATGAAGAGTCGCTGGTCGCTGAACGCGTGGTGGAAATCGGGGCTGGAAACGCTGGCGATTGGCGGGGTGGCGGCGGGTATCGCCTATTTCGTGGGGACGCTGTTTCACGGCTGAGCCGCGCGGGGTTTTGGACGTTTTGTACCGCCCACGCGGCAGCCATTGACCGTTTTGTACAAAATTTTCGCCGGGGCGATCGCGCAGTTTTGACGCGTATTGGCGTCAGGTGGCGGCGCGGCCGGGCGGCGCGATCCGCTGGCCGGACCCGGCGCCGCGCGGGTTCCGGCTTTACCCCCGTCGCTGCCGCGCCTATAACCCGCGCCATGAGCCATCCGCGCTTTATCATTATTCGAATTATCACCCCGGCGATCTGATTCTCCAGTCGCCGGGCAAAGGTGTTTGAGTTATCGCACCGACCGCATCGTATCCAGACACGACCATCCGAAGGACGCCGCCCATGTGCGCCGACAAGACCGACTACAAAGACACCCTGAACTTGCCGAAAACCGATTTCCCGATGCGCGCGGGACTGCCCAAGCGCGAGCCCGAGTGGTTGGAGCGCTGGGGGCGGATCGGGGTGTATGACCGCCTGCGGGAAACCGCCGGGGACCGCAAGCCTTTCATCCTGCATGACGGACCTCCTTATGCCAACGGGCATCTGCATATTGGTCACGCTCTGAACAAGACGATCAAGGACATGATCGTGCGCAGCCACCAGATGATGGGGTTCGACAGCCGATATGTGCCGGGCTGGGACTGTCACGGTCTGCCGATCGAATGGAAGATCGAGGAAGAGTACCGCAAGAAGGGCCGCGACAAGGACCAGGTGCCGGTCATCGATTTCCGGCAGGAGTGCCGCAAGTTCGCCGAGGGTTGGGTCGATATCCAGCGCGAGGAATTCCAGCGACTGGGCGTCACCGGCAAGTGGGACGATCCGTATCTGACAATGAACTTCCACGCCGAGGCGGTGATCGCCGACGAATTCATGAAGTTCCTGATGAACGGCACGCTCTACCAAGGGTCGAAGCCGGTGATGTGGTCGCCGGTGGAACAGACCGCGCTGGCCGAGGCGGAGGTGGAGTATCACGACAAGGAAAGCTTCACCATCTGGGTGAAGTTCCGGGTGCATGAGGGGCAGGACGATCTGAAGGATGCCCATGTGGTGATCTGGACCACAACGCCCTGGACCATGCCGTCGAACAAGGCGGTGGTTTATGGCGAACACGTCGCCTACGGCCTCTACGAAGTCACCGGCGCGCCGGAGGAATGCTGGGCGGCACCGGGTGACAAGTTCATCCTGGCCGATACCCGCGCGGCCGATGTGATGGGGCGCGCGCGGCTGAACGACGACCAGTGGACCCGTGTGCGCGACGTGAGTGCGGACGAACTGGGCAGCCTGTCGCTGGAACATCCGCTGAAGGGCGCCGAAGGGTCCGAGGGCGAATGGGATGCCTTGCGCGATTTCCGCGCCGCCGAGTTTGTCAGCGACGAGGAAGGCACCGGGTTCGTGCATTGCGCGCCCTCCCACGGGATGGAGGAATTCGAGCTGTACCGTGATCTGGGCATGCTGGAGCAGGTGATCACCTATAACGTCATGGAAGACGGGCGGTTCCGCGAAGATCTGCCGTTCTTTGGCGGCAAGGCGATCCTGCGCAGCAAGCCCAAGAAGGGCGATTGGGAGGGCGACGCCAACGCCGCCGTGATCGCCAAGCTGGCCGAGGTCGGCGGGCTGCTGGCGCGCGGCAAGATCAAGCACAGCTATCCGCATAGCTGGCGGTCAAAAGCGCCGGTGATCTATCGCAACACGCCGCAATGGTTTGCCGCCATCGACAAACCGGTGGGGGACGATCAGGATGCCTATGGCAAGACCATCCGCGAACGGGCGCTGACCTCGATCGACGAGCTGGTAAAATGGACGCCGCAGCGGGGGCGCAACCGGCTCTATGCGATGATCGAGACGCGCCCCGACTGGGTGTTGTCGCGCCAGCGGGCCTGGGGCGTGCCGCTGACCTGTTTCGTGAAGAAAGGGGCGCTGCCCACCGACCCCGATTTCCTGCTGCGCGATCCGGTTGTGAACGCGCGGATCCTGGAGGCGTTCGAGGTCGAAGGCGCGGATGCCTGGTATGCCAAGGGGGCCAAGGAGCGGTTCCTGGCGGGGGATCATGATGCGGATGCCTATGAGCAGGTGTTCGACATTCTGGACGTGTGGTTTGACAGCGGCTCGACCCATGCCTTTGTGCTGCGCGACCGGGAAGACGGCGCGCCGGACGGCATTGCCGATGTCTATATGGAGGGCACCGACCAGCACCGGGGGGGGTTCCATTCCTCGATGCTGCAGGCCTGCGGCACCATCGGCCGCGCGCCCTACCGGGGCGTGCTGACCCACGGCTTCACGCTCGACGAGAAGGGCATGAAGATGTCGAAGTCGCTCGGCAACACGGTGGCGCCGCAGGCGGTGATCAAGGACTACGGCGCCGACATCCTGCGGCTCTG
>JBFHMM010000043.1:0-19215 GCA_041594355.1 Paracoccaceae bacterium | reverse complement strand
TGGCCGTGACCAGTGATCCGTCAGCGGCCGCAGCGCAGCTGAGCGCAGATAAATACCTGACTTCGTTCGGCTATGCGATCTACGGATCGCCCCTGAAATGGGTGATCATGTTCGCCCCGCTGGCCTTTGTCTTTGGCTTCAGCGCGGCGCTGAACCGCCTGTCGGCCGCCGGTGCACAGTTGGTGTTCTACACCTTTGCCGCCGTGATGGGCCTGTCAATCAGCTCGATCTTCCTGATCTTTACCGGGCAGTCGATCATCCAGGTATTCCTCATCACCTCGATCGCTTTCGCGGGTCTGTCGCTGTATGGCTACACGACCAAGAAAGACCTCAGCGCCATGGGGACGTTTCTGGTCATGGGCGTGATCGGTCTGATCGTGGCCTCGATCGTGAACATCTTTATCGCCAGCTCGGCCATGGCCTTTGCGATTTCGGTTCTGGGCGTTCTGATCTTTGCCGGCCTGACCGCATATGACACCCAGACGATCAAGACCACCTATCTTGAGCACGCCCACTCCGGCGACAGCGAATGGATCGGCAAGGCTGCGATCATGGGTGCTCTGCAGCTGTACCTGGACTTCATCAATATGTTCATGTTCCTGCTGCAGCTATTCGGCAATCGCGAATAAACAACCGACTTTTGGACAAGAACATCGGGCCGGTCCTTGTGACCGGCCCTTTTTCACTGCGTACTGGCCTCATGCTGGAACTGAGCCCGAACTGTGAATTCTGCGACTGCGATCTGCCGCCTGATGCCGAGGCGCGGTTCTGCACCAATGAGTGCCAACTATTTTGTAACTTGCTCCGCGGACGTCCTGCAGGGCGTCTGCGCCAATTGCGGCGGTAACCCGGTACCACGGCCGATCCGCCCCGCGCACAGCCGGCGGCCCGGTACGGGGCTGGACAACCATCCGGCGGGAACGAAACGCCGCTTCAACCGCTATACGCCGGAAGAACGGGCCGACCTGTTAAACCGGTTGAAAGACGTGCGCCCGCACGAACGTTGGATCGCGGTCTTCGGCCTCTTCCCTCAGCTGCAGTTCATCGCCACGGCGACCGACTTGGGTCGCGCCTCGGACCCGCCCTGCGTATAGGCGCCGCTTTGGGTCAGGCAACCCGTCAGCTCCGGGGCGGATCCCACAAAGGCATTCGCGGTGCCCTCCACCATGCGGCTGGTGTTGCCCTGGGGCACCTTGAGAACGCTGAACATCTGGCCATTGACGCGCACCATGCTCATCAACAGCGCCTGATCGTGCATGTGCACCCAGATCCCGGACTGCGGTGTTTCGCCACCCGCGGCGATCGCCGCGCTGGCCAAATCCGCCTGCGATGCGGTTTGAGCGCGAATACTGACCGGCGGCAGGGCCGCCAGGGCCTCCATCGGGGACAAGGCGCGGGTGACTATGCCGGACTGGCCACTGGCCTGTGACACGCTCTTGGGTTCGCCGTCGATCCCGGTAAAGCCGACCCCCTTGTTGTAGCCCCAGTTGCTACAGGCGGACAGAGACAGGGCGATCAGGCAGGCGGTAAAGGACAGACGCTTGGTCATGTTAGTTTCCGGTACAGTGGCAGCTGTTGAGTTCATCAAAGCTAACGGCAGAACACTGCCGATGACAAGCTTTGCGTCATCCGCACGGCGGGAAAGCTGATACCGGGGGCAAGTGGCACCTCGATAGGGCCCGTTTCGACGAAACCCTGCGCACGGTAGAACGGCACCGCCGTCCGGGTCGCCCAACATTCGATAAGCGCAAGTCCGCTGTCGCGGGCGCGCATCAGGGCATGGCGCAGAATCGCCGCCGCAATCCCGTGACGCCGCGTATGGTCGGGGTCGGTGGCCACGTGGCGAACATGGCCGATATCCGTCCGGGTCCGGTCACGTGTGATCCCGCCCGCGCCCAGAATGCACCCGTCCGGCGTTTCAGCCACATAAAAAGTGCCACAGGACATCAGCGCCGGGCGCGCCCGGCTGATCAGCGGCAGGACGGTCACCAGGACCGAGGGCGGGTAGTCGTGCTTCAGCAGCCTAGGATAGGATCGTGCCAGCACCGCATCGACAGCGGCAAGATCGGATCCGGTGCTGGGTCGGAGGGCAAACTCCACCATACCTCCGCCAGAAAACGAAAAAGGGCCGCGATACCTGCAGCCCCTGTTCCGTCGTCCGGTTGAAAGGTCAGATCAGGCTTACTTGATCTTGCCTTCCTTGTACTCGACGTGCTTGCGGGCAACCGGGTCATATTTACGCACGACCATCTTCTCGGTCATGGTACGGGCGTTCTTCTTGGTCACATAAAAGTGGCCGGTGCCTGCGGTCGAATTCAGGCGGATCTTGATTGTGGTCGGCTTCGCCATGCGTCGTCTCCTGCATCGGGCGCAGTCCGGCCCGGGGTAATCTCGTGAAGCCCGCGTTTTAACGGCAATCGCGCCCGAGTCAAGCGTCGAAATCGGGTTTGCCGGGCAGGGACAGCTGATCGTTCGCCGACACCGGCTTCAAACCGTCCATCATCTGCTCCGAAGCGGCCATGCGCCCCCAAGGCTGCCGGTCTCCGGCGGTATCAAAAGTCAGGACGACAGCGGATCGACGCCCATTTTCTCGTGAATGGCATTGCGCTTTTCCCCGGACATCCCCATCGCCTGAGCCAGAGCGCCCATGTAAATGGCCTAGAACGGGTTATCCAGATGAATCGCCGACAGCGGCATCGTATAGACCTGTTACTGCGCCGCTGAACCGGTGTCCTCGGCCAGGGCCTGCAGATCGAAGGGCACCGCGATCTGCTCCTGCACATAGGCTTTATCTTCGTCAGTGACGTCGTCACCCAGCTGCTCCAGGATCCTCGCCTGCTCCTCGGGGTCGATGTCGCCCTCGGCCTTGGCCGCCTGCATCATGGCCCGCAACGTCGGCTTTGCCTGTGCTTCCATGGCGTCGCCCACCGACGTGCCCCCGAACAGGTCGTTCAGCACGTCCGCCGACTGCGTTCGGGTGGCCAGGGCCGCGCCCTGAAGCGCGTTCCTCAGGCCACCCAGACTCGCAAAACTGCTGGTGTCCGACACCATCTTCTGCATATCCGCCAGACCGGGAATCGCGAATTGGTTCATCATTTCCTTGATCTGATCCGCCCCACCGGACACCCCGAACAATTCCGGCGGTTTTTCCAGTTGCTCGGCGGCTGGATTGCCATCACCTGTGGGAAACATCGCCTTCAGACCTTCAAGCCCGGCGACCGGGGCTTCGCTTCCCTTGGCTGATGTCAGTCCAACGGCCTCGCTGGCAAGCGCCTTCATAAAACTCATTTGATCAGACCCCTGGTCCTTTGACCGCGACACGGGGCGGCCCTGGCTTATGGATTCTATCCGATTCACCCGCGCCCGGAACCGACCATCGTGTCGCATCGCGGAGAACTTTTCTGCACGTGCAGCATCGGACAGCGGTGGCACGGCCGAAACGGAAAATTATGCGCGGAGGGCCTGTAAGCCGGATTCTGTTCCGGGGCTCGCGCCCCTTCGATGACCATTCATCTACGGCGCGTGTTGCCACGGGCCTTGTGCTGCCAACCCGACCCCTCTTGGCTGAAGCGGGCCTAGCGGCGGTATCCGGTTGCCCGGACCAGCCCGCGCGGGGGTCCTATTTGGCATTGCTCCCGGTGGGGCTTGCCGTGCCGCCCCCGTTGCCGGAGGCGCGGTGGGCTCTTACCCCACCGTTTCACCCTTACCCGCCCAAGGGCAGGCGGTCTGTTTTCTGTGGCGCTTTCCGTCGGGTTGCCCCGCCCGGGCGTTACCCGGCACCGTTGCTTCAGGGAGTCCGGACTTTCCTCGGATCAGGCGACCCGCGGCCATCCGGCCCTCCGCGCCTTGCGGCACATAAGGGGCCGGTGGGGGGGCGTCAATGGCGCATCACCTCAGATCTGGGCGAGAATTCAGGCGGCACGCGCCACGGCAAAGGCCGGGAGCCAAGGCCGGGGCACGGCGGCTGACCCGCGCCGCCACGCGGCGAATTCGCCCGGAATCGGGGTGATTGTCTGCAGCCGTCGAAATCCGCGCCCAGAGACCGCGCAAAAGTACCGCCGTTGTCAGCTGCATGGGGTCATGGGCCAGAGGGGTCGGATTCTCCTGCTCCAGCAGATGCGCCGCCCGGACGCCCAGGGCCAGCGCGTCGATCTCGTCAACCATGCGCCGCACGTCGGCGTGACCGGCCAAAACGGCCGGGCTGCCATCGGTCTTGCGCCCCTGAGTGCGTTCGTTGACATAGGTGCTGGCAACGTCATGGGCCCGCGCCACATAAGCGACGCCCTGCAACGCCACGTCCGCGCCCGCGTGTTTCATCATGGTCAACACCGCCCGCAGCCCCTGCCCCTCGGCTCCGGTCAGTTCCGCCTCGGCCCCGTCAAAAGCCAACTGGCAGGTGGCGAGGCATGCAGGCCCGTCTTTTCCTCGATCCAGGTCAGCGTGACTGCGTTGCGCCTCCCGTCAGAACGGGGGCAGGGGCACAGAAACAGAGGCAGTCCGCGTATCCCGTCACCCGACGTCCGCGCCAGAACCAGGTGCAGGATGTCATCGCTCATGTCCTGATCGCCGCCCGAGATAAAGATCTTCTCTGCGGTGATCTCTAACGCGTCGCCCTGGGCCCGGGCCTTTTGCAGCGCACCCGCGCCAGATCGGATCCAGAACCCGGTTCCGTCGGGCACATGGTGGCCAGCGGTGGAGCGGATCAGGCTTTTTTCACACCGTCTCCAAAATTCATCACGGTGCACATCGCGCCGGGCATCAGCCCGGTCACTATCTGCAGCGAGTGGTTCGCTCCCGAAAAGATCCCGGAAGTGATCGCCAGCATCATCGCGCCCATGCCCTGACCGCCGAATTCCTCGGGCGCGGTCAGCCCGTGCCAGCCCTGTTCGACATACTCCGCATAGAGCTTGGCTTAGCCGCCGGGCATCTGGACCCGACCATCTTGCGACCGGCAAAGGCGGCAGTGTGGTCGGCAGTTTCGGCAGCCAGATCGCCATCCCAATCGGGCACCGTATCCGCGCCGGCGACGTGATTGAGACAAAACAGGATATCGCCGAGGGGTGCTGAGAATTCCTTTATCTTCTAACCCTTCGATTAAAAGGCTTATTTGACCGTGAACAGCGAAGCCCGCACCTGCGCCGCCCAGCGGCCGCCGGTGCCGACAAAGATCATGCCGTTGACCCAGTCATAGCGCGGATCTCCGGTTTCCGGCCGGGCGGTGGTGCGCAGGTAGTACTCGGCCGGGTTCACGTCATCGCCCTTGGCCAGCCACGCGACCACCTCGGGCGGGCCACGACGCACACCCTTGCTAAAGATCTCGATCAGCGCGCCGTCGTCGGTTTCGAACGCGTAGCGGGTGTCGATATCTACGGAGCCATTGGCATAGATCGTCTGCCAGTCCGCGCCGAGGTTTAGGATTTTCCCGTTCACCCGGCCCGTACCGGTGCCGCCAATGATCGGGATAATCCGACGCTGGCCGACGCTGGCCGCCGCGGCCCGGCCCCTCTCCATGATCGGGCCAGATCCACGAGCAGTTCACCGAACGGTTTCAACTCCGGCGCGGGCAACATCACATCAATCCCAGCAGGCGCGCGGCGTTGTTCTTGATGATGTCCTCGCGCAGATGGTTCTTGATGTCGATCTTCTCAAAATCGGCCAGCCAACGTTCCGGGGTGATCATCGGCCAGTCAGAGCCGAACAGCACCTTCTTGCGCAGGATCGAGTTGCAGTAGCGCACCAGGATCGGAGGGAAGTATTTCGGCGACCAGCCAGAGAGGTCGATATAGACGTTGGGCTTGTGCTGCGCGACCGCAAGCGCCTCCTCCTGCCAGGGGAACGACGGGTGCGCCATGATGATCTTCATGTTGGGGAAGTCCACCGCAACGTCATCAAGGTACATCGGGTTGGAGAATTTCAGCCGCATCCCGTTGCCGCCGGGCATGCCCGATCCGACCCCGGTCTGGCCGGTGTGGAACAGCCCGATGGCGCCATAGTGATCCAGCAATTCGTAGAACGGATAGGCCATCCGGTCGTTAGGGTAGAACCCCTGGAACGTGGGATGAAACTTGAACCCCTTGATGCCGTGATCCTCAATCAGGCGGCGCGCCTCGCGCACGGCCATCTTGCCCTTCCACGGGTCGATCGAGGCAAAGGGGATCAGCACGTCATCGTTCTGCTTGACCAGTTCGATGACCTCGTCGTTGGAATAGCGGCGGTAACCTGTCTCGCGTTCCGCATCAACCGGAAAGATCACCGCCGCAATGTTCTGTTCGCGAAAATGCGCGGCGGTTTCGGGGATGGTCGGCGGGTGTTTCCATGGCGCGCCAAAGTAGTTGGCCATTGTCGTCTGCAGATCGTCATAGCCGTCTTCGGCATGGCAGCCGCACGGTTCCTCGGCATGGGTATGGATGTCGATCGCGCGAATCTTGGAAATATCGATCATTGTCGGTCTCCGGTTTAGGTCGGGCGCGGGGAGGCCCGGAATTACACTTTCAGCGTGGCCGGATCGGCGTCGTCGTAAAGCCGGTCCAGAAATTCGGCGCGCCGGGTCAGGATGGCGCGGTTGTTCAGGCTTCCCTTGGCGGTGATTTCGCCATCGCCAACCGACGGCGGTTCGGCCATCACCATCGCGCGCACGATGCGGGTGGACGATCCGGTGGCTTCCTCGGCCAACTTGAGCAGGCGTTCGGCAATTTGGGCGAGGTAGTCGGCATCGCTCACGGTGCCGTCGCCGCTGTCGGACAGATGCAGATGCGGGTCTGGAAAGATCAGCAACCCCAATGAGTTACGGTTAGATCCGGTGACAACCACGTCCTGCACCAGCCCCTTGAGCGACGCCAGCGCGTTCAACCTCAGCGCGCACGCCTGCACCCAGGTGCCGGTCAACAGCTTGAAGTCCTCGGAGATACGCCCATCGAATTTCACGCCCTGCGCGATGTCGTTCGGGTCGATGAACCGCACCGCGTCGCCGGTGATCAGGAAACCTTCGTCATCGAAGGTTTCCGCCGTCTTTTCAGGATCTTCATAGTAGCCGGGCATGATGTTCGGACCGCGCACGCGTAGCTCGTACCGCTCAGGCTGTTCTGGGATCAGTTTGACCTCCGTTTCAGGCATGGGCACACCGATCATGCCGGTCTGGGCGCCGCCCTGGTGGTGGATGATGCAGGCGGGAGCAGTTTCGGTCATGCCCCAGCTCGACGTCATCATCGGCACCTTGCCGGTGACCTCGCGGGCCATTTCCTCAAGCGCGCTCCAGACATCGGCGGGCAACGAGGCACCGGCGTAGAAGATCATGTCGAGATCGGTGAAGAAATCGCGCTTCAGCTCCGCGTCCTTGCGCATCGCGTCAACCAGCATCGCAAAGGCAACGGGCACGTTTAAGCTGAGCGTACCGGTCTTAAGCCGAAGCGTGGCAAGCGTTTTTTCGAACAATCCTTTGACCGGCTTGCCGTCATCCAGATACAGCGATCCGCCATTCGACAGAACCATGTTGAAATCGGAACTGCCGGCAAAGACGTGGTTCCACGGCAGCCAGTCGACGATGGTGTGATGGCGCGCGCTAAGCAGTGGCAGGCAGGCGAGGTATTGGGCCTGGTTGACGCACATCATGCGCTGGGTCTGCGGCACACCCTTGGGCATGGAAGTGGACCCGGAAGTGAACAGGATCTTGGCCAGCGTGTCGTGATCGACAGCGGCATAGGCCGCGTCCAGATCGGGACCGGGCTCGCCTGCCAGAAAGTCGGCAAAGGCAAGGAACCCGTTGCCCGCATTGGCCCCAGCGCTCACCACTTTTTCGATGCCGGCGAGTTCCGGCAGCGCCAGTGCGTCGCCGTAAGGCACTGCATCGGCAGCATAAATCATCGCGGGTTTGGTTTTTTCGACGGCATAGACTACGCGCGGGTGGGCATCGCCGATCAGCGAATACTGTTCGGCCAGCGGTACCGTGGGCGCGCCTATATACTGCGCGGCCAGCGTCAGGATGCCGTGATCGACCGAGGGCCCGGACAGCACGACTATTGGTTTGCCGGGGCCGAGGCCGCGCGCCAGAAGCGTGGCGGCGATGGTGCGGACCTGGCTAAGCGTCTGGGAATAAGTCATTTTCCGCCAACCGTCGTCGGCGCGTTCGGCGATGAACACGCGGTCGGGCGTTTCTTCCGCCCAGCGGTGCAGCCATTCCCCAGAGTTGCGGGCCACGGGCCCCGTTTTCAGGCCTGATTTCAACAGGATAGCACCGTCCGAGCGATCCTCGCGCAGGACGTTGTGCGGCAGGTAATCTGCAGGTGCAGTCATCGGTTCAATCCCCCATCGGGCCGCGCCGGATCAGGTCCATTGCCCGGATAACGGCTGCCCGCTCCTCATCGCTCAGCACGCCAAGGACGCGCTTTTCGTGGTCGTAAACGGCGGAAATGGCCGTTTTGTACAAGTCTTCACCGGCTTTTGTTCCGTTTAGTGCATAGGCGCGGCGGTCGGTCGGCACCCGGTCGCGTGTGATCAGGCCCCGGTTTTCAAGCTCGTCGATGATCACCACCAGATTGGGCCGCTCGATCGCCAGCGCATCGGCCAGCTGCGACGGGCGCAGACCCGGATTGTCGATGATCAGGATCAGCGCGGTGTAGGTGATCATCCGCAGTTCGTAGGGTTTCAGGGTCTGGTTCAGATCGCTGACCACGACGTTGAACGCGCGTTTGAGGTGATAGCCCAAAAACTTGCGCAGCGTCTCGTCCGAGACATGGGGGACGGTGCTGTCGTCCGCAGTCGGGGTCTTGGCGATCTTGCTCATCCCTTATCCGAACTTCGGCGCGCGTTTCTGCAGAAACGCGTCCAGCCCTTCGATGGCATCCGGGCTGGTCTGGGTCAGCGCGGCGCAGAGGCTTTCGGTGAACAGGCCGCCGGGCTTGTCCATGTCCTCGATCCGGCTGAGCGCCTGAATCATTATGTAGTTGGACAGCGCGGCGTTCGCGGCGATCTTGGCGGCCAGGTCCTGAGCCATGGCCAGTGCTTCGCCCTCTCCCACGGCATAGTGGGCCAGGCCCAGCGCCTTGCCTTCGTCGGCACCGTATTTGCGCCCCGTCAGCATCATTTCGATCATCCGGTCGGCACCAAGGATGCGGCCAACGCGGACAGAGGCCCCGCCGCCGACGTAAATGCCGCGCCGCCCCTCGGGCAGCTGAAAGATGGTCGAGGGCTCGGCGATGCGCACATGGGTCGAGGTGGCCAGCTCCAGCCCGCCGCCGATCACCGCGCCGAACATGGCCGAGACCACCGGCAGACCTCCGTACTGGAGACGGTCCATCACCGAATGCCAGTTGCGCGAGTGGCGCATGGTGTTTTCGGCATCGCGCGACACGTGCTCGCTGAGGTCGAGACCTGAGCAGTAGTGGCCGGCGGTTCCCGTCAGCACCACGACCTTTACCTCGGCCGGGGGTTTGGAGAAGAACGCGCCGATGGCCTCCAGCAGCTCGTCGCACATGGCGTTGCGCTTGGCCGGGCGGTTCATCGTTAGGGTGGCGATGTTATCGGCGATGTCGATCTTGAGAATGGGCTCGCTCATGGGAATTCCTTACTTCGTTGGCAGCCGGACGGCGCCGTCCAGCCGAATGGTTGTGCCGTTCAAAAACGGGTTCGTGATGATCTGTTCGGCCAGCATGGCGTATTCCCTCCGATCACCCAGACGCGGCGGAGGCAGCATTGACGATCACGCAGCCATCGCCGCCATCCAGCGGGTCGAGGTCGCCCATGCCGACGGCGGCGTGGCTCATCACGTCGTAGGTGCCAAAGAGGTTCACGCGCAGGGTCTTTCGAAGACGTCGAACGACGGCTGGTTCTCGCGCCAGACGATACGGGCGGCCAGACCGATGCCGGCGCAGCTGACCACAATGCGCGGGGCGCCGCAGAAATGCGCGGCTGCGGCGTCAAGGGCGGCGCCGACGGCGGCCTTGTCAATGGCGAAATCGAGAATGGCGAGCCGCGCGCCATTGGCCGCGAGGTTGCGGCCGGTAGCGGCACCCGTGCCACTGCCGCTACCGGTGACCAGCGCCACCTGTCCGTCGATCAGCATGAGAGGCTCCTCCCATTCATGCGTTCAATCATAGCTATTCTCCATATCTTTGGTCAGTCAAACAAAAAGTGCAATATATTGCACTTTGTTGACGGCACATCAGGGCAGCAGGAACAGGCTAATGGCCGGGAACATGTTTGTGCCGCCGGTGGCCAGGTACAGCCCGCCGATGCCGCAGAGCATCATCGCCAGCCCGATCGGCGCGCGCAAAAAGATCAGCAGCAGCAGGACGGGGAACGACAGGTATCCAATTGCGAGCAGGGTGAATGGGACGATCCTCCGGAATAGAGCATCCGGGCGCGCCCGGTGATCGCCTCGCCCAGGCGGGCGGCGGCGGCGCAGTAGAGCGAGACCAGCGAGGCGACGCAGGCGGCGGCAAAGCTGGCGGCAAAGCTGGTGGCATAGCCCCACCAGACCGGGAATTGCAGCAGGGCGGAGTGGCCGAGGGTGTTCAGCCCGCGGCCCAGAACGCTGATGCAGGTCAGCACGACGAGAGCCAAAGCACCGGACCGCCGACACTCGCGGTCAGCCGGGCAATCAGGCTCAACATGCCAGACGCTCCTCGCCAATGTGGGCGGCCCGGGCGATGCGGGGCCGCCGCACGCAGATCACTTGGCGGTATGCTTGGCGATCAGCTCGGCCGCGCGGGCGCGCAGGGCGGTGCCGTCGAGACCCCTGCCGTCCATCTCGGCAACCCAGTCGTCGCTGACGCTGGCGGCGGCAGCCTTCCATTCGGCGACCTGATCGGGGGTCAGGGTGATCACGTTGTTGCCCATGTCCAGCGCCATTTCATACGAGGGCGCATCGCCGGCCTGCATCTGGCGACCGGCGAAGGCCGAGAATTCGAATCCGGAGTTTGCGTCGATCACCGCCTTGAGATCGTCGGGCAGAGCGTCCCACTTCTGCTTGTTCATCGCAAAGATGAAGGTGGTGGTGTAGAGCATGTCATCACCGAAGGTGGTGTGGTTGTGCACCAGTTCCGGCACTTTGATAGCGCCGGTGACTTCCCACGGGATCACGGTGGCGTCGATGACGCCCTTGGACAGCGCCTCGGGCACCGCCGGGACCGGCATACCGACGGGCGTGGCGCCCAACGCGCTGAACAGTTTGTTGGTGACGCGGGTGGGCGCGCGCAACTTGACGCCGTTCAGGTCGCCGACCGAGACGATGGGATCCTTGGAGTGGATCAAGCCGGGGCCATGCACCCAGAGGCCCAACACCTTGAACCCGGCAAAGTCGGTGTCCATCATGGTTTCCTGCGCCAGCTCCCAAAAGGCGCGCGAGACGGCCTCGGCGTTGGTCATGGTGAATGGCAGCTCAAAGACCTCGGCCTGGGGGAACCGGCCTGGGGTGTAGCCCGACACGGTCCAGACGATGTCGGCCACGCCATCGACAACCTGGTCGATCAGCTCTGGCGGTTTGCCGCCCAGCTGCATCGCCGGGTAGTGCTGGATCTTGATGCGGCCTTCGCTGGCCTCTTCGATGTTGGCAGCCCAGACGTTCAGGATGTTTTTCGGCACGTTGGCCTGCGCCGGCAGGAACTGATGCATGTTCAATGTCACCTCCTGTGCGGTGGCAGCGGTGCCGCCAATTGCTATGGTCAGGGCGGCTGCGCCTGCCAGCTTGGCAAAACTACGTCGGATCATGGTCATGACAGTACTCCTCGGTGACCGTAGGTGAATCGCGCACTCCGTAGCGCTATTAGCGATTCTATATAATAATTATAGGCTATAATTATACTTACGCCACTTTGGCAACAGGCTTGTATCCTTTTTGCCAAAGCGGCATCGTTTCTGCGAATCTGCGGGGTTCCGCGGAAACCGCCTCGACCAATCCGGTGCAGCCATTGAGCCACGGCACCTCGCCCGCGCAGTCTTTGGCGACAGTCGTGGGATGGTCCGACTCGGTTGCTCCGGTCACGTTCTGGGGCGCGTGCCGGTTGCGGCCGGACAATGGTTCGCGGTGGCCGGGCTCAGGGTTCGGCGTCGGGCTGTTTGCCAGGGGCTGCGTCGGCAAAGGCGGACAATTTATGGCAGGCGTCGTAGACCGCACGGACCCGCGGCATGGCCGAGAGGTCGACGCCGAAGCGGCCCGCCGAAAAGACCTGCGGCACCAGACAGATGTCGGCGAGACCGGGGGTATCGCCAAAACAGAAGCGACCCGATTGTTTGGCCAGCAGCGTCTCGCAGGCGGCCAGACCGTCACCGATCCAGCGCTGGCACCATGCGTCCTTGGCCGCCTGGTCGGCGCCGAATTCAGCGCCGATATAGTCCAGCACCCGCAGGGTCTGTAGCGGGTGGATGTCGCAGGCGATGACCTGGGCAAAGGCGCGGACCTGTGCCCGCAGGTTCGGGTCGGCGGGCAGAAAGGCGGGATCTGGGTGGGTTTCGTCCAGCCATTCGAGGATTGCCAGCGACTGGGTCAGGACAAATCCGCCGTCGGTCAGCGTCGGCACCAGCGCCTGCGGGTTCAGCGCACGGTATTCCGGAGTCTTCTGCTCTCCCCCGCCCCGGCGCAGATGCACCGAAGTGAAATCATGATCGACCCCCTTGAGGTTGAACGCGATCCGGCAGCGGTAGGCGCTGGAACTGCGGAAATATCCGTGAACATGGATCATTCCGGGTTCCCGATGGTGAGCGCAACCGGGTCGAGCCCGTCGATGCCGCCGGTGATCTGGTCGCCGGCGACCACCGGGCCGACGCCGGCGGGGGTGCCGGTCATGATCAGGTCACCGGGTTGCAGGTGGTAGAATTTGGACAGGTCGGCCACGACCTCGGCGACGCTGTGGATCAGGTCGCAGATGTGGGCGTCCTGCCTCGCCTCGCCGTTGACCTCAAGGTGGATGCGCTGCGGGCCGGGCGCGCCAAAGGCCGCCGACTTGGTCAGCGGGGCAAAAACGGCGGAGCCCTCGACATCTTTGCCCAGGTCCCAGGGCCGCTGTTTCGACCGCGCCACCAGTTGCAGGTCGCGCCGGGTCATGTCCAGCCCGCAGCCATAGGCATAGATCGCCGCCGCGCCTTCATCGACCGAACAACGAAACACCGGCGCGCCGATGGCTATGACCAGTTCCATCTCGTAGTGAAAGTTCTCGGTGCCCGGCGGGTACGGCAGGGTCGAGCCGCTGGCCAGCGTCGCGACCGGGCTCTTGGTAAAGTAGAACGGCGCCTCGCGATCGACCTCGACCCCCATTTCGGCGGCATGGGCCGCGTAGTTGCGCCCGACGCAGAAGATGCGATGCACCGGGTATTCGGCGGTCTCGCCCGCGACGGGGACGGAATAGACCTTGGGGGCATCAAACAGATATTGGCTCATTTCGCGCGTTCCTCGTGGTATCCCGTTTGTCTTGCAGCGGCCGGTCGTGGATCCGCACCAGATAGGTGTCATCGGCCGCAGCGATGTGGATGCCGGCAAAGACCGGCGCCGTGAACGTGTCCTTGGGGCCGAATTCGATGGTCTTGTCGTCGATCCGGGCGGTGCCGCGCCCCTTGATCACGTGAAAGGCCGACGAGGACGACCGCAGCGGCGGATTGTCCACCTGCCCCGCGCCGATCCGCATGGCGGTGAAGCCCATGGCCGACAGCACGTCGGTGCCGGTTTCGGGGCTCAAATAATCCAGTTCGGCGACAACGCCGTCCGTGTAGGCGGCCATTTCGTTCAGCGCCGCCTCGGTCCGGGTCCAGGGGTAGCGCATCATCGGGTAGCGGCGGATGCCGACCCCGTGTTTGCGGGTGGGCGCGAGGCCCGAGGACAGGTATTCGACCTGGCTGGCGTCGGGGCGGATGCGCTGCGCCTGCAGCGGCCCCTCGGTCGCGCAGGAGCCTTCGAGATAGTAGATCAGCGGCAGATCGAGCGCGGCGAGCCAGACCGCCGGATCGGTGCCCTCGTGGCCATGGTCGTGCCATTCGCCGCCGGGCGTCAGGACGAGATCGCCTTCCTCCATCGGCAGTTTTACACCATCGACGACGGTATAGCCGCCCTTGCCCTCGATCACGATGCGCACGGCTGAAGAGGTGTGCACATGCGCCGGCGCGGTTTCGCCCGGCAGCAACAGCTGCAGCCCGAGGCAGATCGAGGCGGTGGCCTGCATCGCCCCTGCCCCGCGACCGGGGTGGGAGAGCACCAGAACCCGGCGTTTGGCCTTTTCCACCGGGGTCAGTTCGCCCGCGCGCTGCAAGAGGGGGCGGATCGCGGCATAGCTCCAGAAGCCGGTTTCGGTCACCGGCTTCGGCGCGCCGTGCGGCAGCACGTTGCGCATCATCGGCCACAGCGGCGCGACCGCCGCCGCCGTCATGTCGGCCCGGTAGTCTTCGGGCAGCTCCTCTAGAGTTCCCAGTTGCCCCGACATCGCCTCCTCCCATGTCACTTTATGGGGTGTGCGCTTATCATATCTACACCTACCAATTCCTCGGGTCATTTTCGGCCCGCCCAGGGATCTGTCACCATTTCCGGAACTGTGACGCCGCAACCGGCGGCACCCGAAACGGAGCTATGTCAGCAGCACCGCCATGCGGCGCAGTGCGAGTTCGTAGCCCTGCACGCCGAACCCCGCGATCACCCCGTCAGCGCGCAGCGAGACATAGGAATGGTGGCGGAAACTTTCGCGCTTGTGAATGTTGGAGATATGCACCTCGAGCACCGGACCGTCGAAGGCGTTCAACGCGTCCAGAATGGCGACCGAAGTATGGGTGTAGGCGGCCGGGTTAATGATGATCCCGGCGGCCAGGTCGCGGGCGCGGTGGATCGTGTCGATGATCTCGCCCTCGTGGTTGGACTGAAACAGCTCGGTGACATGGCCGAGGTCCTGCGCCAGCGCGGCGCAGTTGCGCGCCACATCGTCGAGCGTGTCGTGGCCGTAGATCTTCGGCTCGCGTTTTCCCAGCAGGTTCAGGTTGGGCCCGTTCAGGATATAGATCGGTTTGGCCATCGGGTGCCTCTCGTGCGGTTTGGCGCACCCTAGGAGGGCGGATACGGCTTGGCAAGCGGGGCCTCCGGCGGGAGTGTTTGCGGAAGAGATGAAAGGGGCGCGCACAGCCCCGAGGCGCGTGGCGGCGATTTGGGAACCGGGTCAGGGGCGCGCAACCGCAGCACGCGATTTATCGCGGGCTGCCGGGCCCAACAGGACGCGGCATCGTCAGATGCCGCAGAGCCTGGCGGGAGCGCTCAGAGTTCGCCGCGCAGATCCCAGAGCTCGGGGAAGAGCTCAACCTGAAGCATCTTGCGCAGGTAGGGAACGCCGCTGGTGCCGCCGGTGCCGCGCTTGATGCCGATCACCCGTTCGACGGTGGTGACGTGGTTAAAGCGCCAGCGGCGAAAGTAATCCTCCAGATCGACCAGTTTTTCGGCCAGTTCGTAAAGACCCCAGTGTTTGTGCGGATCCCGGTAAACCTCGGCCCAGGCCGCCACGACATCGGCGTCGAGGCGATGCGGCGATGTCATGCGATAGCAGTCGGGGTCGAACTCCCGGCCGGTGCCCTGCGCCAGCGCGTCGAGCGCGACGTGATAAAGCGAGGGCGTGTCCAGTTCGGCCTGCAGCACCGCATGCAGGTCGGGGCGATGTTCATGCACCTTCAGAAGCGCGGCGTTGCGGTTGCCCAGCACGTATTCGATGAGCCGGTATTGATACGACTGGAAACCAGAGGACTGGCCCAGCGCGTTGCGAAAGGTCGTATAGTCGGACGGGGTCATGGTGCGCAACACGTCCCAGGCCGCGTTCAGCTGATCAAAGATCCGGGCCACCCGCGTCAGCATCTTGAAGGCAGGGCGGAAGTCGGCATCCTTGAGCAAGTCGCGCGCGGCGGAAAGTTCATGCAGGGCCAGCCGCATCCAGAGTTCGCTGGTCTGGTGCTGGATGATGAACAGCATTTCATCATGGGCATCCGACAGGGTGGCCTGCGCGGACAGGATGCGGTCGATCTGCAGGTAATCGCCATAGCTCATGTCCTTGGCAAAGGACATCTGCGCGCCGTCCCCGGCGGGGTCGTAGGAATCGGTCACCGGGTCTCTCCCAACAGGGTTTGCACCAGCGCGCTGCCGGGCTGGCCGAGCGCGCGGACAACGGTGAAATGGTTCATGTCCGGCTCGTAGACATCGCGCACGGGCGCGCCATGGTTCTGCCAGGCTTCGGTGATCAGGCGGGTCTGGCGCAGGAATTCGGGGCGCTCGGCGGCGCCGACCCAGAAGGTGGCGGGGCTGTGCGACGGGGACAGCAGCGCCGGGCTTTCGGCGGCGGCCTCGGCGGAGTCCAGCCGCAGGGTCTCGTTCATCGCTGCCAGCAGCAGCGGGCGCAGGTCATGCACGCCGCTGAGCGAGACCGTATGGGCGATGCGACCGGCCACCTCGGCCGGCAGCGGGGTGTCGGCGCAGATCATCCGCGAGACGAGGTGCCCCCCCGCCGAATGGCCGATCAGCCGGACCGGGCCGTCCAACTGGGCGGCGGCAAAGCGGATCGCGGCAGCGATTTCAGTGGTGATTTGGCTGACGCGGGCATCGGGGCGAGCGTGTAACCGGGCATGGCGACGACCCATCCCGAGGCCAGGGGTCCGGCGGCCAGATGCGACCAGAAGCTGTTGTCGAGCCGATGCCAGTAGCCGCCGTGGACGAATACGACGAGGCCGCGCGCCGCGCCGTCGGGCAGGAACAGGTCCAGCCGGTTGCGGGGCGCATCGCCGTAGGCGAGGTTCAGCCGGGCGCGCTCCCGGGCGGACAGATCGCCGCGAAACGCCGCCGCCTGCGTCGCGAATTCCGCCACCAGTTCGTCTGAGCCGGGGACATAGCCCGAATTGTCGAACGCATCGGTCCAGTCGATCCCGTCGTGCGTGGTGGTCATGCCGCTGCCCTCCCCTGATGCAAACCGGCCCGACCCTAGGCCCGGGCGGCGGGGGGCACAAGCGGGCGCGAAGAAGCAGAACAAGTTGTCCTGCATCAAGTTGCCGATGCGGGTTCGCGCGGTATGCTATGGTGTCCCAACGCATTCATCGCCCGCCGGGACTTGTGGCGGGTCAAAGGACCGGTTCATGAGCAAACCCTGTATCCTGTGCTGCGCCATCACCGGCAGCGTTCCCACCGAGGCCGACACCCCGGAGGTGCCGATTTCGGTCAGCGAAGGGATCCAAATCAACCATGCGGCGGTCGAAGCCGGGGCCAGCACCATCCACGCCCACGTACGTCATGCCGATGATACACCCACATCGCACCCCGAGAAATTCGCAGCGCTCAAGGAGGGGTTGAACAAGCCCTGCCCTAGCGTGGTGATCCAGTTTTCCGCCGACGGCCGACCGGGCGCCGGTCGGGCGCACAGCGGATCTGTGCTCCAAATACGACAGGCCGGTCGCCACCCCGGCGCAAACCTGCGAAATTCTCGGCCTGAGGCCCATCTGAAGGACTCCAAGACATGAGCATCAAGAACATCCTGTGCGCCTATAGCGGCGAATCCGCAAAGAGCAGCGGATTGCGTCACGCGATCCGGCTGGCGCAGCATCACGGCGCTTGGTTGACCGGGGTGATCCCGCATGGCCGCCCGTTCCTGGAATCCCGGTTTGCCGGTCAGGTGACCGACGACATCCTGCGCACCCTGCAGGCGGCCGACGATCAGCATATCGCCGGGATTCGCGCCCGGTTTGCCGAGAAAGTCGCGGCCGCCGGACTGAGCGAGCGCAGCGAATTCGTCGAGCTGGACACCCGTGGTGTCGATTCGATCGAAGCCTTTGCCCGCGGGTTCGATCAGGTGGTGACGGGAGTCCACACGGACGTGGCCAGCGCCGGTCACCTGTCGGCCCATCCCGACCAGATCGCCCTGACCAGCGGCCGCCCGGTTCTGGTGGTGCCGGATGGCTATGAAAGCGAAGGTCTGGCAGACCATGCCGTCGTGGCCTGGGACGGCAAACGGTCGGCGGCGCGCGCGTTGGGCGATGCGATGCCGATCCTCGAGGAAAAGGCCAGCGTGACTGTCCTGACAGTTGGCTCGTCGCCGGTGCACGGGGTGGACCGGATCGTGCAGAACCTGCACCGCCACGGGGTCAGCGCCCAGCATCTGAACAAGCGGCGCCACAAGACGGTGGCGAACACGCTGCTGGAAACCGCCGGCGAGATCGGCGCCAAGCTGATCGTGATGGGCGCCTTTGAACACAGCAAGTTCCACCATGACCTACTGGGCGGTGTGACGACGGACGTGATGCGCAACGCCAAGGTTCCGGTGTTCATGTCGCACTGAATGCGGGTCCGGCGTCGCCCCGCAGGGCGGCGCTGGCGGTTCCGGTTATACGGCGCCGGTGTATTCGCCGCGCGCCGGGTAGTCGTTCTTGATCGCGAAATCGAGCGCGCCGACCAGTTCCGAGAAATGCGGTCGCACAAACGGCATGGTCTGGACCGAGCCGTAGTAGAGATTCTGTTCCGGCGTCACCATGAACAGGCCCGGTTCGCAAAACAGATCCGGCTCCTCGATCCCGATCGAGGTCTTGCCGCGCGAGGTGGAGATATAAAGCCCCCATTCGCGCGCCTTGGTCAGCGGCAGATCATAGGCGAACCGCAGCCCCTTTGCCGCGATCTTGTCGGCCATGGCGCGGGTCCTTTCCGCGCCGTCGGAACTCATGGCGATAGTGGCCACGCCACGGTCGGCAAAGTCCTGCACGCGCTTTTCGAACTCGGTCAGATAAGTGGCGCAGATCGGGCAGTGCAACCCACGGTAAAAACAGATCACCGTCCCGCGTTCGGCTGTTTCGGTGGCCAGATCAAAGGTGCCGTGATTCAGGGTGGGCAGGGTCAGGCCGGGAACTTTCTGGCGGGGGGTAAGCATATTCGTCTCCTGAGTGTTACGGGTTGCACCCAAGATACTCCGTAATTATGGTCGGATTTATCCGATTATTCCGATACAATCACCGAAATCCATGCGCATAGATCGTCTGACCACCCTGATGAAGCGTTTTCAGCTGAGCGTGCGGTCCGCCCCGGAGCAGACGGCGACGCTGCTGGTGACAGCCTGCGCCAATGGCGACCCCGCGCGGGTGATATTTGGCTCGGGTGCGCAGGCGCGGGCGGCGGGGCCAGTCCTGATCTCCGCCCGTGTCGATTGGGGCGGCAGCGCCAAACCGCTGATGTCGGCGTTGCCGGGGCATGTGACACTGGATCTCTGCGACGACCCCGAAGCCGCCAGCCTGGTCGGG
>JBFHMM010000042.1:0-19501 GCA_041594355.1 Paracoccaceae bacterium | reverse complement strand
TTATCACTTACCTTGCGTGCTTTCATCTCGGCCAGGGTGTCCGCGATATCCCGAGGTGGCGCAGCTTCGGCAAGAAGTGACTTTTTCATAGAATCTTCATCAACGCGGGGTATCACGACGCTGTGGTCGATCCCCGCCTGCGCGAGCATCTTTGCCCTCACAGCTGAACCCGAGGCCAAGATTAGAGAAGCGGGCATGTGGAAAACCTCTGGATGAACCCGGAATGACGCTGTGATGGTTTGTATGAAATCCGGGGATTTCTGCAACCCTCCCAAACACACGGGAATCTCACGACGATCGTCCTGGACTTCTCCCTTTGGGAAAAGGATAAATCGGCTGCTCAGGATAAACTGTCCAGCCTGGTTTTCTCCCCGAGTTATCCTCAGTAGCTTCTTGCAATGTTTGTTGTTAAGTATATGTTTTATATGAAAAAAGTTTTTTTCTTTCCAGATCTCCTGATTCTGTGCACCGAACTTGTCCCATGTGGATAGAAGGTTGGACAACACTGTTATCCACGGGACTCCAGCCTCCCTACAAAACCATCATCCTTTCTTCTTTATTTATTTTTTATTAGGAGATCAGATCAAAGAGCGAGGGATAACATGTACGATCTGCTGAGCACCCTGTACCCTTGGGCCAAATCCATTCATATCATGGCGGTCCTGTCCTGGATGGCCGGGCTGTTCTATCTACCACGATTGTTTGTCTACCACGTAGAACGAGCTCAATCCGTATCTGGAGCCCCAGCTATCTTTGAAGTGATGGAAGCCAAGCTTCTGAAAGTCATCATGCGTCCTGCAATGATAGCCACATGGGTGTTTGGCCTGATCTTGGCCTTCACACCGGGGATCGTCGATTGGACGTCGGTTTGGCCCTGGATCAAAGGTGCCTCAGTTGTCGCGATGACATGGTTCCACCACTGGTTGCTCGCCCGAGCAAAGAGTTTTGCGTCCGATCAGAATACGCTCACAGGGCGGCAATACCGATTGATGAACGAGATTCCGACGGTTTTGATGGTCGTTATAGTGATCTCGGTCGTGTTCAAGTTCTAACCTTCTCGCCATTTGACTCGGTCGCCCGCGGCGATTATGTAGACGGTCAACCTGCCCGTCCGGGTCGCGTGTTTTCCTTTACTTACCATATCTCACTCCGACATGTCGGAGCGACGGGGTTATACCATCATGACAAGTCACACCCTTAATCTTGCTGATCTCAAGGCGAAGAGCCCAAAAGACCTTTTGGCCATGGCCGAAGAGCTGGAGATCGAAAACGCCTCGACGATGCGCAAGGGCGAAATGATGTTCCAGATTTTGCGTGAACGCGCGGACGAAGGCTGGGAGATTTCGGGGGACGGCGTTCTGGAGGTTCTCCAAGACGGGTTTGGTTTCTTACGGTCGCCCGAAGCGAATTATCTGCCTGGCCCGGATGATATTTATGTCTCGCCGGATATGATCCGACAGTATTCGCTCAGGACCGGTGACACGATTGATGGTGTCATCAAGGCACCGAACGACAATGAACGCTACTTTGCGCTAACCACGGTCACGCTGATCAACTTCGAAGAACCCGAAAAAGCGCGCCACAAAATTGCCTTTGACAACCTGACACCGCTCTATCCGGATGAGCGCCTGAAGATGGAAATCGAGGATCCGACCATCAAAGACCGGTCCTCGCGTGTGATTGACCTGGTTGCTCCTATTGGTAAGGGACAGCGCTCGCTGATCGTGGCGCCACCCCGGACCGGGAAGACGGTCATCTTGCAGAACATTGCGCATTCGATCGAACGGAACCATCCGGAATGCTATCTAATCGTGCTGCTCATCGATGAACGGCCCGAAGAAGTCACCGACATGCAGCGGTCTGTCAAAGGTGAGGTCGTGTCGTCGACGTTCGATGAACCGGCAACCCGCCACGTGGCTGTTTCTGAAATGGTGATTGAAAAGGCCAAGCGTCTGGTCGAGCATAAACGTGACGTTGTGATCCTACTCGATTCGATCACAAGACTTGGTAGGGCATTCAATACTGTGGTGCCGTCATCTGGTAAGGTGCTTACAGGTGGTGTCGATGCAAACGCGCTTCAACGTCCAAAACGATTCTTTGGCGCGGCACGGAATATCGAAGAGGGCGGATCGCTCACGATTATCGCCACGGCTCTGATCGATACGGGCAGCCGGATGGACGAAGTCATCTTCGAAGAATTCAAAGGCACAGGTAACTCTGAAATCGTTCTTGATCGCAAGATCGCGGACAAGCGTGTGTTCCCCGCGATCGACATTCTGAAATCGGGTACTCGGAAGGAAGATCTTTTGGTGGACAAGGTTGACTTGCAAAAGACCTTTGTCTTGCGGAGAATCCTGAATCCTATGGGAACGACCGATGCCATCGAGTTCCTGTTATCGAAACTGAAACAAACCAAATCGAACTCAGATTTCTTCGACTCGATGAACACCTAATTTCATCTGATCCTGCGGGGTGCGGGGATGGATACGATTTTTGCTCTGGCCAGTGCGCCGGGAAAAGCCGGTATTGCGGTCATACGTATTTCCGGACCTGGCTCGCATTCGGCTGTCGCTCGGATGACCGGCAAACCCGCGCTTGCGCGTGGGATGCAAGTTCGGAGATTGTTCGGAATTGACGGGACTACTCTTGATGATGCGGTGGTTTTGTGTTTCTCCGGTCCGTCGAGTTTCACTGGCGAAGACGTTGTCGAACTCCAGGTTCATGGGAGCACGGCAACAGTTGCTGCTATCCTGAAGGAACTTGCGAAGATTGATGGTTTGCGATTGGCCGAGCCGGGAGAATTCACTAGGCGCGCGCTGGAGAATGAAAAACTCGATCTGGCTCAGGTTGAAGGTCTTGCAGATCTGATTGATGCGGAGACTGAGGCACAGAGAAAACAGGCGCATCGTCTACTGGATGGTGCTCTGGGCGATCTTGCCGAGAGCTGGCGCAAAGATTTGATCCGGGCTGCGTCACTGATCGAACTGGTCATTGATTTTGCTGACGAGGAAATTCCGACAGATGTGAGTCCGGAAGTGCTGGGATTGTTGCAAAGTGTTGAAGGAGGGCTTGTCAAGCAGTGCACTGGCCAGTCTATGGCAGAACGGATTCGATCCGGTTTTGAAGTTGCTATTGTTGGGCCGCCAAATGTCGGAAAATCAACGCTTCTTAATGCTTTGGCGGGTCGTGATGCCGCGATCACGTCTGAGTATGCCGGTACGACGCGGGACGTTATCGAGGTCCGGATGGATCTTGGCGGTCTTCCGGTTACCTTGCTGGACACGGCCGGGTTGCGGTTAACTGATGATGCTGTTGAAGAATTGGGAATAGCCTTGGCACGAAAACGCGCGGAGGGCGCCGATCTACGTGTGTTCCTGGCGGATCCGGAAGATGATCTGGAGATTGATCCGCGGGAGGGGGATATCCGGCTGGCGCCAAAAGCCGATCTGAGAACGGATATTACAAATGCCGTGTCAGGACTGACAGGGCAGGGGCTTAATGACCTGACCAAGAGGATTGGTGAGGTACTGAGTCAGAGGTCCGCGAGTGCTGGTGTTGCATCCAGAGATCGGCATAGGATGGCGATGGAGCGTGCGCTGCGGCATTTGAAAGATGCTCGAGGACTTCTCGATGGCGGTCCGGACCATTATGATCTTGTCGCGGATGAGCTTCGGAATGCGATACGAGCGTTGGAGTCGCTGGTCGGGCGTATTGATGTAGAGACCCTGCTGGATGAGATCTTTTCCAGCTTCTGCTTGGGTAAGTGAGGAGTGTTTCACGTGAAACAACTTGATGCCGATGTGGTGGTTGTTGGTGGCGGTCACGCGGGGACCGAAGCCGCTCATGTCGCAGCCCGAATGGGCGTGAAAGTGATATTGGTTACGCTTCGACGTACAGACATTGGGGTCATGTCGTGTAATCCGGCAATCGGAGGTTTGGGTAAAGGGCACCTTGTTCGCGAAATTGACGCTATGGATGGTGTCATGGCGCGAGTGGCGGATCGCTCCGGAATTCAATTCCGGCTTTTGAACCGCAAGAAGGGACCCGCGGTACAGGGTCCTCGGACCCAGGCCGACCGACAGCTTTATCGCCGTGCAATGGTGGCTGTAACAGAGGCGCAACAAAATCTTGACATCATAGAAGGTGAGGTTGTCGACTTCTTGATGAACGCCGGCTCGGTGGTCGGTCTTGTGCTTGCGGATGGATCTCACTTACATTCCAGTAGCGTCGTCCTCACGTCGGGTACGTTCTTGCGCGGTCTTATCCATATAGGAGATGTATCGCGACCCGGTGGTCGGATGGGAGACAGACCGTCAGTTAAACTCGCTGAACGAATTGACGAATTCGGTTTGCCGCTTGGTCGCCTAAAGACGGGAACGCCACCCCGGCTGGATGGGCGCACGATTGATTGGGACGGATTGCAGATGCAGCCGGGGGACGAAGATCCGGTGCTCTTCTCGTTCCTGTCCGCCAACGTCACAGCACCACAGATATCTTGTGGAATTACCCATACCAACGAACGAACACACGAGATCATTCAAAAAAACCTGACCAGGTCGGCAATGTACGGGGGTCATATAGATGGTGTTGGGCCACGTTACTGCCCTTCGATAGAAGATAAAATTGTCAGGTTCGCTGAAAAGACCTCGCATCAAGTCTTCTTGGAGCCGGAGGGTGTATCTGACCACACCGTTTACCCGAACGGGATTTCAACGTCGCTACCCCAGGATGTGCAGGAAGAATACGTGCACAGCATAGCAGGTCTGGAGAGAGTGAAAATTCTCCAGCCGGGCTACGCGATTGAATATGATTACGTGGATCCACGAGCTCTGAATGCACAGCTAAAGGTAAAAGACGTCCCGGGTTTGTATCTCGCAGGTCAGATCAATGGGACAACCGGCTACGAGGAAGCAGCAGCGCAAGGCTTGGTTGCTGGCTTGAGTGCGGCTTGCGCAACCAAAGGTGTCGACGCACCAAAATTCACCAGATCAAACAGCTATATTGGTGTGATGTTGGATGATCTGATAACGCGGGGCGTGTCCGAACCTTATCGGATGTTTACTTCACGTGCAGAGTTTCGGCTGAGCCTGAGGGCAGATAATGCCGATCAAAGATTGACTCCGCTTGCGATCGGACTTGGCTGTGTGAGTGAGGAGCGAATTACTGCCTTCACCTCCAAGATGGAACGTCTGGAAAAAGTTAGGTCAAGCCTTGAGTCAGAAACCTACACCCCGAAGCAGGTTGCGGCCTGTGGTATACGGATCAACCAGGATGGCGCTAAGCGATCTGGATTTGAACTTCTGGCGTTTCCGGACGTGTCGTTCGAAGATCTGATTTTGTTGAATCAAGCGCTAGACCAGACGGACGATGCGTCCAGACGCCAGATAGAGAGAGATGCTCTCTACGCGAATTACATTGAGCGGCAACGAAAAGACGTGGATGCATTGCGGCGAGATGAAAATCATATCATTCCCGCTGACTTCGACTACGAAGGACTTGTCGGGTTGTCGAATGAGTTGAAATCCAAGCTTGTAAGGATTCGACCTGAGAACCTTGCTCAGGCTTCAAGAGTGGAAGGTATGACTCCGGCCGCTCTTACATTGGTGTTGGCTCGATTGCGTCGCGACGAAAAGGGTCGACGCGCGTGAATGAGGTTGTGGATCTCGGCGGGTACAATGTTTCACGTGAAACATGGGAGCGCCTTCGGCAACTCGATGACTTGCTTCACAAATGGAATCCGACGATCAATTTGGTGTCCCGAGCAAGTTTGAAAGCCAGTTGGACGAGGCATATCGCCGATTCCGTTCAGATCTTTCGATGCGTGGACCCAGAAGGAAGTTGGGTGGATTTGGGTAGCGGGGGCGGGTTTCCGGGTTTGGTCGTTGCAATCCTGGCAGCGGACGAAACACCCGGTTTGCGCGTAACCTTGATCGAAAGCGATCAAAGAAAGGCCGCTTTTCTAAGAACAGTCGTTCGGGAAACGGGTATCAACTGCACGGTCCTGGCGAAGAGAATTGAGCAAGTTGAGCCTTGTAACGCCGACGTTTTGTCGGCGCGTGCACTAGCTAGCTTAACCACCCTTCTGAGTTTTTCTGATCTGCATCTGAACACGATGGGCACGGCGTTGTTTCCAAAGGGTGCAACTTGGAAAAAAGAAGTGGATGATGCCCAGAAAGAATGGAATTTCGAGTCAGAGACAATTATGAGTAAAACAGACAGCAGTGCTGTCGTTTTGAAAATCCAGGGGGTTTCCCGTGCCTGATTTTTCTCGTCCGCCCGAGCCCAAGATTATTGCTGTTGCTAACCAAAAAGGGGGCGTCGGCAAGACGACAACTGCCATCAATCTGGCGGCAGCTTTGGTTGAAAATGGCAAACGTGTCCTCGTCGTCGACCTGGACCCGCAGGGAAATGCTTCTACCGGTTTGGGTGTCGAAGCAGCCGACCGCGATCTGACAACCTACGAGCTTTTGGTTGACGACGCACCCTTGGTTGACGTGGTTCGTGAAACCGAAACCCCGGATCTGCTAATTATTCCGGCCACAGTCGATCTGAGCTCGGCGGATATTGAGCTGGTTTCCAACGAGAAACGCAGCTTTCTCCTGCACGACGCATTGCGCCAGACAGCGATCGACAGTTTTGCACTGGATTATGTGCTCATCGACTGTCCGCCATCGCTCAGCTTGCTGACAGTCAACGCAATGGTCGCCGCACACTCGGTTCTGGTTCCTTTGCAGAGCGAATTCTTTGCCTTGGAAGGCTTGTCGCAACTGATGCTGACAATTCGGGAAGTTCGTCAATCGGCGAACCCGGACCTCCGGATCGAAGGCGTTGTTCTTACGATGTATGATCGACGCAATAATTTGTCTCAACAGGTCGAGCAAGACGCGCGGGACAATCTTGGTGATCTCGTCTTCAAGGCCATGATCCCTCGGAATGTGAGGGTGAGCGAAGCGCCGTCATTTGCCATGCCAGTCTTGTCCTACGATACCAATTCACAAGGTGCGATGGCGTATCGAGAGCTTGCTTTGGAGCTGATCGGAAAACACGGGCAACTGGCTGCATAATAATTCGTGAGGAGCGGATAATGGTTGATAAGAAAGCTAAACCGCGGGGATTGGGGCGTGGCTTATCCGCCCTGATGGCGGATGTTGCTCCGGCGCCTGCGTTAGAAACGGAAGAAGGCGCCCGGCGTGCTGATATGCAGGTTCCAATCGAAAAATTGGTGGCGAACCCGAACCAGCCACGGCGGCGTTTCTCGCAGGAGGATCTGGATGATCTCGCTGCCTCTATCCGGACCAAGGGCATCTTGCAGCCTCTTATCGTCCGTCCGTCTGCTGATGATAGTTATGAGATCGTAGCTGGGGAGAGGCGTTGGCGGGCAGCGCAGCAGGCGCAACTGCACGAAGTTCCTGTTCTGGTTCGCGATCTGGACGATACCGAAGTTCTTGAGATTGCGATCATAGAGAATATCCAGAGGGCTGATCTGAACGCGGTTGAAGAGGCCGCCGGATTCCGACAGTTGATGGATCGCTTTGGCCACACGCAGGAAAAACTGGCTGAAGCTTTGGGGAAGAGCCGTAGTCACATCGCGAACTTGCTCCGGCTTCTGAATTTGCCCGAAGATGTGCAACAGCTTGTTCAAGAGGGGAGGTTGTCAGCGGGCCATGCGCGGGCTCTGATTACATCCGACAATCCCTCTGAACTTGCTAAAGCAGTTGTCAAAGGTGGCCTCTCTGTACGCCAGACCGAGACGATGGTGAAGAAAAAGACCGGCGATGGTACGGTTCCAAGGCCAAAGAAAGCAGCTGTGACGAAGGACGCCGATACGAGGGCGCTGGAGTCGGATCTGTCGGCAATTCTGGCAATGAAGGTGAGTATTGATCACAGTGCCGGCGGTGAATCCGGACGTGTTACTATCATTTATGAGAACCTTGACCAGCTGGACGATCTTTGTTCGCGGATCAGCCGGTAAATCATGCGTTTGGTCTGGTCCAAATAAAAGTCAGCACAGCACTGAGCACCAAAGCTTGAAACACTATGAACTTTGTTGGGACCGCGAGGATAACAGACAGCAGAAAAACAAATGCGATCGACAGCGTAGCAAGCCGTTTTGCACGAGGACCGATTGCGCCGGAACTGTTCCAGTCGTCGATGACCGGTCCGAACGTTGGGTGTGACAGCATCCAGTTGAGCATGCGGCTGGAGGATCTGGCAAAACAGAACGACGCTAGCAAGAGGAGAGGAACCGTTGGCAGCAACGGAAGGAATGCGCCGATCACGGCAAGCCCAATTGACAAGATCCCAAGAGTGGCCCAAACGATTTTCATGGCTGGTTAATTCGCCAAAAGTTCTCGAATGATTGCATTCAGTACTGGCCGCCCCTGTTTTGTTGCGAATAGCCGGGTTTTTGTCGTCTCAACCACGCCTAAGTCTATCAGATAGTCCAATTTTTGCTGGGGCAAGGATTGACCCAACAAACGGGTGTAACGATCAATATCTAGTCCTTCTGAAAGCCGCATTCCCATCATAAGGTATTCTTGAGCTTGTTCTTCTACTGTAAGGGGGATGGACCGGATGGCTCCGGTTTCGGCGGCTGTGATCCAGGAGTTCGGTGCCTTTGGGCTCTCCGTTGCAAACCTTTTGCCGCCCACGGTGATCCGACCATGAGCGCCCGGACCGATGCCGACATAATCGCCATAACGCCAATAGATCAGGTTGTGACGGGATTCCGCGCCCGGCATGGCATGATTGGAAACCTCATAGGCAGGCAGACCTTGGGCGGTGCAGATCTCTTGCGTATCCAGGTACATCTGTACTGCATCGTCTTCGACCGGCAGCCCCCGCAATCCACCTGCACGATAGCGATCGCCAAAGGCCGTGCCGTCCTCGATTGTCAGTTGATAGAGTGACAGGTGATCAATTGCATAGGACAGTGCCTGTTTTAGTTCCGCGCGCCAGTCGGCTGGCGTTTGGTTCTGGCGGGCATAGATCAGATCAAAGCTGACGCGATCAAAGCAGTTGCGTGCGATGGCAAAGGCGTCGAGCGCCTCGGATACCGAGTGGATACGCCCCAAGTGCCGAAGGTCGACGTCATTTAACGCCTGTATCCCCATCGACACTCGATTAATGCCCGCATCGCGAAATCCCGCGAACTTTCCGGCCTCGACGGAACTAGGGTTCGCCTCCAACGTGATCTCAATGTCATTCGAGAACTGCCAGTGCGTTTGTGCAGCGTCGATAACGGCAGCCACCGTGTCGGGATGCATTAGGCTAGGTGTGCCGCCGCCGAAGAAAACGGAATTCAGAACGCGCCCCGTGGTCTGGGTTGCCGCGCGCTCCATTTCCAGAATATAGGCTCTAATCCAGGCATTTTGATCGATCCCGCGGGAAACGTGGCTGTTGAAGTCACAATAGGGACACTTGGCCTGACAAAAGGGCCAATGCACATACAGTCCAAAGCCCCCGTCGCGCCAGTCTTCAGCCAAAACAGCCATCGACAAACAGCTTTATGGCACGAGCGCGGTGGCTGATTTTGTTTTTGTCCCACCGGTCCATTTCGGCAAAAGTGATGTCGTAACCGTCAGGCACGAACATTGGGTCGTAGCCGAACCCTTTGTCACCGCGTGGCGGCCAGACCAGATGTCCGGGCATGGTGCCGGAAAACACTTCGTCGTGACCGTCTGGCCAGGCCAGAACGAGGGTACAGCAGAATTGGGCCAGTCGCGGATGCGCGGCGTTGACGGCCTCAAGTTGAGAATTGGCGCGGCTCATTGCCATCATGAAATCGCGGCCATTGCCGGTTTCCGCCCAATCCGCAGTGTAGACGCCCGGCGCGCCATTCAAGGCATCGATCATTATCCCGGAATCGTCCGAAAGCGCGGGCAGACCGGTTGCCTTGGCCGCTGCATGGGCTTTGATCCGGGCGTTGCCGACAAAGGTGTCTTCGGTTTCCTCCGGCTCGGGTAGCCGCATTTCAGCCGCGCCAACAGCCTGAACCCCGTGGGGTTCAAGCAGATGCGCCATTTCCTCTAGCTTGCCCTTGTTGTGGGTTGCGACCAAAAGGCGGTCACCGGAAAACTTGCGGGTCATGTTGTTGCGGCTTTTTGCGCCGCGACCAGTTCGCCGACGCCTTTTTCAGCAAGGTCGATCAATTCGTTCATCTGTGCACGAGAAAAGACAGAACCCTCTGCGGACATCTGGACCTCGATCAGCTTGCCGGATCCTGTCATGATAAAGTTGCCATCGACGCCGGCTTCAGAATCTTCGGGATAGTCCAGATCGAGCACCGGTTGTCCGGCATAGATACCACAGCTGACGGCAGCCACCGGATCAACCAGCGGATCGCTGATGACATCGCCGATTTTCATGAGTTTGTTGACCGCCAAACGCAGTGCGACCCATCCACCGGTGATGGACGCACAGCGCGTGCCGCCATCGGCTTGAATGACATCACAGTCCACCGTGATCTGCCGTTCACCCAGTGCGACCCGGTCAACACCAGCGCGTAGGGACCGACCGATCAGGCGCTGGATTTCGACGGTGCGTCCGCCCTGTTTTCCAGCGGCGGCTTCGCGTCGCATTCGTGTGTTCGTAGCGCGCGGCAACATGCCGTATTCCGCAGTGACCCAGCCCAGACCGGAGCCCTTGATGAATGGGGGAACGCGCTCTTCGATGGTTGCCGTGCACAGAATGTGGGTGTCGCCCATTTTGATAAGGCACGAGCCTTCGGCGTGTTTGGTTATTCCGGTTTCGATTGAAACCGGGCGCATATCGCTTAAATTTCGTCCAGAGGGTCGCATGGGAAATCCTTTTTTGGTTGCTGCCGGGATACCGCCGGGTCCCGTACGGATGCAACCCCGATTGACCTTTGTGATATGGCGACTTTAATGGCAGACCTTCACTGAGGGCGCATGGATGAATGACGTGACAAATGTGCTGGAAGACCTGAATGATCGCTCGCGCGAAGTTTTTCGCCGCGTGGTCGAGGCTTATCTGGACAGCGGTGACCCCGTAGGCAGTCGAACCCTGACACGCAGCCTGAGCGAAAAGGTCAGCGCGGCAACAATCCGAAATGTGATGCAGGACCTCGAATACCTCGGTTTGCTGGACAGTCCGCACGTCAGCGCCGGTCGGATACCGACCCAGATGGGTCTGCGGATGTTCGTGGATGGCCTGTTGGAAGTCGGTGACCTGACTGATTCCGATCGGGAAAAGATCGATGCGACCCTGTCAAGCAACCAGGGTGATGTTGGCGGAATGCTGGATCGGGTCGGTTCGGCGCTGTCCGGAGTCACACAGGGTGCCTCGCTGGTTTTGACGCCCAAGCACGAAGCCGAGATACGACACATCGAGTTCGTGTCATTGGCTCACGACCGTGCTCTTGTGGTTCTGGTGTTTTCTGATGGCCACGTGGAAAACCGATTGTTTACACCTCCACCGGGGCAAACGCCAAGTTCGATGCGCGAGGCCGCAAATTTCCTCAATGCCCTGATTGAAGGCAAAACGCTGTCTGAAGTTCGCAAATTCATTCAGACAGAAATCGGTAGCCGACGCCAGGAAATCGACAGCCTGGCCCAGGAGATGGTCGAAAGCGGGTTGGCGGTGTGGGACGGCGGCGAAGGCGACGCCGCGCGTCTGATTGTGCGCGGTCGAGCGAATCTGTTGAACGAAAGCGGCCCGCAGGGGGAACTGGACCGCATTCGAACGCTGTTTGATGACCTTGAGCGCAAGCGAGACATCGCCGAATTTCTGGAACTGGCCGAACAAGGCGAAGGTGTCAGAATTTTTATCGGCTCTGAGAACAAACTTTTCTCACTTTCGGGTTCCTCTTTAGTGGTCTCTCCTTATATGAACTCGGATCGAAAGATCATTGGGGCGGTGGGCGTGATCGGTCCGACCCGCCTGAATTACGGAAGGATCGTGCCGATCGTGGATTACACGGCACAGCTGGTTGGAAAGCTGATTTCGGACCGGAACTAGAGGTGAAAAATGGCAGAGCCGAAGAACGACGATTTTCTGGACGACATCGCAACCGCCGAGGCGGAAGAGTTGGCAGAAGACATGGCTGAGATCGACCCCGAAGCGCTTGAGCTGGACGAGTTGCGTGCGGAGCGGGATGCTCTCAAGGACAAATTCATGCGGGCACTGGCGGATGCCGAAAACGCGCGAAAACGCGGAGAAAAGGCACGGCGCGATGCCGAACAGTACGGCGGGTCAAAACTGGCGCGTGATATGCTGCCAATCTACGACAGCATGAAACGCGCACTGGAAGCAGCGACAGACGAACAGCGTGAAGCCTCGGCAGCCTTGATCGAAGGGATCGAATTGACGGTCCGCGCTTTGCGGGATGTCTTCTCAAAGCATGGGATTGTTGTCGTGTCACCCGAGGTCGGCGACCGCTTTGATCCGCAGTTGCACGAGGCAATGTTCGAAGCGCCGTTGCCGGGAACAAAAGCGGGTGACATTATTCAGGTTTCTGCTGAAGGGTTCATGTTGCACGACCGATTGCTGCGCCCGGCGCAGGTCGGCGTGTCGTCGACCCCGGCGTCCTGACGGACCTGCTGATTGGATTGAAGGGGGCGGTCAGGAATTGGCCGCCTCTTTTAGTTTGTAGAGCAGATCAAGCGCCTCGCGCGGACTCAGGTCGTCGGGGTGCACAGTAGAGAGCACCTCTTCGACTTTGCTTGCTTGCGGGGGCTGTGGGACTGGCAGCTGCGGGGCGGCTGAAAAAAGCGGCAGGTCGTCTACCAGAGATTTTTGTTTGCCGCCTTCGCGTTCAGTCTTTTCCAGTTGTTCCAGAACCGTGCGAGCGCGTTCGACCACGGATGAGGGCAGGCCGGCGAGCTGGGCAACTTGCACGCCATAAGACCTATCGGCGGCGCCTTTGCGGACTTCATGCAGAAAGACGATTTCGCCCTCCCATTCCCGGACGGCGACGGTGGCGTTGTCGACCCCGCCCAGGGTTCCGGCCAGGGCGGTCAGTTCATGATAATGGGTGGCGAAAAGCGCGCGGCATTTGTTTGCTTCGTGCAGGTGCTCAAGCGTGGCCCAGGCAATCGACAGGCCGTCGTAGGTCGCGGTGCCCCTGCCGATTTCATCCAGAATGACCAAAGCACGTTCATCTGCCTGGTTCAAAATGGCGGCGGTTTCGACCATTTCGACCATGAAGGTCGACCGCCCTCTGGCCAGGTCATCGGATGCGCCGACACGGCTGAACAACTGACTGACGATTCCGATTTCAGCCCGTTCGGCCGGGACAAAGCTGCCGATCTGTGCAAGCAGGGCGATCAGGGCGTTCTGGCGGAGAAAGGTTGATTTACCTGCCATGTTCGGACCGGTCAGCAACCAGATCGCGGCACCGGAATCGGCGTTGAGATCACAATCGTTGGCCACAAAGGCGGCCCCGTCCTGTTGACGCAGTGCGTGTTCAACCACCGGATGGCGCCCACCCTGAATATCAAAGGCACGTGTGTCCGTAACCTTGGGGCGAACCCAGCTTTCTCCTCTGGCCAGGTCGGCCAGCGCCGTTGCAAGATCCAGTTCGGCCAATGACCGCGCAGCTGCGCCAAGTCGCGCGGATTGATCCAAAACAGCAGACGACAGGCTTTGATAGAGCCTTTTTTCAATTTCTAGCGCATGATTTCCAGCATTCAGAATCCGGGTCTCGAGCTCGCTGAGCTCAACGGTCGTAAACCGCACCTGGTTGGCCGTTGTCTGGCGGTGAATGAAAATCTCTGACAGCGGCGCTGACCGCATTTTGTCGCCATGCGTCGCTGTGGTTTCAATAAAATACCCTAGCACATTGTTGTGCTTGATTTTGAGCGCGGAAATTCCTGTTTCTTGGGCATACTTCTGTTGTAACGCCGCAATCACGCTTCGGCCTTCGTCACGCAGAGTTCGCGACTCGTCCAGATCAGGGTCGTACCCGGTTGCGATGAACCCCCCGTCACGGGCAAGCAGCGGGGGATCTGCGACAAGAGCGGCGTCCAACAACGCGATCAGATCGTCGTGTCCCGACAGATCTTTCAGCGCCTGTTGCGCCTGTTCCGGCAAGTCCATACCGGCGGTTCGCGCGACAATTCGGTCCGCCTGCTGCAGCGCGGTTCGGATGGCGGCAAGATCGCGCGGGCCGCCGCGGTCCAGGGCAAGTCGCGACAGGGCGCGGTCCAGATCCGGAGTGCGCCGCAAAGCCTGACGCAGATCGTCCGCCAGCTGGTCCGAGTCATGGAAGGTGGCAATCACATCCTGCCGCGCGCGAATTGTGGCCAGATCGCGGGACGGGCTGGACAGCCGCTGTTCCAACAGACGTGCACCGGCCGGGGTGGCGGTTCTGTCGATGACAGACAACAGAGATCCGGCACGTCCGCCGGAGAGTGATCGCGTCAGTTCGAGGTTTCGCCGGGTTGCGGCGTCGATTTGAACCACGCGGGATTCGGATTCGCGCACGGGCGCGCGCAACAGTGGCAGTTTGCCTTTCTGTGTGATTTCAAGATAACTGGCAACGGCGCCCATCGCAGAAATCTCGGCCCTGGAAAAGTTCCCAAAGGCGTCCAGCGTGCTGACATTGAAAATCGAGCAGATCCGCTTTTCTGCAGAAGAGCTGTCAAAGCTGCTGCGGGCAATCCGGGCCAGTGGGATCTTGAACTCGGAAGCCAATTCGCTGACTTTTGCCTCGGTTGCCTCCGAGACCACCAATTCAGATGGTGCCAAGCGCGCAAACTCGGCGCCTAGTCGAACAGGTGTGACAGGCATCACGTGAAACGAACCGGTCGAAATGTCCGTCCAGGCCAAGGCCGCGCTGTCGCGGACCTCGGCGAAAGCGGCAAGAAAGTTGTGGCTACGCGCCTCCAGAAGGTCGTCTTCGGTCAATGTTCCTGGCGTGACCAATCGCGTGACGTCGCGTTTGACCACTGATTTGTAGCCGCGCTTCTTAGCTTCGGCCGGGCTTTCCAACTGTTCGCAAACCGCCACTCTAAAGCCTTTGCGGATCAGGGTCAGAAAGTAACCCTTGGCCGCATGAACCGGAACGCCGCACATCGGGATGTCAGCGTTGTCGTGTTTGCCGCGTTTGGTCAGCGCGATATCCAGCGCCTCGGACGCGGCAATGGCGTCGTCAAAGAACATCTCGTAAAAATCGCCCATGCGATAAAATAGCAAGGAATCGGGATGCGCCGCCTTGATTTCGAGATATTGCGCCATCATCGGCGTCACGTTGGCCAAACGCGCGTCCCCCTTTTGGTCAATGAACCGCGCGCGACTTTACAAATGACCTGCCTGCGGCGAAAGGCGAAATCCGAAGTACGTTGAGATGATGGCGCGGCTGGGCTATGAGGCAAAGCTCAGTCCCGGAGGATACCGACCCATGCCCAAAGCGAGAATCACTAACGAAGAGGCGCTTGCCTTTCACCTGGAGCCCACACCGGGGAAGTTCGAGGTTCAGGCAACCGTGCCGATGACGACACAGCGCGATTTGTCGCTGGCCTATTCTCCGGGCGTTGCTGTTCCATGTGAGGCGATCGCGGCCAATCCGGAAACCGCTTATGATTATACAAACAAGGGGAACCTTGTTGCGGTAATTTCCAACGGAACGGCGGTTCTGGGACTGGGCAATCTGGGTGCACTTGGGTCAAAACCGGTGATGGAGGGCAAAGCGGTACTGTTCAAACGTTTCGCGGACGTGAACAGCATCGATATCGAGCTGGATACCGAAGACCCGGATGAATTCTGCAACGCCGTTCGGCTGATGGGACCCACCTTTGGCGGTATCAACCTTGAAGACATCAAGGCGCCGGAATGTTTCATCATCGAGCAGAGGCTCAAGGAAGAGATGGACATTCCGGTTTTCCACGACGACCAGCATGGGACGGCGGTGATCTGCGCGGCTGGGCTGATCAATGCGCTGCACATCTCGGGCAAGAAGATCGAAGACGTCAAGATCGTGCTGAACGGGGCAGGGGCCGCGGGTATTGCCTGTATCGAGCTGTTGAAGTCGATGGGTGCGCGGCACGAGAACTGCATCGTCTGCGATACCAAGGGGGTGATCTATCAGGGTCGAACCGAAGGCATGAATCAGTGGAAATCGGCGCATGCCGTGGCCACGCAATTGCGCACGCTCGAAGAGGCAATGAACGGTGCGGATGTTTTTCTGGGGGTTTCCGTCAGGGGCGCTGTCACACAGGACATGGTCGCAAGCATGGCCGATAATCCGGTCATCTTTGCCATGGCGAACCCAGATCCGGAAATTACACCCGAGGAAGCGCATGAGGTGCGCGTTGATGCAATCGTAGCGACCGGGCGCAGCGACTATCCGAACCAGGTGAACAACGTCCTGGGCTTTCCCTATCTGTTTCGTGGCGCGCTGGACATTCATGCACGCGCGATCAATGATGAGATGAAGATCGCCTGCGCCCACGCCCTGGCTGAACTTGCGCGCGAAGACGTGCCGGACGAGGTTGCCCTGGCCTATGGCAAGGCGCTGACCTTTGGCCGCGACTACATCATTCCGAGCCCGTTTGATCCGCGCCTGATCTTCCGGATTCCGACGGTAGTGGCCCGCGCGGGGATGGACACTGGTGCCGCGCGGCGGCCGATCATAGATATGGATGCCTACGAGCTGAGCCTCAAGGCGCGGATGGACCCGACAGCCAGCATCCTGCGCGGTTTGAATGCGCGGGCCCGCGCCGCGCAGACACGCATGATCTTTGCCGAAGGCGACGACCCCCGGGTCCTGCGGGCGGCCGTGACATATCAGCGTTCCGGATATGGCAAGGCGACGGTTGTTGGCCGCGAAGACGATGTTAAGGCCAAGCTGGAGGCCGCCGGTCTGGGTGATGCGGTGCGCGAGTTGGAGGTGGTCAACGCCGCTAACACCAAGCACCTGAATACCTACAAGGATTTTCTGTACGAAAGGCTCCAGCGCAAGGGTTTTGACAAGAAAGACATTCACCGTCTGGCGGCCCGAGACCGGCATGTTTTTTCCGCCCTTATGCTGGCGCATGGGCACGGCGACGGGCTGGTGACGGGCGCCACCCGGAAATCGGCGCATGTTCTGGACCGGATCAACCATGTGTTTGACGCCGATGCGGAGCACGGCGCGGCGGGGGTAACCGCATTGCTGCACAAGGGTCGCATCGTTCTGATCGGCGATACGCTTGTGCACGAGTGGCCAGAGGCCGAAGATCTCGCGACTATCGCGGAGCGTGCGGCAGACGTGGCCCGCCACATGGGACTTGAACCGCGTGTTGCATTTGTTTCCTATTCTACCTTTGGCTATCCGGTATCCGAACGGGCCGAGAAAATGGCGATGGCACCGGGGGTTCTGGCAAAACGGGGCGTCGATTTCGAGTACGAAGGCGAGATGACCGTCGATGTCGCGCTGAACGCCAAGGCACAGGCAAGCTATCCGTTCCAGCGGTTGACCGGCCCGGCCAACATTCTCATCGTTCCGGCGCGGCATTCGGCCAGCATCTCGACCAAGCTGATGCAGGAAATGGGCGGCGCAACGGTGATCGGCCCAATCCTGGCCGGAGTTGACAAACCAATTCAGATTTGTTCCACGGGATCGACCGCAAACGACATCCTGAACATGGCTGTTCTAGCGTCCTGCGAGATCGGGTAAGCGGGTCATGGCGATCTGGAATCTTGGCTCTATCAATGCGGATATCGTGTATTCCGTGCCGCATTTGCCAAGTCCGGGTGAAACACTCGCAGCTGATGACTTAAGCCGGTTTCTGGGCGGAAAAGGTGCCAACATGTCTGTAGCCGCCGCGCGTGCGGGGTCGCATGTGTGCCATATTGGTGCCGTTGGCCCCGACGGGGACTGGGCGGTCGAGCGGCTGATGGAATACGGTGTGGACACCCGCCATATCACGCAGGTCGCGGCTCCCACCGGTCACGCCATCATTGCCGTCGATCGGGGCGGCGAAAACATGATCCTTCTCTATCCTGGGGCAAATCAGGCCATTTCCGATGACGGAATTCGTGTGGCCCTGACCGCAGCGCAAACCGGTGACACCCTGGTTCTGCAAAATGAAACCAATGCTCAGGCGGAGACCGCTGCGCTAGGTGCGCGGATGGGGTTGCGGGTTTGCTATGCTGCGGCGCCTTTTGATGCCGATGCGGTACAGGCGGTTCTGCCGCACCTGGACTTTCTGATTCTTAATGCGGTAGAAGCCGAGCAACTGGGGGCAGCCATCGGGTGCGGGCCAGAGCTGCTTCCAGTGCGGGATGTGATCGTGACGCTTGGGGCGAACGGTGCCCGACATTTCGACACTAATACGGGTGAAAACAGGCTATTCCCAGCGATACCCGTGACCCCTGTCGATACGACCGGGGCAGGGGATACTTTTACCGGTTACGTATTGGCCGGCCTCGACCGTGGACTCCCGATGGCGCAATCGATCATGCAAGCAACCCGTGCGGCGGCGATCATGGTGACCCGACATGGGACAGCCGATGTGATACCGGACCTGAAGGACGTCCAAGAGTTCCGCCTAGACTGATTAATGGCCCTGCGCGAAGGACGCGGCAGATCCCCAAGGCTCGATGACACGAGTATCGCGACCACAGGCCTTGCGGTATCTCCTGTAGGCCTCGGACTGACGCTTGGGTCCGAACCTGGTCAGGATCAACTTGCTGCCCTTGTAGTAATTCTGGTGATAGGATTCGGCAGGGTAAAAGCCGGTATTTGAAAGTATTGGGGTCACTATCGCTTGCCCTAGATCGGCAGCGGCTTTGGCAATCGCAGCTTTGGCAGCATCCTTTTCGCTTGGGTTAGAGACAAATATCGCGCTGCGGTAGCTGTCACCTCGATCGCAGAACTGACCGCCCGGATCGGTTGGATCAATCGAACGAAGGAACAGGAACAACAGGCGATCGAGGTTTACCTTGTCAAGTTCGTGGATGAGTTCTACCGCCTCGTAGTGGCGCGTGCCGCCTTGCGTCACCTGCTTGTAGGTAGGATAGGAGGATGTGCCGCCAGCGAAGCCCGACACAGCGGCAGTCACACCGGGGACCCGCTCAAAATCGGATTCGACGCACCAAAAGCAGCCGCCCGCCAAAACAAGCCTCTGTAACTCTGCGGCATGTGATCGATGGCCTTGTACGACCGTGGCAATAGCGATCATTATGATCTGGGCAAGCTGTTCCAGGGTCTGTCTGTGTGTCATGATCAGCTCCTTTCCGGCAACGATGTTGCGGGTCGTATCAAATCGCAAGCTGCCGCAGTCCGGGCTCACACAGTGGTGACGTCATTTTACCGCTTGGTCCAAGAATTCGGACGGTCTAGCGTCGCCAACAGGAGACCGAGATGCCCGAGAAAATGAGCACCCATCAAGCCCAGGACGATGTCCGGAACGAAAGCATTTTGATCCATGTTAACGGAAAGGTCGTGCCACGAGAGGAGGCGACTGTTAGTGTCTTTGACAGCGGCTTCATGTTGGGCGACGGGGTGTGGGAAGGACTGAGGCTGTACAATGGGCGCTGGGCGTTTCTGGACGATCAT